>NZ_VJWX01000327.1 GCF_007713715.1 Amycolatopsis rhizosphaerae
CGGCGAATCCAACCACACCCACGGCAAACTCGTCCTCCACATCACCTCCTGAACCCCCACCACGAGAAGCACTAAGGAGTATCAAATGTTCTACGAGATCCGCCGCTACCAGATCCAGCCTGGGCGCCGCGACGAATGGGTCCGCTACATGGAGGAAACCGTCATCCCGTTCCAGGCGGAAAAGGGAATGTCGGTCACGGCGTCGTTCGTGGACGAGGAGGACCCGGACGGCTACGTGTGGATCCGCCGATTCGAGGACGAGCAGGAGCGAACCGCGCTTTATGCCGACGTCTACCAGAGCGACCGCTGGCGGGCCGAGTTGGACCCCAAGGTGAAGAGCTTCGTGCTCGTCGACCAGATCAAGGTGACCAGGGTCGTACCCACGTCGAAGTCCGCGCTGCGCTGAGTCTGCGAAGTCGACCGAAAGAGGGAAAATGTCCTTGACCGAGCAAACCCCGGCGAAAACGCACAACGCGCCCTCGATCAGTCGCGCCGCCGCCGTCGCGCTGATCGAGGCCGTGCGCAAGGAAGCCACCGAGGCCGACATCGACGTCGCCACGGCGATCACCGACGCCGGTGGCCATCTGGTGGCTTTCGAACGCGCCGACAGGACCCCGTTCCTCGCCGCCGAGGTCGCGGTCGACAAGGCGTGGACCGCGGCATCGTTCCGGCTCCCGACGCACACCTGGAACTCCCTCGTCGCCGATCCGCACGTGGCACCGTTGGCCAAGCACCCGCGGCTGATGGCCGTGGGCGGAGGGTTCCCGCTGTTCGACAACGGCGTGTGCGTGGGAGGTCTTGGCATCTCCGGCGGGAGCGCCGAGCAGGACGAGAAGGTGGCACACGCGGTTTTGAAGGCACAGGGATTCCCCATTCCCGATTGAGGGAACAGCTCGCGGCCGCGCCGACCGCGAAGTGACCCGACGTGTTGGCTGGTCTTCGCCGGTAGTGGGCTTGTTGGGCGAGGTGCTGGTGGCGTCGGCGCCACCAGCACCAGGTTCCTGTTGGGGCGCAACACAAGTAGTCAGCACCGCCACGGCCGGCCGCACCCTGGTGAAAGTGGTTGTCTCAGAAAGCTGTCACGGCGAAATAGCCTGCGACGACAGCGATGACGAGTCCTGCACCGATGGCCAGGAACATCCGGCCGCGTCGACGCCGGACATGGTCGCGGCGGGGTCGAACACATTGTCGATGAACTCCTGCGGCTGGGTTCATCGGGCCAACCTGGTCTTCGTACTCCAGGTCATCGGCTTCCTCGTAACCCCATCTCCGGTCGTCCACGTCGGCCAACCCTACTCGAAGGCAGGCGTCAGCAGGCTCGGCGCCGGCACCCCGTCCGGTTCCACCAGCAGGTGAACGAGGCCGCCGTGACGCCGGTCGGGGAGGGGGCGAGGTCCGGCTGGGTCGCGTTCTTCATCACGAACTCACCCGAGCTGACCCCGGCCGCTCTGCGGGCCCGCCTCGCTCCCGGTTCCCGGCTGCCGGCCGCCTCCGTCCCGGCGGAGTTCATCCTGCTCGACGTGATGCCCCTCGACGTGCCTGGCAAGCGCGGCCGGGGACAGCTGCGGGAGATCGCGGACGCCTGGGGCGGCTGTGTTGTCCGGACCTTCGCCGAATGTGTTTCCACTGGCGATCGACCGCATTTCCTCCAGCGCGGCGAGGGCGGGTGGCGTGTGCGCGACGGCGTCGCGCACCACGGCGAGGATCGACCGCACCGGCATCGGCCGGACGAGGGGCACAACGCGTGTCCCGGCTGGGAGGTGGGTGGTCCCGAGCTGCGGCAGCACGGTGATCCCGATCCCGGCGGCGACGAACGCGAGCGCGGTCGGGTAGTCGTGCGCCTCGACGTGGAACGGCGGCCGGAATCCCGCCGCTGTGCACGCCTCGAGCAGGTTGCGTCGGCACCAGCCGCGGGCAAAGTCGTTGTCCACCCACCGCTCGGAGCTGAGCTCGGCCAGCTCGACCTCATCCCGCGCGGCCAGCGGATGGGTCTCCGGGAGCACAGCAACGTAGGGGTCGTCGAGTAAGTGGTGCGCGGTGAACCCGGGCCAGGCCTCGTAGTCCGGCCGTTCGACGGCGATTTGCAGGTCGGACCGCTCAGCCGGGTCGTCGGGCAGCCATTCGCGCAGCGCGAGGTCCAGCCGGACCCCGGGGAACTCGCCAGTGAGACGGCGGACGACCCGGGGCAGCCAGGCCCCGCCGGCCGAGGCGAAGTAGGACAGCGACAGCGATCCGGTCCGCCCTGCCCGCAGGTCCGCGACGACGACCTCGGCCTCACCGAGCCGGTTCAGGATTCCGTCGGCCTGCTCGGCCAGCACCAGCCCGGCCGCGGTCGCGCGCAGCCCGCGGCCGGCCCGCTCGAACAGCACCAGCCCGGTCTCGCGCTGCAGCGCGGTGATGTGCTGGCTCACCGCGGACGGGGTATAGCCCAGGTTCGCCGCGGCCGCCTGCACCGATTGACTGGCGACGACCGAGCGGAAGACACGCAGGCGGTGAACGTCGAGCACAGGAAGACCATACAGCTTGACTGAATTGTGCAGTAGTAAAAATCGCTGGTGCTGAACGGTTGTGTGGCGCAGCCTGGCATCATGACGATCTCCCGGCAGTTCCTGCCGATCGCGGCCGCATCGACGACCGTCGTTCTCTGGGGTTCGGCGTTCATCGGTATCCGGGTCGTCGGACACGACCTGTCGCCCGGCTCGCTGGCACTGGGCAGGATGCTGGTCGGGTCGCTGACCCTGACCGTGATTGTGCTGGTCGTGCGGGCCCGCCGCGGCCGCGCCGCAGCGCCGCTGCCACAGGGCCGAACGCTCGGAGCGGTCGCGCTGTGGGGCGTGGCCTGGTTCGGGCTCTACAACCTGTCGCTCAACGCCGCCGAGCGGCACCTCGACGCCGGCACCGCCGCGATGTTGGTGAACGTGGCGCCGGCGGTGGTCGCCGTGCTGGCCGGGCTGCTGCTCAAGGAGGGCTTCCCAGCCCGGCTGCTGGCTGGGATGGCGATCGCGTTCACCGGCGTCGTGCTCATTGCGACGACCACCGCGGCCGGTGGTACGGACATCTCCGGTGTGCTGCTCGGCCTGCTTGCCGCGCTGCTCTACGCCAGTGCCGCCGTCGCGCAGAAGCGCCTGCTGGTCCGAGTCAACGCGCTGACCGTCACCTGGCTCGGCGCCGTTGCCGGGACGGTCGCGCTGCTGCCTTTTCTGCCGTCGCTGGTCACCGAACTTGCCACCGCGCCCGGACCGGCGATCGCCGGAACTGCCTATCTTGGCGTCTTCCCGACCGCGGTAGCGTTCCTGACGTGGGGATACGCCCTGTCCCGATCGGCCGTGGGCCGGCTCGCCGCGGCCACCTACGCCGTCCCCGCGCTCGTCGTGCTGCTGTCCTGGGTGCTGCTCGGCGAGATTCCCGCGCCGCTCGCGCTGGTCGGCGGTTTGCTGTGCCTGACCGGCGTCGCCGTGGCTACCCGTCGGCCGACCGCGCGGCCACCGGTAAAGCTCGAGTCGGCCGCGAACCGGTGAACCATCTCCACAAGGGGTGGGAATAATTACCGAGTGAATCGTCGGTGATGAACGATTCCCCTGACCAAGATGGCCAGAACTACCAACGGCCCCACTACGCAGGCGACGTAGAGCAGGATCAGCGCCTGCCCGGGACGAGCACCGGGGGCCACATCGGAGTTGAACGCCAGCGACGGCTTCACGTGATGCCAGCGGGTGATCTCCAGGTACATCAGGTACCAGGAACCGATCCACACCGCGCCGCCGAGACCGCCGAGCCACCTCTCCAAGCGCATCCTTCCGGTGTACCACCGGATACCCCGAGGCGCCGAAACAGAAATGTCACGAACTGAGATTGATCTCGGGCGACATCACCGTGCGAGAACCGAGAAAACCCGGGCCGCGCGGGATCGAGATGGCATGCGGTGTGAGACCCGGCAAGCGGGGCGGCATCCGGCCCCCTTAAGCACCATCGTCGCCAGCGGGCGGCACGGACAGAATCGGGCGGTAGGAGCCGGGTGGGTGCGGTTCGCCAACCGGGACACCGTCGGCCTCCACCCAGGCGTGCGCGGCGAACGGGTCGACCCGCACGCCGACCCGCCACGTCGGCCACACGCCGTGGAACCGACATAGCAGCGCGGTCGCGATGGACCGCTGCAGGCATCCCTCGCCGGCACACGAGACGCTGACCGACACGACCGCCCGCCGGGCCGCTGCGGCCTGCTCGGCGGTCGCCGGCCGGGCACCGGACCTGACCCTGCCGAGCAGCGCCCGGATCCGCCGCGGCGACCGGTTGGCGAGCACGCGGGCGATCCCGACCGCGAGCAGGGCGAGCGCGCGCTCGACCGGCGACAACCGCACGCGTTCGCGGAGGACGGTGGTGGGAACGCTCATCGCCACCCTCCCGAGACGAGGCCGGCCGACCGGAGCCGGTCCACCAGTGCGGCCACGTCGGCGGCGGCGCGCTCGGCGCCGACCGCGTACCGCTTCCGGAGCAGGGAGACGACGTCGGGTTCGGGGACTCCCTCCAGCAGGCGGTGGAGGACGAACGCTCCGGTCGAGTTCATCTGGAAGTACTTGCCGGCGCGCTCGTCGAGCAGCACCAGCCCGGTGTCGGTGTCGGTCACGGAGACGTCCGCGCGCAGTTTCATCAGCGGGCCTTCACGATCGGGGTTCGGGTGCCGGTCACGGCGCGCAGCCACACCTCGCAGGCGAGCGTGGCTTCCACGACCGCGATCGGCACCGTGGGCGGGTAGAGGGCGAGGCAGGCCGTCCGCAGGCTGTCCACGTCGACCAGCCCGAGCCTGCCGAGCACGGGATCGTCCAGCAGTTCGGCGAGCCGGTCCCGGGACCGGCGCAGCCCGAGGTACAGCTCGCCGGCGATGTTTCCCTTGGTGGAACGGGAAAGCGCGCCGTCCGGGACGAAGCCCCGCATCGCCTCGACGAGCAGTGGCTTGTACCGCCATGGCGTGGTGCGTTCGTGCAACCGGACCGACAGGCACGTGGTGAGCACCTGGTCGTCGAGGAACGGCAGCACCAGCCGGTGGCCTGTGCGCCCGACGAAACGCTGCACCAGCCGGTAGGCGGAGGTCCCACGCCGGGTCACGGCGAGCGCGGCGTGCTGTCCGCGAGTGGGCGCGAGCGGCCGTGCACCGGACGCGGCCTGGCGCATCAGCCCGCGGATGGCGTGCGTCGCCGACGGGGTCACCCAGGGCGGGACCCGGAACGGCCCGTCCCAGTGCAGGGCCGGCGACGTGTCCCGGGCCGAGCCGAAGACCGCCACCTCCGCCGCGGCGTCGGCCAGCCAGTCCGGGTACGACCGGCGATCGGCCACCGCGCTCAGCACCGCCGCCAGCGGCCAGCGGTACTTCGAGCGCTGGCCACGGAGGTAGGACGACGCCAGCCGGGGCTGCTGCCGCACGATGGTGTGCAGCGCGGCGGGAGGGGCCTCGAGCACCTCGTCCGCGCCGAAGCCGCTGAGATGGTGGCGAGCGCCGGAACGCCCGGCCTGCCGGACACCGAACGCGATCCGGGCCGCGTCCCGTAGCCCGATGAACGGCTCGTCCATCGGCTCGCCGGGCTCCCACAGGCCCGCGTAGGACAACGGGAGTTCGTCCGGCTGCAGCAGCCGGTGCGTGAACGTCCCCGCCGCCAGCCTGGCCGCCGAGGTGGCCCAGTCCGCGTCGTCGTTGCCGGGGTCTCGGCCGACGTAGGTGACCGCGGAAACCCGGGCCCCGGCGCGGGCGGCGAGAAAGCACAGTGACGTGGAGTCCAGCCCGCCGGACAGGTCCGCGCCCAGGACGTCGCTCTCCCTGGCCAGCGACGCCATGTTCGCCGACAGCGTTTCGGCCAGCTTCGCGGCGCCCTCGGCGAGCGACAGCGACGGCTCGGGGGGCGTCCACCAGGTCCGTTCGTGCGCGCCGCCCGCGCCGTCGAGATGCAGGAACGCGCCCGGCGGCACCTTCCGCACCCCGCGCCACGGGGACACGTCGGACAGTGGCGCGGGCACGCCAGGAAACAGCAACCACAGCGCGAGCCGCTCGGGGTCGACCTCCGCGCCCAGCAGCGCCGCCACCACGTCGGCCCGGTCGGAGGCGAGCGCGATGTCGCCCGCACGGCCGTAGCAGACCCGGCGGAGACCGGAAGCGCTTCCCTGGACCCGGACCTCGCCGCCGACGGTGGCGAGCAGGTGGAAGCTTCCCGGCAGTTCGACGGCCAGCCGGTCGAGGTCCGCCGGACCCGACAACCCTGCCACGCGGGTGGCGAGTTCGGCGGCGGTGACCGGGCACTGCCCGATCACCGCCAGCCTGCCGGAGGGCACCTCGGCGACCAGCAGGTCGTGGCCTCGGGCGAGCAGCCAGGGCCGCCCCGATGGGTGCGGCACCCACTGGTCCGCCCGCGACCGCAGGCCGTGCGCCGTGCTCCGCGTTCCCTCCTGGTCCGCGAGCACGACGAACCACGAGTCGCCTGAGGTCACCATCCGGCGATGCCCCACTCAGTGCGGGATATGGGTGACATACTCGGGGATCAGCCCGCCCGCACCCCGCGTCTCGGTGGCGAAATCGCCGGCCTCGGCGACCTGTGGCGGCTCGTAGGGCAACCGTTCTTCGACGTGTTCTTCCATCGATTCCTTCCTTTCTTCATCCGCGTCGCCGCGCAGGCGGCAACATTTTTCCGCGCCACGAGAAAGGCGGCACCAAACACGCCATTCAGCGGAGCGGAGTTCTGTTGCGGTGACGCCGGCCTGGTCAGTACGGGTTTCCAGGGTCGGCCGAAAAGCAGGAACGCATCGAAAGACCCCCATTCATCCGGGTCCGGAAAGACCCGAATCGAAGTCAATCTGTTGGCGATTTGCCAACCTTCCCAGTCAGGTCACCGTAACCGCGTGATCCCGATCATGTCAACTCTTGACGACCGCCTCGAAAACCGCTGGACACCAGGAAGAGAGGCGGTGTTTCGTCTGGGTGCGCACGGAAGATCACGGAAGATCACGGAAGATCTCCGAATGTCCCCGTTGGTGTGGACCTGCCGGTACCTCCTGGCCCAGCGCCGGAACGCAACCGCCGTGTCAAGCATCCAACCGCCATGACCACTTCTTCGCCGGCCGGCGGCAGCAACCATCGTCTTGGCGGACGGGCATGGCGGGTGACCGCTGTGCTCGCGGCACTCCTGCTCACGGCGTCGATTCACGCGCCGGTGCCGGGCTGGGCGGATCCGCTGCCCGGCCGGGAGTGGTTCCTGGACGCGGCCCACTTGGACGCGGCCGGGGCCTGGACTCGCTCCACCGGCACGGGCGTGACGGTTGCCGTCATCGACGAGACCGGGCTCGACCCCGGCCGGCCCGAGCTGGCGGGCTCGGTCGTCGACAGCGGGTACGCCGACCTCAACGCCACCACCCTGCGTCCCGACGGCGGATCGCAGGGCCAGTTCCACGCCACCTGGGCGGCCCTGTTGATCGCCGGCCACGGCGGTGGCGCCCAGGGCGAGCAGGGCCTCGCGCCGGACGCCAAGATCCTCGGGCTGCACCTGCAGACCTCCTCGTACCTACCCGACTCGCTGCGCTACGCAGTCGACCACGGGGCCCGCGTGGTCAGCATCTCCCTCACTTACCCCGACGAGCCCGCCGGTCTGCTCGACGCGGTTCGCTACGCGCAGAACCACCAGGTGATCGTCGTGGCCAGCGCGGGCAATGAGGGACGTGGCGCCAATGAACGGAAGTTTCCGGCCGCCTGCCCGGGAGTCGTCGCCGTGGCCGGTAGCGACCAGCACGGCCAGTCCTGGCCCGGCTCCGAATCGGGACCGCAGATCACCGTCGCCGCCCCCGCGGTCGACATCCCGCTGGTCTACTCCAACCCACCCGAACTGACCCTGTCCGGCACCTCCTTCAGCGCGCCGCTGACCGCCGCCGAAGCCGCCCTGCTCCTCGGCATCCACCCCGGCTGGACCGCGGGCCAGGTCATCCGCACCATGATCACCACCGCCTCCGGCGGCGGCGGCAGGATCGACGACCGCCTCGGCTACGGCATCATCAACCCGGTCGCCGCCCTGAACGCACCACCCCCCGCCGACACCACCAATCCCCTGC
>NZ_VJWX01000328.1 GCF_007713715.1 Amycolatopsis rhizosphaerae
TCACGGCACTGGTCATGACGACCACCGCCGGAAAGCACGAGAGCGTGGCCTACTGGCCACGCTCAGGTGTTGGAGTGCGTTTGAGCACTGGTACGTATGATGTGGCAGGTATGCCACGAAAGTGTGTCCGAGGGGGGAGTTGCACACTAACCACACGGCTCGCATTGTGAGCCGTGTGGAGGGTGCAGGGGGCCGCACCCGGAGACGGCGACTAGGGCAAAGGGCGAGAAGAAGTCCGGGCCAGCAGGTTGGCCTCAATGAAGGACCGTTGCCGGAGGGACGGCGACCTGGGGCCAGTCCTCACCCACGCAGCAGGCGCAAACCCCGCCTCGACGGAAGGTGATGTGCTCGCCGCCCTCGCCGAGACGTTGCACGTTCCACCGCATGTGCTCGGCGTGGCCGACACCCGGCAACGATCCGTGCCGATCGCCACACCCACGGCTAAGGTCGAGGCCAAACTGACGCCCGACGAGGGGACCGACCCGATGCGTCGTCGCACAGTGCTGGCAGGACTGACCAGCCTCGCCGGAACCGCGGTCGTCGGCATGCCGCCCGCGGCGGCCGCTACCAACCCGGTCGCCGGGCTGGGGGCCCTGCTGCTCAACGCACTGGCCTCCACCGGCGCGCCGACCACCCTGCCCACCCTGCGCCACGCTGTGAGCACCGCACGGTCGGTGTTCCAGCACGGCCGCTACGCCGCCGTCGCCACGAGCCTGCTCCAGCTACTGCCGACCGCACACGCCACCCACCACGCGGCCACCGCCACCGGGGAAATCGCCGCAGCCCAGGGACAACTCGCCGAGCTCTACACCCTGGCCACCGAACTCATGGTCAAACTCAGCCGGGATTACCTCGCCGCTCCAGCCGCCGACCGCGCCCTGCACGCCGCGCACTCCAGCGGCGACATCCTCACCCAGGCCACCGCACGCCGGACCCAGGCCATTGTGCTGCGCCGCGCCGGCCAAGCCGCCACCGCGCATCGAATCGTCCTCGACACCGCGGTCGCACTCCAACCCGACCTCCACCGTGGCCCCGAATACCTGTCGGTCTACGGATCGCTGCTGTCCACGGCCGCCTACACCGCCGCAGTGGACGGCAACCGAACCAGCGCCCATGACCTCATCGGCGAAGCCGTCGACACCGCCGATCGGCTCGGTGTCGACAGCAACCACCGCTTCACCGCTTTCGGTCCCACCGGCGTCAGGCTCTACCAGATCAGCATGTCCCGTGTCCTCGGCGACTTCGGCACCGCCATCGAGACCGCACGCCGCGTCCCGGCCGCGGGAATCCCGTTGGTCGAACGCCGCGCCCGGTACTGGGCCGACGTTGCCCGCTCCTTCCACCGATGGGGCAAACCTGAACAGTGCTACCGGGCACTACTGGCCGCCGAACAGGCCGCCCCAGACGAAGTCCGCTACCGCCAACCCATCCAGCAGATCACCGGCGAACTACTCCGCCACCCGATCAGCAGCAGCCTTCCCGGGCTACGCGCCTTCGCCGGTCGAGTTGGGGTACGCGGGGGCTGACGGACGCAGGGTATGCCCAGACCAACGACTTTGGTTTAGAGACACCTGTTCGGCCCGTCAGGCTGCGGGTCCGCCGGGGAACAGGGCGCGGGGTTCCAGGTTTAGGCGGGTGGCCGGTATCGCGTCGCAGGTCGGCGCCGAGCATACCGACGGCGTCAGTTGACGATCATGCGTCCAACACGATCACCGACCGGGCGCCGTGCCCGCCGCGCATCCGTTCGAAGGCTTCGGGTACGTCGGCCAGTCCGATGCGGTGAGTGATCAGCGACGCGAGGTCCAGCCGGCCCGAGAGGACTTCCGCGGCCAGTCGCGGGACGTCGCGGTCGGGGTCGGACGCCCCGTAGATCGAGCTGGTCAGGCCGCGCGAGAAGTGGAACAGCTCCAACGGGTTGAACACCACTTCCTGGTCACGCCCACCGACCCCGACGATGGTGCACTGCCCGCCCCGGCGGACCGCGCTCCACGCCGCGCGGATGGTCGCCGGGGCGCCGACGCACTCCAGGGCGTGGTCGACACCGCGACCACCGGTGAGCGCGCGCACCTGCTTGCTGAGCTTGGGCTCGCTGACGATGAAGTGCGTCGCGCCCGCTTGGCGCGCGTAGGCTTCCTTTTCCGGCGAGATGTCGACGGCGATGATCGGGTCGGCACCGGCGAGCTTGGCGCCCAGCACCGCGCACAGCCCGATGCCGCCGAGACCGACGACGAGCACCGACTGACCCTCGCGGACACCGGCGGTGTTGCGGACGGCGCCCACCCCGGTGAGCACGGCACAACCCAGCAGCGCGGCGACATCGAGCGGAACGCCGTCCGGCAGCGGCACCACCGACTGGGCGGGCAGGACGATCTCTTCGGCGAAGGCGCCGACACCCATGCAGGCGTGCAGCGGTGTGCCGTCACCGAGGCTGCCGCGCGGCACGCTGGTGATGCCCTCGATCGTGCTGCACAGCCACGGCTCGCCGGCCTGGCAGAACCAGCATTCCCGGCACGGCGCCGCCCAGTTCAGCACGACGCGGTCGCCGGGACGGACCGCGGTCACGCCGGGGCCGGCCTCCTGGATGACGCCGGACGCCTCGTGCCCGAGCACCACGGGGTACTGCGGGGTGATCACGCCGGTCACCATCGACAGATCGGAGTGGCAGACGCCGGCGGCGGCGATCTTGACCCGGACGTCGCCGCGGCCGAGTTCGGGCAGTTCGATGTCGCGGACTTCGGGCGTGGCGTCGCGTTCGGCGACGATGACGGCTTTGACCACGGTGTCTCTCCTCGGGGTTTGGGGCTGGGCTAGCGCCGGACAGACTTGGCTCCGACCCAGTTTTCTACAGAACTTGAGCTCACATCCCGACGGTGAACCTGGCCGCCGCCGATGCGGTCCTGGGTCGTTTCTGACATCTTTCCCCTACTTGGCGGTGAGAATCTGCCCTTGCCTGTCGAGTGTGAGGTCCGTACTTCGACGGATCAATGACGCGCGGTGTTGCCCGGTGTTGACGAAACTCTATAGAAGTTGCAGAGTGGTGCAACCCCCGCTTGTAGCGCACATCACCAGGAGGTCAGCGTGGAAGGCCTGATGATGGACCAGCCGTCGTTGTCGAGCAGCGTGCTCTGGAGAACGGAACGTCTGTTCCAGGACAAGAAGACCGTGAGCTTCCGCGCGGGCCGTGACCGGCCGCGAAGCCCGGTAACGGCGTCATGACCGCCATCGGACTAGCATCTGGTTCGGAGTGTTTGCAGGTAGAGGGGCTGGAGACGCTGATGGCGGAGCGCAAGAGCGGGGACAGGACGCCCCAGCGGCAGCGCGAGCGCCTCAGCCCCCACGTCGCCAAGCAGCTCCGGGAAATGATCATCACCGGGCAGTTGCGCGGCGGCGAACGACTGCGTGCCGAGCATCTGGCCGATGACCTGGGCGTCAGCGCCACCCCCGTCCGTGAGGCGCTGATGTCGATGACCGGCGAAGGCATGGTCGACTTCCAGCCAGGCCGCGGCTTCCGGGTCGTACCGCTCACCCGGCGCGACGTGCTCGACGTCTACGACATGCAGGCCTACGTGTCCGGCAAACTCGCCGAGCTTGCCGTGCCGAACCTGACCGAAGACGACATCGAGACACTCGACAACTACCAGGAGAAGCTCGTCGGAGCGGTGGCGGCGAACGACGCCGAACTGATCGAGGCGATGGATTTCGAAACCCATCGCCTGATCAATCGCGCGGCGGGCGCACCGAAGCTGGCGTGGATGCTCGGCCTGACGCTGCGCTACGTGCCCTTCGGCGCGCACGCGGAAGTCCCCGGCTGGCCCCTGGCCGCCCGCGACGACCACGTCTCCATCATGCGGGCACTGAAGATGCGCAGCCCGGTCGCCGCTCGCGACTTCATGCAGGCCCACATTCACCACGCCGGCGACCTGCTCGTCGGCATGCTCGCCGAACGCGGCGTCCTCGAAGACTGACCACCACCCGGCGTCACCGGCCCGCGCTCGGCGGACCGGCGTGCTCCCGCGCGCTCGTTCGCCCGCGAGTGGTGTTCACCCTGTCCGCGACCTCCGAAAGAAGCCGTGAACCATGTCTGTTTACGACGAACGCCCGTGGCTCGCCCTCTACGACGAGGGGGTCCCGGCCGACCCGGTCCTGCCCCACGAGACCGGCCTGGCCATGTTCGACGCGGCCGTCGCGCGCGATCCGCGGGCGCCTCTGCTGCACTACCTCGACACGACCCTGACGACCGGGCAGGTAGACGAGCTGGCGGCGGGTCTGGCCGTCGGGCTCGCCGAGGAATACGGCGTCGGCCGCGGCGACCGCGTCATGGTCCAGGTCCAGAACATGCCGGCGTTCGTCCTCGCGATGATCGCCACCTGGCGGCTCGGCGCGGTCCTCGTCCCGATCAACCCGATGTTCCGCGACAGCGAGCTGGACAAGCTGATGGCCGACGCCGCGCCGCGCGTGCTCATCCAGCTGGAATCGCTGGTTCCCGTGCTCGCCTCGGTGACCTCGCGCCACGACACCGCCGTGATCAGCGCCAGCGAACTCGACTTCGTCACCAGCTGGCCCGAAGACATCTTCCCCGGGGTCCGGCGTGCCCGCGTCGAGGGCGTGCGCGACCTGGGTGAACTCATTGGCAGCCATACCGGCAAGCGTCCGCCGACGGTGGAGACGGCCGGGGACGATCTGGCCTTTCTGGTGTACACCTCCGGCACCACGGGGCCGCCGAAGGGCGCGATGAACCTGCACCGTGGCGTCGTGTTCAGCTCGGAGAACTACCGCAACTGGTGCAAACTGACCGATCAGGACGTCTGCCTCGGGATCGCACCTCTGTTCCATGTCACCGGCCTGATCGCCCATATCGGCGTCGCCTTCCTGCTGCCGATGCCGTTGGTGCTCGGCTACCGCTTCCACCCCGTGATGATGGCGAGGCTGATCGAGAAGTACCGCGCGAGCTGGGTGATGGGCTCGATCACCGCCTACATCGCCCTCCTGAACGAACCCACCATCGATTCGTTCGACCTGTCATCGCTGTCGAAGCTCTGGAGTGGCGGGCAAGCTGTCTCGCCGACCACCGTCGAGGAGCTCGAGAAGAGGTTCGGCGCCTACGTGCACAACCTCTACGGCTTGACCGAGGTGACCTCGGAGTCGCACGCCGTCCCCGCCGGACGGCGGGCGCCGGTCGACCCGGACAGCGGCGCACTGTCGGTGGGCCCGCCGGTGAGCGGGTACGTCGTTCGCGTCGTCGACGAACACGGCAACGACGTCCCGGTCGGCGAAGTCGGCGAACTGGTCATGGAGAGCGACAGCGTCGTCCCCGGTTATTGGCGGAAGCCGGCCGAAAGCGAGAAGGCGATACCGGGGGGACGGCTGTTCACCGGCGACGTCGGCTTCATGGACACCGAGGGCTGGTTCTACATCGTGGACCGGAAAAAGGACCTGATCATCGCCTCCGGATTCAAGATCTGGCCCCGCGAGGTCGAGGACGTCCTCTACCAGCACCCAGCGGTCAAGGAAGCCGCCGTGGTCGGCGTCCCGGACAGCTACCGGGGCGAGACCGTCGCGGCGTTCGTCAGCCTCAAACCCGGAGCGCACGCCGAACCCGGCGAGCTGGTCGCCTTCTGCAAGCAGCGGCTCGCGGCGTTCAAATACCCCCGAACCGTCGAGATCCTCGACGAAATCCCGAAGAACCCGAACGGCAAGATCCTCCGCCGCAGCCTGCGCGGCCGGGTGGCCACCGTCGAAACCAGGAGGGCATGATGAGCCGCGCCGAAACGGCACCAGCCGGGCAACCCCACACCACGCCGAGCGCGGGCGTGAGCTACGCGAGCGGCCCGGCCGACAAGCCTTTGCTGGGCGAGACCATCGGCGCCCGCCTCGAGGCCATCGCGGCCCTCCACGGCGATCGCGAGGCACTGGTCGACGTTCCCACCGGCCGCCGCTGGACGTACCGCCGGCTCGACGAGGCCGTCGATCGGCTCGCCACCGGGCTGCTGAACCTGGGCATCCAGAAGGGCGAGCGCGTCGGCATCTGGGCACCCAACGTCGCGGAATGGGTGCTCGTCCAGTACGCGACCGCGAAGATCGGCGCCATCCTCGTCACGATCAACCCCGCCTATCAGGCGAGCGAACTCGCCTACGTCCTGCGGCAATCCGGAGTCCGTACCCTCATCGCGGCCGCGGGCCACAAGAAGAGCGACTACGTGACGATGATCGAGCACGTGCGCGGTGAACTCGCCGAACTGCGCGACGTCGTCATCCTGGGCACGGGCGACTGGGATCGCCTGGCGGGGCAGGCACCGGACCGCGGCACGCTCGCCGCGCGGGCGGCCGGTCTCGACCGCGACGACGCCATCAACATCCAGTACACGAGCGGCACCACCGGATTTCCCAAGGGCGCGACGCTCTCCCACCACAACATCCTCAACAACGGCTTCCTCGTCACGGAGGTTCAGCGGTTCACCGAGCAGGACCGGCTCTGCGTCCAGGTGCCCTTCTACCACTGCTTCGGCATGGTGATGGGGAATCTCGGGTCGATGGCGCACGGCTGTTCCGTCGTGATCCCGGCACCGTCGTTCGACGCCGAAGCGTCCCTGCGCGCGATCGCCCAGGAGCGGTGCACGGCCCTCTACGGCGTTCCGACGATGTACATCGCCATCCTCGATCATCCGGACTTCCGCGATTACGACCTGTCGTCGCTGCGCACGGGAATCATGTCGGGCTCGCCGTGCCCGGTCGAGGTCATGAAGCGCGTCATCGGCTCGATGCACATGGACGAGATCACCATCAGTTACGGCATGACCGAGACCGCACCGGTTTCCACCCACACACCGGTCGACTCCACGATCGAGCGCCGGGTGTCGACGGTGGGCATCGTGCACCCGCATGTCGAAATCAAGATCGTCGCACCCGAAACGGGCGTCACCGTCGGGCTGGGGCAGACTGGGGAACTCTGCGTCCGCGGCTACCTCGTCATGCGCGGCTACTGGAACGACCCCGACCGCACGGCGGAAGTCATCGACGAGGCCGGCTGGATGCACACCGGCGACCTCGCCACGATGGACGAGGAAGGCTACGTCCGCATCGTCGGCCGCCTCAAGGACATGGTGATCCGCGGGGGAGAGAATATCTATCCGCGCGAGGTGGAAGAATTCCTCTACTCGCACCCGGACATCGCCGACGTCCAGGTGGTCGGCGTCCCCGACCCGAAATACGGCGAGGAGTTGTGTGCGTGGATCCGCCTGCGGCCGGGTAGCGAACCGCTGACCCCGGAAATGCTCCGCGAGTTCTGCGGTGGCCGTCTGGCGCACTACAAGATCCCGCGCTACGTCCACCTGACGGACGAGTTCCCGATGACCGTCACCGGGAAGATCCGCAAGGGCGCCATGCGCGAGATTTCCGTATCGGCACTGGGGTTGAAGTGATGTTCGGACGCCGCCGGACCGGACCGGCGGCCGGAACCGATCAGCGCCGCGAGGGGCCGGGCGTTCGGTCCCGGCCGCGGAAGGCGGCGCGATAGGCGCTGGGGGAGGCTCCTTGGCCGCCGTCGCGCCTTCCCCGGGGCAGCACCTCTGCGTCCGCGATCACGGCCACGTGCGCCCCAGTCCGGGCGGGCCCGGTGCCAGGATTCGCCGTTGGCGGGGCATGACCAGGCTAATCACGGCCTTGCGGGCGGCGACCAGGTAACTGTTGGCTGGGGTTTCGTCCGCATGCACGTGCATCCCGCGCATCCCCCGATTGTCTGGGCCGCTGCCCTGCTCTCCGGGCGGGAAACGCGGCAGGTGGGAAGCCACGAACGGGGGAAACGCGGCGCCGGGGGGCCATTCGTAACCCAGCACCGGTCAGCGGCGGTCGGATTGGCTGGGGTTTCGCACCATGAAGCGAAGCCGGAAGGCGATGTCCCGGTGGGTCAGTGGGTGAGGCCGAGTTGTTGTTCGGCGGTGGTCCAGTCGGTGGCGATGGCGTGCTGCACGGCGGCCAGGGTGGCGCGGCCCGAGCATAGGGCGGCGTGCAGGTCGTTTTCGACCTTGTCCTTGGCGTTGGGGGAGGCGCCGGGTTCGGGCCAGAGGTTGTGGGG
>NZ_VJWX01000329.1 GCF_007713715.1 Amycolatopsis rhizosphaerae
GGCCCCCGCTGCCAAGGCTCCGGCCTCGAACGCGACCGGCACCTACACCGTGGTCGCCGGTGACACCCTGTCCGGGATCGCCCGCAAGTTCAACGTGCAGGGCGGCTGGGCCACTCTCCAGAAGCTGAACGCGATCCCCAACGCCGACCTGATCCTGGTCGGCCAGAAGATCGCCGTCAAGTGATCCACTGAGGATCACCGCAGGCACCCGAACACATCGTTTGGGTCCACCGTGGTGGTCGCGACCGTCGGCTCGGGCGATCGCGACCACCACGGCATTTCCGCTCGACGGCGCTTGACGCCGCTGATGACTCGGCCCACCCCGTGGAGCTACGCTCACCGGATGGGCGCCACGAAGCTGACCAGGCACATCCGGGCCTCCCGTCCGGCGGTCTACCGGGCACTGCTCGACGCGGAAGCGGTCCGGCAGTGGATGGTCCCGGAGGGCATGACGAGCCGCATCCACGCGTTCGATCCACGGCAGGGCGGTGAATTCCGCATCTCGCTGACCTATGACCTGCCCACCACCGCGGGCAAGACGGACGCGCGGACCGACACCTTCCACGGCCGGTTTTCCAGTCTGGTTCCCGACACCGAGGTGGTCCAGACCGTCGAGTTCGAGACCACCGACCCCGCCCTCCAGGGCGAGATGACGATCACCTACTCCCTCGCCGACGGCGAGGAGGGCGGCACCATCGTCACCGGACGGCACGACGACACACCCCCGGGACTGTCCCTTGAGGACAACGAAATCGGCTGGTCCATGTCGATGGCCAAGCTCGCGCGCCTTCTCGAACCCTGAACGCGCCGCCGCGTCTGACAGTTTCCGGCCAACCGGCCGACATTCCCCCGCACCGCATGGACGGACGACGCCTTCGCCCGGGGCGATTCGATGTTCGAAGCCGTGCTGGACATCGACCCTCGCGCTCGCGTGTCCATGCGCAAGATCCGGGCCGAGATCTCCCGCATGGTCGACGCGATCGAGCCCGTCGGCTCCTGGCCAGGGCCTCGGCACAGTGGGCCCAGGGTGGGGACTCAGCCCGTGACCGCGACGATCTCCTTGGCGGTGACGGCGTAGCGCCCGTCGGTCCAGTAGGGGGCCGCCCCCGGCGGGGTTTCGGCGTCCTTGCCGGTACGGGCGTCGAGGGCGACGGGCTCACCGGCGCGGTTTTCGCCGTAGACCAGGCCGTGCCAGGCGCCGGTGAGCCGGGGCGATTCCCGTTTCGGATCGTTCGAGACCGCCCACAGCACCGCGCCGCTGCCCGGGTCGAGGCCGAGCAGGGACGAGCCCACGCACACCGTGACCGACCGCTGGTCGTAGACGCAGTAGCCGGGGGGTGCGGGGGCGGTTTCCGGCAGTTGCACGGGCGTCTCCCTGCCGGAGCCGATCTCGATCCCGTCGACCGCACCGAAGGCCATGCCCTTGAGCCCTCTGGCCAGCACCAGTGAGGGCCCGACCGCCACGACCGAAGGGTTGTCCGTGTCCTTGGACCAGGTCTGCGCCCCGGTCGCGGCCGCGCGCGCCTCCAGCGTCTTGGGCGACCAGCTGTGCGGACCCGACACCACACCGACCACCTGTCCCGCGCCCATCGCCGCCGGATCGAGCTTCGGCGCGTCCCAGGCCACCTTGCGGGCGGCCAGATCGATCGCGACGGTACCGGCGTCGCCGCTGCCGTAGCCGGACGCCGCCTTCACGCGCACCACGGCGGTCGTCCCGTCGATCCCCATCACGGCGGTGCGCAGGGAACCGCCGTCGGCTTCGGGAAAATCGTCCGGCAGGTCGATCACCTGGCGCCAGGCCTGCCGCGCGGTGTCTGCGTCGGCGGCGACCAGTTCGAGCGCCGTGTGTGCCTTGGTGGTGCCCTGGCCGGGGATCGTGACGGCGAAGGTCTGGACGACCAGCGCCTGCCCCGACACCGTCGCGACCGGCGGGGGCTTCAGGTCGGTGCGCGGGGAATTCGACGGTTCCGTCGACCGTCCCTCGGGCCGGAGGTCCGCCCGTGTCTCTCCCGTCGCCGCGTCGAGCGCCAGCAGGCCCTGGGAAGTCGCGGCCCAGGCCAGGTCGCCGTGCAGCGTCACGGGTGGTGCGATCAGGGTCGACGTGGTGCTGTCCTCGATGTCCGTGGTCACCGCCTCCGGCAGGGCGGCGCCGTGCCCCGCGAAGGTCACCGCCGGATCGTGGGCCGCCGCGGCGGGCCGCCCGGCCTCGCGCCCCCCGGGCGAGGCGGTCGCCTGGGTGCGCGGTGCCGAGCCGCCGGAGCAGGCCGTCACCGCCGCCAGCACCGCGAGCCCCGCCGCCATGGTGGCCGCACCGCGCCCCATCCCTTGTCGCGCCATCGTGAACGTCCTCCACACACGACGGCGGGCACGAACCGTGCCCGCCGTGATCACTCGCCGTCCTTCCCTGGACGCGAGAAGTCCGGAATCCGTTCCCTCGTCCGAAGCGGTCCCTACCTCACGTACTGCGCGAAGGACTTGCGCACCTTGTTGACCTTGGGGAGCGCGACGGCAAGGCAGTAGCCCTGACCAGGGTTCTTGGCGAAGAAGTCCTGGTGGTACTCCTCGGCCCGGTAGAAGGGGCCCAGCGGCTCCAGAGTGGTGACGATCTCTCCGTCCCACCACCCGGCGGCACGCTTGACGGCCGCTTCGAACTCGGCGCGCTGGTCTTCGTCCGCGTAGAACATCGCCGAGCGGTACTGCGTGCCGACATCGGCGCCCTGGCGGTTGAGCTGCCTCGGGTCGTGCAGGGTGAAGAAGACGTCGAGCACCACCTCCGCCGGGATGACCTCCGGATCGAAGGTCACCGCGACCGCCTCCGCGTGCCCGGTGCCTCCGGAGCACACCTGCTCGTAGGTCGGATCGGCGGGTTCGCCGCCGGTGTAACCGGACACCACGTCCACCACCCCGCGCAGCGTGCGGTAGACCGCATCCAGGCACCAGAAGCATCCGCCCGCGAGCACGAACGTCCTCATTCACATCACCTCGAACAGATCGGTAGTCTCTCTCACCATCGTGGCCGTTCTCCCCGGCGGCTGCCATGGGGGAGACCGATTCCCGGGCAGCCGCCGGGGATCCGGGCCGTCGTGTGATCTCGGCCGGGGCTCTGCGGGAAAGATCAGGGGATTCCCCGGTTCACCGCAGCGCCTCCGGCGCGAAGGCTGGGGGAATGGGGATGTCCGTACGGTTCCCGGTGCGCACCGGGGCCCTGCCGGTCGCGGGTTTCGCGGGTGTCGTCGTGCTGGTGCTGGCCACGGCGGGCCTTCCGGTGCCGCCGGCGGTGCTGGTCCCGCTCGGGCTGACCGGCATGGGCGTGGTCGTGCTGGCCTGGCTCGGCCTGGGGCGGCGGACCGCGGAAATCCCGGTGCGCGGGTGGTACCGCTTGACGGCGGCCTGGTGCCTTCCGCTGCTGTTCGCTCCCCCGTTGTTCAGCGGAGACGTGCACAGCTACCTCGCACAGGGGGTGATCGCGGCCGGGGGCCAGGACCCGTACCGGCTCGGTCCGCTGACGGCGCTGGGCGCGGCTTCGCCGGTGGTGCAGCAGGTCAGCCCGTACTGGCAGGACACGACCGCACCCTATGGTCCATTCTGGATCGCGATCTCCCGCGCGATCGCCCAGCTCGCCGGCCACGACCTGATCCCGACCCTGCTGCTGAACCGTCTCGTCGAACTCGCCGGTGTCGCGCTGGCGGCCTGGGCGCTGCCGCGACTGGCGCGACGAACGGGAGTGTCGCCCGGCGGCGCGCTGTGGCTGGGTCTGCTGAACCCGCTGGTCCTGTGGCATGTCGTCGCCGGTGCGCACAACGACGGGCTGATGATCGGCCTGATGCTGGCCGGGCTGGAGATCGCCCTCGCGGGCCTGTCCAGTCCTCCCCGGATCGCCGCCGGACTCGTCCTGCTGACGCTCGCGGCGAACATCAAAATCATGGCCGCGGCGGCGGTCTGCTGCCTCGCGGTCGTGCTGGCACGCCACGCGGGCCGCACCGCGGGTCGTGGTGCGGCGGCGCTCCTCGGCGTGCTCGGCGGGTTCGCCGGGCTGTCACTGGCGATCTCGTGGCTGACCGGACTCGGGCTGGGCTGGGTCGGCGCGCTCGGCGGATCCGCCGCGGTGCACAGCTGGCTGGCGCCGACGAACCAGCTCGGTTTCCTCGCGGGCGGGCTCGGCGCTCTCGCCGGTCTGCACATCACTTCGGCGGCGATCTCGGTGATGGTGCGGATCGGGGCGGTCCTGGGTGCGATCGCCGGAGCGCGCCTGCTGTGGTCGATCCACCGCGGCCGCTTCCATCCCGTGACCGGCCTCGGCCTCGTCTTCTCGGTGATGCTGATCGCCGGGCCCGTCGTGCAACCGTGGTATCTGCTGTGGGCGCTCCTGCCGCTGGCCGCGAGCGTGCGATCGGACCGGGCGCGCCGTGGCCTGGCCCGCGGCAGCGCCGTACTCGCCATGGCGCTGCCGCCCCTCGGCGGCGGTGCCGCCGTTCTGGTGGAGGGTTACCTCGTGGCGGCCGCCTTCCTGGCCGCGCTCTGGTGGTTCGGCCGTCCCACCCCGCCCGGACCGGACGCCGCCCTAGCCGTCCCCGTCGCCGGACAGACGGTGGAGTAGCGCGAGCAGCCCGGCACGGTCCTTTTCGGACAGAGGGGCGAAACAGGCGGCCAGCACCTCGTCGGCGACCTTGTGCCCGGACCGCAGAACCTGCCTGCCCGAGGGCGTGAGGTGATGCTCGATGCGCCTGCCGTGTCCCGCCCGGCGTTCCACCCAGCCCTGGGCGAGGAGCCTGCCTGCCAGCGCCCCGAAGGCCTGCTCGCTCTGGAAGGTCGCCGAGGCCAGCGCACGGGCCGAAGCCCCTGGGGTACGGCTTATCGCCCGGAGCGCATCCCACTGGGCCAGCGTGATCCCGATGGCCGACAACCCGCTTTCCAGCGCCCGGTGCTGGCGGTACTGGGCCTGCTTGACCGCCCTGCCGAGCTGTTGCAGCTCACTAAGCATGGCTCCAGTGTAGCCCCACGACCAAACTAGCTTATATAAAGAAGCTTAGCTACAGTGGATCCATGATCACGGACCGCACCGTCGCCCTGTACGAAGACCTTTCCCTCACCCTGTCCGAGACCGGAACCGGCAGACCGGCCCTGGTACTGCACGGCGGCGGGGGCCGCGCCACCGCCGCCGGCCTCGCCGAACACCTTTCCCGGACCCACCACACCATCACGCCCGTGCACCCGGGCTGGGACGGCACGGCCCGCCCCGCCTGGTTCACCGGCATCGACGACCTCGCCCTCGCCTATCTGCACCACCTGCACGGCGCCGGACTCCGCGACGTCCTCGTCGTCGGCTCCTCACTGGGCGGCTGGACCGCCGCCGAAATGGCCGTCCGGGACACTGCGGGGATCATCGGCGGCCTCGTCCTGATCGACGCCGTCGGCGTGCACGTCGAGGGCGAACCGATCCGGGACTTCTTCGCCCTCGACGCCCGTGGCGTAGCCGAGTACGCCTGGCACGACTCCCAGCGGTACTTCGTCGATCCCGCGGACATCCCGGCCGATCAACTCGCGGTGCGCCAGGCCAACATGGCCACCCTCCACGTACTCGCCGGGGGCCCCGCCATGCACGACCCCAAACTGCTCCGGCGGCTCCGCCACGTCCGCCGGCCCGCGCTGCTGCTGTGGGGAGAAAGCGACCGCATCGTCACCCCGGACTACGGAAAGGCGTACGCCGAAGCCTTCGCCCACGGCCGCCTCGAGGTGATCCCCGAAGCGGGCCACCTGCCGCACATCGAACAGCCCGCGGCGACGTTCGCCCTTCTCGACTCCTACCTCAGCACGATCTGATACCGGGTTCGGTGCGCTGTCGCGGTTAGGAGTTCTTGGGCACCACGTTCATCAGCCGCTTCGTCCAGGGCGTGACGAAGCCGACGTTGATCCGGCCGGGATCGGCGAGGTTGTACAGCGTGCGATCGGCGTTGTACCACTTGTCGCCGATCCTGACGCGGTACGACGAGGCACCCTGGATCAGAGCCAGCCTCTGGGAAGCGGGCGTCACCTTGTTGTAAATGCTGCGCTGGACCGGCCCGGTGACGGTGATCACGCGGCCCATCCAGGCCTCGAGCAACCGCCGCGCCGCGATCCACAGGCCGCCGAAGACGAGCACCAGTGCCGGCAGGAAGGAGAACCAGAGTTTTTCCACGCCCTTCATGTGCTCCCGGTAGGCCTCCACGAGCACCCGCGACTGAAGCGTGAGGACGTACACGCCGGCACCGAACAGGACCAGGCCGATCGGGACGTTCTCCAACACCCGGCGGCGTTGTGAGGGATGGAGCCGCCCGGCGAAGTTGGCCTGGTTGATTTCGAACCGGTCCGCCGTCATTCCTTCGGCGCCTGTCCGGTTCCGCCTTCCGCCGGTTGTCTGGACGATTCCCCTTCGGGATGTTCCTTTTCGTAGGCTTCGGTTGCCTCGTGCCAGCGGTCGCCCTGCTCGTTTTCCTGCCGCCTGCCTTCGAGTGCCGCGGCGACCGAGTCCTGGAGGTTCCACCCCGGCACACCCTCGCCCTCGCCCCATTTTTCCGGGTTGAGGAAACTCTTCTCGGGGTCCTTCTTCTCCAGGCCGCCCGCCTCCTTGAGCTCCTGCGCGGTCTTCTGCGCTTCGGAGGCCTCCTTGGCTTCCCGGCCCGCCTGCTTGAGCTCGTTCGCCTTCGACTCGAGCTTCGTCGCGGTGTCGAGGCTCTTGTCGACGATCTTGTCGGCGGTCCTGCCGATCTTCTTCAGCGCGTTGGCCGCGGCCTCGATGGCGGCCTTGGACCGGCCCGCCCCCTTGGCGAGGGTCTCCAGCTTCTGGACGACCTTCGCGATGCGGGTGCTGATCTTCTCGGCCAGGATCCCGCCTTCCCCCACCGTGTCGGCGATGAACGCGGCGACCGTCCCGCCGAAGGAGCACCACGAGGTGGCCAGCGCGGCGAGTCCCTTGACGATCAGCGCGCCGACGAACTCGGAGATCATGTCACGGATCAGGCCGCGTTCGGTGCCGACGATCGCGGCACCCACCTGCATCCCCGTCGACGCGCTCTGCGCGTGACCCGCGGCTCCCCGCAACGAGTCCGCGTACCCCTTCGCCGCGGCCTGGTAGGCGGCCGCGCCGTCACCGCCCTTGTAGGACTCACCGGCCTTGCTCGCCGACTTCTCGTAGGCATCGGCGGTTTCGGTGAGCTGCTTGGCGACGTTCTGCCAGGTCACCGCCTTGGCCGTGACTTCCTCCGGGTTACCCGCGAGCAGGTCGAGCCCTTCCTTGAGGAAGCTGATGTGCTCGATCAGGAAGCCGACCCCGGCGCCGGCCAGCGTGCCGAGCGGGTCCATGGCGGCGCCGAGCAGGTCGAGGCCGTCGGTGACGACGTCCATCGCCGCGTTGCCCCAGTCGCCGTGCGCGAAGTCGGTGATGGTCGAGGAGACGTCGTTGAACAGGCCCGAACCGGCCGTCTGGGCGTTGAGCCGGTCCAGCTCGCTCGCCCGCGGATTGCCCCAGCCCGTCGTCACCCCGGAGGGGGACTCGGTCTTCGCGACGAGCGGGTTCTCCTCCGTCCCCTCGGCCGTTCCCGCCGGCTGCCCGGTGCTCGTTTCCGCCGAAGTCATGCCGGGATGTCCTTCGCGATCGCGATGAGCGCCGACTTCGAGTTCTCTTCGTGGGCCGAAAGCGCCTCGTGCGCGGCCTTGACCTTGTCGGCGAGCTCATGGCCCGCGTCGCCCAGCCCCTTGACCGTGTCCGTGGCCTGGGAGATCCAGTCCTGGAGCGCCACCGCGACGACCTGTCCGACGATGCCGAACGCCTTGAGATCGCCGAGGGCCTGCGCGGCACCGGTGGCGTCGATGGCCTGGTGGACCTTGTCGGCCGCCTCCCGCACTTCGGCCTCGTGCCCGGCCAGCGCTTCCGGATCCGCCTCGAATCCCCCCGCCATCACCACTCCTTCCGCAGCAGCGAGCCGAATTCACCGTCGTCACCGTCGTCACTGTCGTCACCGTCGTCACCGTCTACGACCGGGGGCCTCGGCTGCGGGCGCGGCGCGGGCGGTGGCGGAG
>NZ_VJWX01000032.1 GCF_007713715.1 Amycolatopsis rhizosphaerae
CGCTTCGGGCCGAATTCTGCCCCCTCGACGGCGGTTCAGGCGAGGGGCTCCCGCCGGGAAGGCGGGAGCCCCTCTTCGGACCGGTCGGCTCAGTCGTGGTTGGTGGCGAGTGCGACCAGCCGGTCGTACGCACCGTTGAAGGTGTCCTGGTCGATGGGACTGGAGCTGTACTGCCAGAACGTGTAGTAGCTCCAGTTGTAGGGCAGCGTGCCCACCGTCGAGGCGTACCGGGCAACCCACAGCGGGTTGGTCGAGCTGAAGTCCCCGCTGACGCACTGGCTCCACCAGTTGGTGCTGGTGTAGATCGTCGGGTACTTGTTGGTCAGCGAGTGGTAGGTGTCGCTGAAGTCCTTGATCCAGGCGGTCATCGCGCTCTGCGACAACCCGTAGCAGGTCGCACCGTACGGGTTGTATTCCATGTCCAGCGCGCCAGGAAGGGTTTTCCCGTCCGCCGACCAGCCGCCCCCATGGCTCACGAAGTACTCCGCCTGCGTGGCTCCGCTCGACGTGTCGGGGGTCGCGAAGTGGTAGGCACCGCGGATCATCCCGACGTTGTAGGAACCGTTGTACTGCTGGGTGAAATACGGGTTGGTGTAGGTGGTGCTCTCCGTGGCCTTCACGTAGGCGAACCTGATGCCGTCCGCCCAGTAACCGCTCCAGTCGACGTTGCCCTGATAGCCGCTGACGTCGATACCGGCCACCGTGGCGGTGGCGGCCAGCCCGTCGGCATTCAGCCCCTGCGGCATCCGTGCCCGCGCCCGGCTGTCGGGGGTGGACCCGTCTCCCTCGACACGGCGGATCTGCGAACCCATCGGGTGATCGTGGGTGGCCACATACCGGTCGATCGACATCCCGTCGATCGACTTCGGGGCGGCGCCCGCCGGATTGGTCATGCCTCCCAGCAGGACCGCGACGGAAGCGGTGGCGAAAACTGCGGCGAACCGCCGCCATCTTCTTCGTGAAACCGACATTGCGTTACCTCTTCCTGTTGCCCTCGCGATGGACGGCCGTTTGCAGGGAGCCGTCCGCGCGTGATTCTTGATGACCCCAGGGCGACTTGTCACCGAATTCCGTGAAATTTCGGCGTCAGGTGAGTTATTTACGCATGTCGCTTCCGAAGATCCGACTTTCGTCGTCCCCCGCATGGACTAGACCATCAGGAAGTGGCCCTCGCGACATCCCGCAGCCGCCCGAAAGCCTGGTTGAACCGGTTCTGGTCGCCGGGCAGCGCCCCGCGGTCGGAGAACTGCCAGATCGCTTCCCGGGTCCAGCCCGCGGGCAGCGGACCGATCTCGGGCGCGTAACGCGCGACCCACAGCGGGTTGTTCCCGCCGAATCCCGCGTTGCTTCCGGTGCATTTGTTCCACCAACGGGTGGAGGTGTAGATCATCGGGAATCGGCCGGTGCGCGCCTTGTAGGTGTTCGAGAAATCGGCGAGCCAGTTGCTGAGCCGGACGGGGTCCATGCCGTAACAGGCATCGCCATAGGGGTTGTACTCGGCGTCGAGCGCGCCGGGAAGCGTCCTGCCGTCGGGCGACCAGCCGCCGCCGTGGTCCACGAAGTAGTTCGCCTGGTTCGCACCACCGGAGACGTCCGGCCGGGCGAAATGGTAGGCACCACGAATCATGCCGACCTGGTAGGAACCGTTGTACTGCTGGGTGAAACGCGGGTTGATGAACCCGTTGCCCTCGGTGGCCTTGACGTAGACAAAGCGGCCGCCGTCACGCCAGGCGGCCTGCCAGTCCACGTCGCCCTGGTGGCCGCTCACGTCGTGCCCGAGGAGATCGCCGCCCCGGTCGGCCTTGGCCAGTCCGGAGCCATCGGAGCGATCGGAGCGGGCCGTGCCGCCGATGGGCACCGGGACCACACCCTCGAACCGGGCGATCTGCGAACCCGCGAAAGTCGAGTCCGCCAGGCTGTAGTCCGCCGCGCCCCGGCCGGCGGCGGCCGCGGTCGGCGCGAGGCCCAGCAGGGCACTGGTCAGGCAGCCCGAAAGGCAGATCGCCACGCCACTGCGGCGTAGCTTGACGTTCCAACGACGCACGGCGACTCCCATCCTCGGGAAGTCACGATGCCGTCAGCCGCCACGATGTGCGAGTCGATGATCACCCTTGGGAGTGATCTTCGCCGAGAAGCAGCCGGGATGGCTGATCAGCGGCGCCCTTCGGCCGCCAGCGCCTGTTCCAGATGCTCGGCGGGCACCACCGCGGTGACCACGTCGTGCGGATTGATCGTCACCGGATGGCCCGCCAGCAGGGGAACGATGTCGCGGCCGAGCACGGCCCTGGCGTGCGGCCATTCCCGCGGCACCAGGCTCTTCGAGGTGTAGGCGGGCACCATCACCCGGCCGTCCGTGTTGTGGAACCCGATCACCGTGCGCTGCAGCGGGGACATGGCGTAGACGAACAGCGTGGCGTTGAGGATCACCGGCGGCAGGTCCTCGGCGGGGCGGTGCTGGGTGCGGACCAGCTGCAGCAACCGCTCCAGTTCGTTGGCGGGTTCGGGAAAGCCCAACGCCTTCGGCGAAGGGCGGTAACGGTCGTTGGGGTGGAAGTCCTCGACGATGTGGCCCGCGGCGTTGACCGGGTAGGCACCCACCACGGCCCACGACGGCACCGGGCCGTTGGGATCGAACGCCTCGTCGATCACGTAGAGCCAGCTGTTCGGGTTGGCCCTGGCGTTGGCGCGCATCTCGTCGGTGATCTTGGGCTTGCCCAGTCTCCCGCCGGCCTGGGGACTCGGTACGAGCCGGTCCGCTTCGTCCCGCTGCGCCATGTTCAACCCCACGTCTCGCGTGCCTCAGTACTGACGTTCACTCTACTGTTCCCCCATGCCCACTTCGCGTTCGGTCAACCCCGCAGAGTTACGTGCCGCGGTCGAGGCGACCTCGGCGTGGTTGAGCGGAGAAGGGGAGAAACCGCCGCGCGCGGCACTGGCCGCGGCCGTGCGGCTCAGCCTACGCGCCCTTGCCTCGACCGCACCCGGTCGAAGCGTGGAGGTGCGGGTCCCGCCCTTCGCCGCCGTGCAGTGCGTCGAGGGGCCGAGGCATACGCGCGGCACTCCTCCCAACGTGATCGAGACCGATCCGAAGACCTGGCTCGAACTGGCCACCGGCCGTCTACAGTGGACCGACGCGCTCGCGGCGGGCCGGGTTTCGGCCTCCGGCAGCCGAGCCGACCTGTCCCACTGGCTCCCGATCGTGCGCGTCTGAGCCCGGCGGCCCCGCCCTCCGAAAGGTGCGGCGAGCGCGCCCGGTACCTATGGCCGCACCCCGTCGCGGTGTACCTTCGGTAATCGGGTGATTTCTTTCCCACCGATCCCAGCCACGACTTGAGGAAGGTCCTCCCGATGGCTTTGGCCGACTCTGCCGAGCCGGAGCAGGGCACCGGCCCGACCGCACGACGGATGATCCTCGGCACCCAGTTGCGCCGGTTCCGTGAGGACGCCGGCATCACTCGCGCCCAGGCGGCCTGGGAGATCCGCGCCTCGGAGTCCAAGATCAGCCGGATGGAGCTCGGCCGCGTCGGCTGCAAGGAACGCGACGTCGCCGACCTGCTGACCATGTACGGGGTGCACGACGAGGCGACCCGCGACTGGGCCCGGCAGATGGTCAAGCAGGGCAACCAGCCCGGCTGGTGGCACCGCTTCGGGGACACGCTGCCCGGCTGGTTCGACAACTACATCGGACTGGAGGAGGCGGCCACCCGGATCCGGACCTACGAGCTGATGTTCGTGCCGGGGTTGCTGCAGACCGAGGCCTACGCACGCGCGGTGGTGAGCCGGGGCAATCCCGACAACGAGGATCCGAGGGCGGAGAGCCGCGTCGCGGTACGGATGCGCAGGCAGAAGCTGCTGACCGGGGCGAAACCGCCGCGGCTGTGGGCGGTGCTCGACGAGGCGGTGCTACACCGGCCCGTCGGCGGGGTCGCGGTGCTCAAGGGGCAGCTCGAGCACCTGCTCGACCTGATCAAGCTGCCGAACATCTCGGTCCAGATCGTGCCGTTCGACCTGTCCGGCTTCGCCGCCGAGAGCGCTTTCTCCCTGCTGCAGTTCGCCGAGCCGGAGCTGCCGAACATCGCTTACCTGGAACATCTCAACGGCGCGTCCTACCTGGAGAAGGCCGACGAGCTCGAGCTGTACGGCCGGGCCTTCGACCGGCTGACGGTCGACGCAGAAACACCCGATCGAAGTAGGCAAATGCTCATCAAGCGCCTGGCCGAGCTGTAACGACCCGCTGCCGCGACTCTCCGTCACGACCGCGGCGGTCCGAACAGGGAAGCGGTTCACTCGATCGAAGAGCCACCCGCTGAGCAGGACAAACACGCTACGCACCGGCATAATGCCGCGCATTTTCCTTGCATCGGCACTCCTGGTAATTTCCCGACTACAGTGCAAATGCACGTGCATCTGCACTGCCACTCTCGCGTAAGCATCGGGGAAGGCGAGGACAACCATGACCGGACGAATCGAAAACGGCCTGCCTGCGGACCTGCTCACCGGCGTCGCCTGGCGCAAGAGCGCCCGCAGCGGCGCCCTCGGCAACTGTGTGGAACTCGCCTCGCTGCCCACGGGCGAGATCGCCGTCCGCAACTCACGGTTCCCCTCCGGCCCGGCACTCGTCTACACGCGGGACGAGATGGCCGCGTTCGTAGCCGGCGCGAAGGACGGCGACTTCGACGATGTGCTCGGATGAACAGCGTCTCGACATGCGGCTGGCCGACCTCATCGAGCGCGGGTACCAGTTCCTGCACCCGCGCGACGCCCAGGGCCGGATCGTCGCGGTCGTCGGGATCCGGGTGCACGACTCGGTCGTCGACATGATCCGGCTCGAGGCCGAGGACGACGCGATCGCTCTCCGGCTCCCCGGCGACGAGGCCGACGTCCTGGCCCCGCGGCGCGTGCTCTGGCGCAGCCAGGGCACGGCACGACGGGTCCTCGACGACCTGCTCACCCTCCCCGACGACGCGTACGCGGTCTCTGGCCGGGTGCACGGCTGCTGGGTTCCGGGTGAGCACGGCCGCGCGAAGTGGCTGGCCGCGACCGGCTGAAACGTGCGACCGGGCGGAGTGAGTGCCCTGGAGGCGGGGAGAAGGAGCGAAAGGTCACGTCCGCAGACCGTCGCGTCCGGCCCAGTGCCACCTACACTGATGAGTGGCATGCCCTCGTCTCCAGGGAGCACTTTCGTGGTTTCCGACCACATCGCGCACGACCAGCCCGAGTCCGAACCGCGTGAGGAATGCGGCGTCTTCGGTGTCTGGGCACCAGGCGAAGAAGTCGCAAAGATGGCCTACTACGGCCTGTACGCACTTCAGCACCGGGGGCAGGAAGCCGCCGGTATCTCCGTGTCCGACGGCAAGCAGATCGTGGTCTTCAAGGACCTCGGCCTGGTCAGTCAGGTCTTCGACGAGCAGGTGCTCTCGTCGTTGCAGGGCCACATCGCCGTCGGGCACTGCCGGTACTCCACCACCGGCTCCTCGACCTGGGAAAACGCCCAGCCCACCTTCCGCACCACGGACACCGGCAGCGGGCTTTCCCTCGCGCACAACGGAAACCTGGTCAACACGGCCGAACTGCGCGACCGCACGCTGGAAGCCGGGCTCAAGCCGCACGCCGGCTTGACCGGCTCGTCCAGCGACTCCGACCTGGTCTGCGGACTGCTCGCCGCCTCCGCCGCGGACAAGGGCATCGAGGCCGCGGCGCTCGAACTGCTGCCCACCCTCCGTGGCGCGTTCTGCCTCGTCTTCTCCGACGAGAACACCCTCTACGCGGCCCGTGACCCCCACGGTGTGCACCCGCTGGTGCTGGGCAGGCTCGAACGCGGCTGGGTGATCGCCAGTGAGACCGCGGCCCTCGACATCATCGGCGCCTCCTTCGTCCGTGAGGTCGAAGCCGGTGAGCTCATCGCGATCGACGCGGAGGGGCTGCGTTCCTCGCGGTTCGCCAATCCCCAACCCAAGGGCTGCGTGTTCGAGTACGTCTACCTCGCCCGTCCCGACACCGCCATCGCGGGCCGCAGCGTGCACGCCACCCGGGTGGAGATCGGCAAACGGCTCGCGCAGGAGAGCCCGGTCGAGGCCGACCTGGTGATCCCGGTGCCCGAGTCGGGCACCCCGGCCGCGATCGGTTACGCGCAGGCCTCCGGCATCCCGTACGGCCAGGGCCTGGTCAAGAACGCCTACGTCGGGCGCACCTTCATCCAGCCATCGCAGACCATCCGGCAGCTCGGCATCCGCCTCAAGCTCAACCCGCTGCGCGAGGTGATCCGCGGCAAGCGGCTGGTCGTGGTCGACGACTCGATCGTGCGCGGCAACACCCAGCGCGCGCTGGTGCGCATGCTCCGCGAGGCCGGTGCGCTGGAGGTCCACGTGCGGATCGCGTCGCCGCCGGTGCGCTGGCCGTGCTTCTACGGCATCGACTTCGCGTCGCGGGCCGAACTGGTGGCCAACGGGGCCGATCTGGAAGGCATCCGGCGGCTCATCGGTGCCGACTCGCTGAGCTACGTCTCACTCGAAGGCCTGGTCGCGGCGTCCGAACAGCCGAAGACCCGGCTGTGCACGGCCTGCTTCGACGGCCACTACCCGATCCCGCTGCCCGAGGACGCGCTGATCGGCAAGCATCTGCTGGAGAGCATGGACAACGGCGCGGGGAGCACCGCACCTTCCCTGACCGTCAGCCAGGCCGGGTACGGTGCTGGGGACGCCGTCCGGCGTCCCTGAGCCTCAAGACCAGTCTGGAGTCCGCTTGCCGTGAGCGAGTCCACGAACGCCACGTACGCCGCCGCCGGGGTCGACATCGACGCCGGTGACCAAGCCGTCGAGCTGCTCAAGCCGCACGCCGCGCGGGCGAGCAGGCCGGAGGTACTCGGCGGCGTCGGCGGGTTCGCCGGATTGTTCTCCCTGAAGCTGGACCGGTGGAAGGAGCCGGTGCTCGCCTCGTCCACCGACGGGGTCGGCACCAAGATCGCGGTCGCGCAGGCGCTGGACAAGCACGACACCGTGGGCATCGACCTGGTGGCCATGGTGGTCGACGACCTGGTCGTCACCGGCGCGGAGCCGCTGTTCCTGCAGGACTACATCGCGGTCGGCAAGGTGGTGCCGGAGCGGATCGCGGAGCTGGTCGGCGGCATCGCCGAGGGCTGCGTCCAGGCGGGCTGCGCGCTGCTGGGCGGGGAGACCGCCGAGCACCCCGGTCTGATGGGCGAACACGACTACGACCTGTCCGCCACCGGCATCGGCGTGGTGGAAGCCTCCGAACTGCTCGGCCCGGAACGGGTGCGGCCCGGTGACGTGGTACTCGCCATGGGTTCCTCCGGACTGCACTCCAACGGCTACTCGCTGGCTCGGCACGTGCTGCTGGACATCGCCCGCATGCCGCTGGAAGGCCATGTCGAGGAGTTCGGCCGCACCCTCGGCGAGGAAATGCTCGAACCGACGCGCATCTACGCGAAGGACTGCCTCGCGCTCGCCGCCGAGGCCGAAGTGCGCACCTTCGCCCACATCACGGGCGGTGGCCTGGAGGCGAATCTGGCGCGCGTGCTTCCCGCCGGACTGCGCGCCGACCTCGCACGCGGCAGCTGGACCCCGGCGCCGGTGTTCGCCCTGATCGCGCAGCGCGGCAAGGTCGCGCGGGCCGAGATGGAGAAGACGTTCAACATGGGCGTCGGCATGGTCGCGGTGGTCAGTCCCGAGGACGCCGACCGGGCGCTCGCCGTGCTCACCGCGCGGCATGTCCCGGCTTGGATCCTGGGCGAGGTCCGTGCCACCGACGACACCGAGGGACCACGCGCGGTGCTGTCCGGTGACCACCCCCGGTTCTGATCTCGCCGTCACGCGCCGCCTGGTCATCCCGGCCGGGGAACTGCGTGAGCGGTTTTCCCGGTCGTCCGGTCCCGGCGGCCAGGGCGTGAACACCACGGACTCGCGCGTCGAACTGTCCTTCGACGTGGCGACGTCACCGGCGATCCCGGACGATCTGCGCCCGCGCCTGCTGGCCCGGCTGGCGTCCCGGCTCACCGGTGGCGTGCTGACCATCGCCGCGAGTGAGCATCGTGCGCAACTGGCGAACCGCGAGGCCGCGCGGGCGCGGCTGGTGGCGGTGCTCCGGGAGGCGGCGGCGCCGCCCCCGCCGAAGCGGCGCCCGACGAAACCCACGCGGGGTGCGAAGGAACGGCGCCTGGCGGAGAAGAAGCGCCGCGGCGACGTCAAACGTGGCCGCCGCGGCAGCTACGACGACTGATCGGCGGCCTCGTCACCGCCCCTCAGCGCTGCTGGTTTCCGCCTCGCTGATACGGGTTCTGGTACGGCGGCTGTGGTGGGTACCCGGGTGCACCACCGTACGGCGGGAATCCGGGACCCGGGTGGCTCGGGAGGGCAACGGCGCGGCGGCGGCTCCGGCTCACCAGTACGACCACCACGATGATCAGCACGAGCAGAAGCAGACCGCCCCCTGCCGCGAGGATGATCGGAAAGCCCCCGGAATCCTGTTTCGCCATCGGGTGGGCAGCGCCACCGGGTGTTGCCGGAGACGGCATGGCGGACGGCTCCAAGGGGCGCAGCTGCCCGATCCGCATTACGGGTACGGCATCATCAGGCCCTATTCCGCGCTCACCCAGAACATCGACCCGGGGTCGGCCCAGGGACCGCTCGCCAAGCCCGCAGGCGACGGTTCAGCGAAGGGGGCCCCCACTCTGGGGGCCAGAACGGCGGACCGCCCGCAGCACCGTGCTCATGCCCGGGCAGGGCCGGGCTCAGGCGTAGGAGTAGAAGCCCCGCCCGCTCTTCTTGCCGAGCAGCCCGGCATCGACCATGCGCAGCAGCAGCGGCGGCGGCGAGTACAGCGGCTCCTTGAACTCCTCGTACATCGACTCGGCGATCGCCTTGATCGTGTCGAGACCGATCAGGTCGGACAAGCGCAGCGGTCCCATCGGGTGCGCGGTGCCCAGTTCCATCCCGCGGTCGATGTCCTCCGCCGAGGCGAACCCGGACTCGATCATGCGGATCGCCGAGAGCAGGTACGGGACCAGCAGCGCGTTCACGATGAACCCGGCGCGGTCCTGCGAGCGGATGACGGTCTTGCCGAGCACCTCGGTGGCGTGCGCTTCGGCGCGGGCGATCGTCTCCTCGCCGGTCAGCAGCGAAGGCACCAGCTCGACCAGCGGCAGCACCGGGACCGGGTTGAAGAAGTGGATGCCGATCACCTGCGCGGGACGGCGGGTCGCCATCCCCAGCTTCATGATCGGGATGGACGAGGTGTTCGAGGCGAAGATCGCGTCCTCGCGTTCGACGACCTTGTCCAGCGACCGGAAGACCTCGACCTTGGCCTGCTCCTGCTCGAGGATGGCCTCGATGACGAGATCACGGTCGGCGAAGGCGGAGAGGTCGGTGGTGAACGTCAGCCGCTTCAGAGCCGCCTCGGCGTCGGCCTCGGTCAGCTTGCCCGCGCGGACACCGCGCTGCAGCGACTTCTCGATCCGGGCTCGTCCGGCGTCCAGGGCCGGCTGGCTGACCTCGGTGACGACCACGTCGATGCCCGCTCTCGCGTGCACCTCCGCGATTCCCGAGCCCATCAGTCCGGCGCCGATCACGCCGACGCGCTGGATGTCCGCCATCGCACACTCCTTCAGTTCCGGTGAGCCCGGAGCACGACGAGGAACGAGGGCGGGGTCCGGAATCTCCCCGGACCCCGCCCTCGTGCTTCGTCGGCGTCAACGACGGTAGTCGTCGTAGTCCTCGTCGTCGTCCTCGATCGCGTACGGGTCCTTGAACTCGTCCTCGTCGTGGGAGTTCTGAGAGGATTTACCTGACAGCTCGCGCTGCAAAGCATCGAAGTCAGTGTCGTGAGTGCTGTATTTGAGCTCTCGCGCCACCTTCGTCTGCTTGGCCTTAGCCCGGCCGCGCCCCATGGCTCGACCCCCTCGCACAGGGACGGGGCGGCCGGGGGAAACGGCGGCCCCGCATGTTCGACAACTATTTCCTGTCCACACCGTACCTTGTCCGAGGGGGAGAATGCGACGTGGCATCTCCTCTCGTGGCGAGCATCTCTCTCACCGTGCCGCCCGTCTCGCCCCCCGGTGCGACCCGACGTGCCACGATTCAACTGTGCTTCGACCGTTCGTGGCCTACCTGCGGGTGTATGAGCCCCTGTCCGCTTTCCGCGAAACACCCGCTGACCAGCTACGAAAGGCGATCGAGGCCGTTCAGCTGACCCGGGCGACCGTCGGCGAGCGCGAACAGCGGCTGTGGCTCAAATCACAGACCTCGGCTCCGGCCCGGCTGCTGCCCGCAGAGCTCCCCGACGGCCGGGCCGTCCCCGGCACCGGCACCGACTTCCTCGTGCTGGATCCGGCCGACGTGCCGGGCGAGGTGGGCCCGGGACCGCTGATCTGCCCGCTGGAGGTGCGCGCCCGCTCGGCGGCCGCACTCGTCAGCTTCCTCGGGGAGGCGCCACCCGCCCTGCGGGCCACCGTGCTCGAGGCGGGCGGGGTCAGCGCCGAAGCGGTGCGTTCCCGCGCCAGTGCGGCGCTGAGCGAGCTCAACCGCGCGGCCGTGCACGTGCTGTCCACCACCTGGACGGTCCCGCTGCCGTGGTTCGCCCTGGTCGACCCGGCACAGCGGCGGCTGCACCTGGGCACCGGGCGTGACGACCCGGACCGCGAGCTGTCATGGCGGGTCGCCATGCCCGACGCGCTGGCGCGCGCGGCCGAGGCCCGCGAACTCATCGAGAACACCCTCGGGGACTCCGGCCCCACCCGGATCCTCGCGGAAACCGAACAGTGGCTGGCCAACTTCGACCCGGCCTCGGCGGTGGAACTCGACTACGGCGGGCTCGTGCAGCTGATCGATGATCCGGTCCTCGAATCGGACGCCTCGGCCGAAGAGGTGCACGCCATCCTGGAGGCGCTGCGGGCGGGGGACGTCGAGCAGATCGCCGAGCTGTTCAGCGCCCTGCGGGAGTACTGGAGCGAACTGGCCGCCATGGAGCACGCGAACTAGGACACCTATCGATCTTCGTCGTCGCGGGCGCGTTCGGCGGCGAGCAGCTCGTCCACGGACGCGGTGCCGCTGGCGTAGCGGGTGGCGATCTCGGCGTTGAGCAGGTCCACCACGGCCTGCACCTCGCGGCGCCGCGCGGACACCGACGCCTCCTCCTCGACGTAGTCGTGCAGGGTCGCGTCCAGCTTCGCGTCGCTGAGGGAACCGACGTCGGTCAGATCGATGTTGCCCGCCAGCGCCTCCGCCTGCCGCCGGTGCTCACCAGCCCGCGACGGCTCCAGCGCCTGATGCCGCCCGGAACCGCGGGCTGGACGCAGGGTGTTGTCGGACAGGATGGTGGCCAACTGGTCCACGATGCTCGTCTGCCCGCCGGTGCTGCGGCGCTGCTGCTCCGCGCGCACGATGTCGATCCGGACGTGCAGGAGCCGGCGCAGGTACGACAGGTCGGTCTCTTCCTGGGCGGCCTCGTCCCGCCGCTCGCGCAGCTCACCGAGGGACAGCTCGGCGAGGGCTTCGACGTAGCCGGGGTCCAGGACGCGGTCGATGCGGCGGCGTCCACCGGGCCGGACTTCGATCACGCGGACATCCTGCTCCATCCCACCCCGGCGCGCTAGGCCGGGTTCGCCGGGTTCGCCGTTCAGCCGCGCAGGCGGGCGGCCGCCATCCGCCCCGGCGCGGCCCCCTCCGCAGGTACCGAATCCGGATCGATCGCGGCCTGCACGACGCGATCGTCGTCGCCGGCGAGCAGTTCCGCGTCGATCGGAGTCGATCGTTTGATCAGTGCCAGCGCCACCGGACCCAGTTCGTGGTGGCGCGCGACGCTGCCCACACGGCCGACGATCCGCTCGCCCAGCCGCACCGGGTCCCCCGTTTCGGGGTAGACCTCCGGTGAGCCGTCCAGGTGCAGCAGCAGCATGCGGCGGGGCGGCCTGCCGACGTTGAACACCTTGGACACGGTCTCCTGGCCGCGGTAGCACCCCTTGGCCACGTGCGCGGCACTGCCGATCCAGTTCACCTCGTGGGGGATGGTGCGCTCGTCGGTGTCCACGCCGAGGCGGGGTCGCAGCGACTCGACGCGCAGCGCGTCGAAGGCCCAGCTGCCCGCCGGGCGGGCACCGGCATCGGTGATCCGCCGCCACCAGTCCGCCAGCTCCGCCCTCGGCACCGCAAGGTCCACACTGGACCGTCCGGGCCAGGGCATCCGGCGGGCGAAACCGCCCTCGAACCCGGTCACCGCGTAGGGCGTTGCGGCGAGCGCAATGTCCAAAACGGACAGAATCCGGTCGGCGTCCGGCCCGAGCAGGGTCAGGATGGCCAGGTCACCGGTGACATCGCCGATCTCCACCTTCGACCAGAACCGCATCGCCTCCAGGTACTCGCGCAGGGTCTGCGGGCCGCCCCTTGGCAGTGCGCTGGTGGCGTGCGCACCGGGATCGGTGTCGAGGTAGACGGCCTCGCCCACGTGCGCCAGCACCATGTGGGTGTCGACGTGGCCCTGGCTGTCCAGGACGAGCGCCTCCGTGCCCGCACCGTCGGGCAGTTCCGTCACGTGCTGGGAAATCACCAGGTGCAACCAGGAAAGCCGCTCGGGACCGGTCACCTTGAGCACCTCACGGTGCGACCGGTCGACCACCGCGACCCCGCGGGACGCGGTGCGCTGCTCGGCGAAGGGATCGCCCCAATGCCAGGGAACCCCCTGCTCCACGACGCCCTCACCGGGCGCGATCGATCCGGGGGCGGCCAGCAGCGGCGACTGGTAGGTCATATCCGTCATCGTAGGTGAGTACCGTGGGCTCATGCGCGTACTCGCCTTCCTTGACGGCACCCTCGCCAATCCCGAAACCCCGCACATCAGGGTGGACGACCTGGGATTGATGCGCGGTGACGGCGTCTTCGAAACCATCCTCGTCGTCGACGGCGAGCCCCGGGAGCTCCGTCCCCATCTGGACCGGCTCGCCCGCTCGGCGTCGATGCTCGATCTGCCGGAGCCCGACGACGAGGCCTGGCAGCACGTGGTCGCGCAGGTGATCGACAACTGGCCCGGTGGCCACGAATTCGCGCTGAAACTGGTTTACACGCGGGGGGTCGAGGGCGACCCCGAGGCGCGCCCCACCGCGTTCGCGCTGGGCATGACGATCGACGAGAAGGTGACCCGAGCCCGTGCCGAGGGGGTTTCGGTGGTCACGCTCGAGCGCGGGATCGACCCCGGACTCGCGGAACGCTCGCCGTGGCTGCTGCTCGGCGCGAAGTCGCTGTCGTACAGCATCAACATGGCGGCGGGCCGCGAGGCCGCGCGGCGCGGCGCGAACGACGTGATCTTCCTGGCGACCGACGGTTCGGTGCTGGAGGGCCCCACGTCGAACGTGGTGATCGCCCAGGGCAGGACGCTGCTTACACCCCCCGCCACGATCGGCATCCTGCCCGGCACCACGCAGGCGGCGGTGTTCCGGGGCGCCGAGCGCGCGGGCTGGAGCACCAAGATCGAGCCGCTGCACGCCGACGACCTGCGCGCCGCCGACGGCGTGTTCCTCGCCTCTTCGGTCCGCAAGCTGACCAGGGTGCACACCCTCGACGGACAGCCGTTGCGGGACGCGAGCGAGATCCACGCCGAACTGGCCGAGGCGTACGAAAACGTCTACGCCTGAGGTCTGAAACGGACGCGGGTTCCGGGGCGCGCCTGCGCGAGGGCGGGCAACGCCGCCGGTGCCACCACCCCGATCACGGGATAACCGCCGGTGGTCGGGTGATCGGCGAGGAAGACGAGCGGCAGCCCGCTGGGCGGTACCTGGATCGCCCCGGTGACGATGCCCTCGCTCGGCAGTTCGCCGTCCCGCACGCGCCGCAGCGGTTCCCCGGACAGCCGCAGCCCGACCCTGTTCGACTCGGACGTGACCGTCCAGCGCGTGGCCAGCGTCGAGGCGGGCTCGGCGAACCAGTCGTCCCGCGGGCCGAGCAGCACCGGCACCTCGAACTCCCGGGCGGGCGAGAGTGGGGCGAGTTCGTCTTCACCGACCGGAACACCCTGCGGTGAGCCCAGCGGGAGGACGTCTCCCGGCGCCAGCGGGGCGGGGCCGATACCGGACAGCACGTCGCGCGACCGGCTGCCGAGCTCCGGTTCCACCGCTACCCCGCCGGACACCGCCAGATAGCAGCGCAACCCGGTCTCCGGCGTGCCGATGGTCAACGTCCGTCCCTCGGCGAGGTGCACCGGAACGTGCGAGCCCACCGGCCGCCCGTCCAGCGTGACCAGCACGGGCGGACCGGTCACCGCGATGGTGCAGGAACACCGCGCTCGCAGGCTCAGCCCGCCGAGCAGCGACTCGACGCCGGCCGCGGACGCCGCGTTGCCGACCAGGCGGTTGGCCAGTACCAGCGCGGGCCCGTCGAGCGCACCCGACGGCGGCACCCCGAGATGGGCGTACCCGGGCCTGCCGAGATCCTGGATCAGCGACGAGGGCCCGGGGGCCAGTACCTCGATCGACCTCATCCCGCCCTCCGGAACCGCACCCGGTCGCCGGGCGACAGGAGCGCCGGCCGCTCGGCGCGCGTGTCGAACAGCACCGCGGTGGTGTGCCCGAGCAGGCGCCACCCCCCGGGCGAAGATCGCGGGTAGACCCCGGTGAACTCGCCGCCCAGCCCGACCGAACCGGCGGGCACCCGCGTCCGCGGCGTCACCAGGCGGGGCTGCCGCAGGGGCTCGGGCAACCCGGTCAGATAGGCGAATCCCGGTGCGAAACCGGTGAAGGCGACGGTGTACTCGGCACCGGTGTGCAGTTCGACGACCTCGTCAACGGACCGGCCCGCGGTGCGGGCGACCAGGTCGAGATCGTCCCCGTCGTAGTGGACGTCCAGGGTGACCAGGCATGGCTCGGCACTGGGCGGGTGATCGAGGTCGGCGCCCTCCACGAGGTCACGGACCCGGGCGAGCACCCGCGCCCCGGGGCGTGTCACCACGAGCACCGTGCGGGCACCCGGTACCACCTCGAGCACGTCCGGCAGGTCCGCCGCGGTCACCGTGGCGCGGACCGCGCTCGTCTCCTCGATCGAAGCGCATTCGATCAGCACCGCGTCCGCGCCGCACGGCAGCCAGCGCAAGTTCGTCAGCCGACGACGCGGCGGAGATAGGCGGAAACGTGCGGCTGCAGTTCGTGGCCGACCATCGCGCGCTCCTCGACGTAGGCGAGGTCGCCGTTGTTCACCAGGCCGTAGAGCCGCTGCGCGCCGGTGACCTCCTTGGCGCTGGCCGTGCGGACCACCGCGTCGGTGCCCAGCTCCCAGGACGTCTGGTTGCGCGGCTTGCCGTAGAAGATCTCCATGATGCCGCTGGAATGCGCCAGGAGCAGTTCGATGGTGTCGTCGGCCTGCGGGCGCCACCAGCCCACCTCGCGGGCCGCGGGCCGGAGGACGTTGCCTTCGTCGTCGAGCAGCCAGGACCGGGCCTCGTGGAGGAGGAACGGTCTGCCGTCGTGCGCGATGGTCAGCTGCTGGCCGAACCTGACCGGCTTGTCCATCGTCGGATAGACGACCTCGCCCTCGCCGCGCCACACCCCGACCAGCGGAAGCAGCGCCAGGCAGGCGTCGTTGAGGTTCGCGCCCTCGCGAAGGTTGGCCGTGTCGACTGGGATCGGCAGGTCGTCGAACTGCGGCAGGTTCAGACTCCGCGTGCTCTCCGCCCGCCGCTCCGCCGCCTGGATGGCGTCGTCGCCGCTGCTCATCGCTTCGGTACTACCTCAGCGCTGGTCGGCGTAGAGCCGGTAGACGACGTAGAACGTGAACCAGAGGATGGCGACGGCCGCGATGACCAGCAGCGTCGTAAACAGGATCTCCACGCGTGCAGGATAGCTCCCGGCCGCCGGGTCCGACCCCGCCCAGTCCCGAAATGCCGCGTAGCCCACGTTCGGCCGCCCACAACACAGCAGCGGGGGACCTTCGCCGCGAATCATTCGCAGCAAAGGTCCCCCGCTGTCGAGTCCCTTACGCGACCGCGATGGTCAGCTGGTGGAGGCCGGGGCCTTCGGCGGTCACCGAGGCCTCGCCCTTGCCCGCACGGTGCAGGGCACGCACCGTCCAGGAACCGGGGGCCGCGTAGAAGCGGAAGTCACCTTCGGGGGAGGCCTGCACCTCACCGGCGAAGTCGCCGTCGCCGTTGAGCAGGCGCACGTAGGCGCCGCCCAGCGGGCCGTCGCCGCCGGTCACCTTGCCCGCCACCACGACCTCGCCGCGGGTGTCCAGGTCGGCCGGAGTGGCCGTCTGCACCGGTGCGCCGCAACCGTCTGCACTCATGATCACTTAGCTCCCGTCTCGATCGGCACGCCCACGAGCGAGCCGTATTCGGTCCACGATCCGTCGTAGTTCTTCACGTCTTCGAGCCCGAGCAGCTCGTGCAGGGCGAACCAGGAGTGGCTCGACCGCTCGCCGATGCGGCAGTAGGCGATGGTCGCCTTGCCGCTCTCCAGGCCGGCCCCGTCGTAGAGCTCCTTGAGCTCCTCGTTGCTCTTGAAGGTGCCGTCCTCGTTGGCGGTCTTGGCCCACGGCACGCTCAGCGCGGTCGGGATGTGCCCGGCGCGCTGCGCCTGCTCCTGCGGCAGGTGCGCGGGCGCCATGAGCTTGCCGGAGAACTCGTCGGGCGAGCGGACGTCGATCAGGTTCTTGGTGCCGATGGCGTCGATCACCTCGTCGCGGAAGGCGCGGATCGAGGTGTCGGGCTCCTTGGCGACGTAGGTGGTGCGCTCGCGCTTGACCTCGTCCGTGCTCAGCTCACGGCCGTCGAGCTCCCACTTCTTGCGGCCGCCGTCGAGCAGCTTGACGTTGTCGTGCCCGTAGACTTTGAAGTACCAGTACGCGTAGGCGGCGAACCAGTTGTTGTTGCCGCCGTAGAGGATCACCAGGTCGTCGTTGCCGATGCCCTTCTCCGACAGCAGAGCCTCGAAACCGGCCTTGTCCACGAAATCGCGGCGCACCGGGTCCTGCAGCTCGCTCTTCCAGTCGATCTTCACGGCGCCGCGGATGTGGCCGCCGTCGTAGGCGGACACGTCCTCGTCCACCTCGGCGAAGACCACGCCGGGGGTGTCCAGGTTTTCCTCGGCCCACTGCGTCGTCACGAGGACGTCTTCACGGCTCATGGTCGGTGGCACTCTCTTCCTTGTTCCAGCTGGCTTCTTGGGGGATGTCCGGATTCAGGACTGGGGAGCCTCGCCCGCACTCGGCACGACCCGGCGGATCAGCAGGTACATCTCGCAGCCGAGGCAGAAGTTGAACGCCGCGTTGAGGAAGGCGGCGAGCAATGCGAACGCGGTCGCGACGACACCGAGCACGGTCGCGCCGGAGACGTAGCCGACGGTGCCGACGAGCGCGAACACGAACCCGACGGTCTGGGCGAACCGCAGCGGGGCGGCGTCCTCGCGCTCGGTGGCCGGCGCCAGCCTCGGTGCCACGAGTACCCGGTAGAGCACCGAGTACGGGGCGGGCCGGAGCCCGACGAAGGCGCCGATAGCGAACACCACGGTCTGTGCCGCGAGCAGCGGCCACCACCCGGTGACCAGCACGACGGCGAGCACCACCGCGGTCACCACCGCGGCGAAACGGGGACCTCGCGGATCGACTGCGGGTCCTGCTGACATGTGACCTCCCCGGTCAGACGCGCGCGAAAAAACACGTCACTGAGGGAAAAGGGAATGGACGAACGGAACGGACCCGTCAGTCCAGACACAGGCTGCTGCGCACGCGGCAGAAATCGACCGCGCGGCGTTGCGTCAGCAAGGTGATGGGCAGCCTGTCCACGGCATTCAGCCTACCCAGGGTTCCCTGTTCGTGGGAACCACGTTCATCAGGTGAGACGAGTGGCGGGGCTATCGGCGGCGGGCAGGTGCTCGCCGAGTGCCGCCAGTACCTCCTCGCCCTTCGGCACGCCGCTGACGCGCAGCAGTTCCGTGCCGTCGGGGGTGAAGGCGATGGTGGTCGGGGTGCGCAGCACGCCCAGCGCCCGCGCCACCTCCGGCTGATCGGTCACGTCGAGCTCGACGTGGGTCAGTCCCTCCGTGCGCCCGGCCAGTGGCGCGAGCACCGCCTTCGCGTGGCGGCACGGGGCACAGAACGAGGCGGAGACCTGGACGAGAGTGACCCGGCCCGCCGGGTCGATGACCTCGGCCACCGGCGCGGGCAGGGCGCGCTTGGACTTCTTCGCGGCCCGGATCCGGCCCTCGCGGGCGTACCGCAGCGCCCCCGCGAACAGCCCGAGCACCACCACGCCCGCCACGACCCACAAGCCGGTCATCCGTTTCACCCTCCCGAAGCCATCCTGCTGAACTGTACGTTCTCGGCCTCGCCCTTGATGGTGACGGAACCGCTGTTGACAACCACTGCCGTCGGCGTCACCGCGAAGGGGAGCTTCCCGGTGTCGATGGTCGCCTTGAAATTGGGCAGCAAGGCCTTCTGCACAGCCTGGGGAACAACGGTGGTCTCCTTGTCATTCCCGTACTGCAGGCGCGCGGGGATGATCTGGATCGTCGTCCCGTGCAGCTCGATCATGGCGAAGCAGAAGATCTCGATCTTCTGACCGCCGATCTCGACATTGCCGGAGACCCGGATCCCGGCCTTCGACTTGTCCTGCGTTTCGGCGCGGGCGGTGGCACCGTCCTTCGCCGACGTCAGGTCCTGTCCGGTCTGCACGTACTCGATGCTCGACGGCTCGATCCGAAGGTCCTCGATCTTGGTCAGCGGGTCGATCTTGGCGATGTCGCTGGCCTTGATGGTGACCTGGGCGGACAGTTTGCCGATCGTGATCGCGCTCGTGTTCCCGTTCACCAGGTCCGACAGCGGCGCGGCCACGTCGGTCAGCTCGGCGTTGACGCCGACGTCCTTGAGGTCCTTGATGGGCACGCCCGAGGCAGACAGCGAGATGTGCCGGTAGTCACCGCCGATCGCCTGGGTGGTGAACGGGAAGCCGTGGATGGTGACCGAGGGGTCGTCGGTCAGGCCCAGTTGCTGCCGTGCCTTCTGGGACACCGTGTGCTCGGCGTAGGCCGCGAGCCCGAAATCCGCCGCGACCAGGACGCCGGCCAGCACGACGAGGCTGATGACGATCCGCCGGGCGCGCCGGCCACGGCGGTTCGCCGGGTGGGGGGAAGCGGTCCGGTCCTCGGTCGCAGGCCTGCTCACTGTTCGTATCCGATCTGTCGGAAGTCCTTGGTCCCCAGTGTGACGTCACTGTGACGAGCACGGCACGGGGGAGGTGTTTCCAGTGTTCGCCGGTTACTCTTACTAAACACCGGCCAGGGGGGCTCGCGGCTACGAACACGGAAAAGGCGGTGGCGATGAGCTTGGACCTGCTCGTACTCACTCCCGAGGCGGAGGCTACCTCAGTCCTGCCGGCCCTTGACCTCTTACCTCACACCGTGCGCGTGCGTGCCCCCGAGGTGACCGCGCTGCTGGACGCCGGGCACCGGGACGTCATCCTACTGGACGCCCGCACCGACCTCGCCTCCGCGAAGAGCCTGTGCCGCCTGCTCAAGGGCACCGGCGAGGACGAGGCGAGCACCCCGATCATCGCCGTGGTCGGCGAGGGCGGTCTCGTGGCGGTGAGCGCCGAATGGCGCACCGACGACATCCTGCTGCCCACCGCGGGCCCGGCCGAGGTGGACGCCCGGCTGCGCCTGGCCACCACCCGCGACGGCGGGTCGACCCAGGTCGACGCCGAACTGCGGGTCGGCGAGCTGGTGATCGACGAGGCCACCTACACCGCGCGCCTGCGCCGCCGCACCCTCGAACTCACCTACAAGGAGTTCGAACTGCTCAAGTACCTCGCCCAGCACGCGGGCCGGGTGTTCACCCGAGCCCAGCTGCTGCAGGAGGTCTGGGGCTACGACTTCTTCGGCGGCACCCGCACGGTGGACGTGCACGTCCGGCGGTTGCGCGCCAAGCTCGGCCCGGAGCACGAGCAGATGATCGGCACCGTCCGCAACGTCGGCTACAAGTTCGAGCGGCCCGCCAAGGGCAACGCCAAGCCGGGCGCCGGCTCGCTCTCCTTCGACAGCGCCGACCTGCCCAGCGAGCTCTCCACTTACTGACCCGCTCACCGATCGGGCGGGTACCTTCGAACCCGTGCTGAACCTGGTGTGGGCAGAGGAACTGGACGAGGCAACCACCCGCGACGTGCGCGAGCTGCTGCTCGCGGCGCGCGTGGTGGACGGCCGCCCCGAGGTGTCCGCCGAGGGGCCGTTACCCGGCGAGTTCGCCTCCGGTCCGCACCTTCTCGCCCGCGACGAGGGCGTCCTGGCCGGTTACGCGCATCTGGACACCGCCGGGGACTCCTTCGGCCGCCAGGTGGCCGAGGTGATCGTCCGGCCGGATCTGCGCCGCCGGGGTGTCGGAACGGCGCTCGTCGCCGCCGTTGCCGCCCGGTCCGGCGTGAGCGCGGGCGAGGACAAGCTGCGCTTCTGGGCGCACGGGGACCATCCGGCGGCGGCGCGGATCGCCGGGCGAGCCGGTCTGCGCAGGGTCCGCGAACTGCTCGTGCTGCACGTCCCGGTGGCGGGGGCGGACTGGCCCGAACCCGCCCTGCCCGAGGGCGTGTCCCTGCGCACCTTCGTGCCGGGCCAGGACGAACAGGCCGTGGTGGCCGTCAATGCCCGCGCCTTCGACTGGCATCCCGAGCAGGGCAGCCTCACCGAAGAGGAGCTGCGCGCGACCGAGCGCGAGAACTGGTTCGATCCGGCCGGGTTCTTCCTCGCGGAACGTGACGGGACGCTGCTCGGCTTCCACTGGACGAAGGTGCACCCCGCCGATCCGAAGCAGTTCGGCGGCGAGGAGGTCGGCGAGGTGTACGTGGTCGGGGTGGATCCCGGCGCGCAGGGCGGGGGACTGGGCAAGGCACTGACCCTCGCCGGGCTGCGTCACCTGCGTGAGCGCGGCCTCGGGCAGGTCATCCTGTACGTCGAGGGCGACAACGCCCCCGCACTGGCGGTCTACTCGCGTCTCGGGTTCACCCGATTCGCCACCGACGTCCAATACTCTCTGTAATCGTTGTTTCGCTGCGTTAACCGATTGACGCCGTACCATCACGGATCGCAAACCCGCAGGTCACAGCGAGGACACGACAACCCTTCGGGTGAAGAAGGCCACGTGGAAAAGGTGCTCTTGTTCACCTCTCGTTAACCCAGATCCGGCCGTGTGTCCACCCTGTCTGCCTAGTGTCCGGTTTCGGAAAGCTCACATAGCTCGGAGGACATGACAGTGAAGATCATGCGGCCGATGGGTGCGGTCGGCATCGTGGCCAGCGCGGCTCTCGCGCTGGCCGCCTGTGGCTCGGACCCGGCGTCCAACACCGGCACCAGCACGTCGGGTGCGGCCAGCGCGGCCACGGGCACGGCGAACGTCCAGTGCGGGGGCAAGTCGCCGCTTTCCGGTGAGGGCTCCACCGCCCAGAAGACCGCGATGGACATCTTCGCCCAGCAGTACGCGAAGGCGTGCGCGGGCCAGGTCGTCAACTACAACGCCACGGGCTCCGGCGCGGGCGTGAAGCAGTTCAACGCCAAGCAGGTCGACTTCGGTGGTTCGGACTCCCCGATCAGCGGTGCCGACGCCGACGCCGCCAAGGCGCGCTGCGCCGGCAGCCCGGCCTGGAACCTGCCGATGGTCGTCGGCCCGGTCGCCATCGCCTACAAGCTGGACGGCGTCACCAACCTGACCCTGACCGGCGAACTCGCCGCCAAGATCTTCAACGGCCAGATCAAGACCTGGAACGACCCGGCGCTGGTCGCCGCCAACCCGGGCGTCAACCTGCCCGCCAAGCCGATCCAGGTGTTCTCCCGCTCCGACGAGTCGGGCACCACCGACAACTTCCAGCACTACCTGGCCGCGGCCGGCAAGGGTGCCTGGACCCAGGGCACCGGCAAGGCCTTCAAGGGCGGCGTCGGCAACGGTGCCTCCGGTTCCAACGGTGTCGCCTCGGGCATCCGCGGCGCCGACGGTGCCATCGGCTACGTCGAGTCCTCCTACGTCAAGGACGGCCTGACCGCCGCCAAGCTGAACAGCGGTTCGGGCGGTGTCGAGCTCACCCCGCAGAACGTCGCCAAGGCGCTCGACGCGGCGGCCTTCAAGACCCCCGGCACCAACGACCTGGCCATGGACCTCGACAAGATCTACGCCAGCAACACCCCGGGCGCCTACCCGCTGCTGCTGGCCACCTACGAGATCGTCTGCTCGAAGGGCTACGACGCGGACACCGCGAAGGCGGTCAAGGCCTTCCTGACCACCGCCGCCACCACCGCCCAGCAGCCGATCGCGGACAAGGGCTTCGTGCCGCTGCCGCAGAGCCTGCAGGACAAGGTGCTGACCGCGGTCAACGCGATCTCCTGAGGCTGGAGTTCAGTTCGGAAACAGGTTGGACTTAGACAACCAATGAGCGAACCAAGCTCGACGCGGACGCCCACCGGGAACCCCGGTGGGCGTCCGTCGTCGTCTCGACCACTACCGGAGGCCAAGATCAAGGCCAAGACCAAGGTGCGGCCCGGTGACCGCATCTTCCAGAATCTGACAACCGGCGCCGGCGCTCTCGTCGTGGTCATCATCGGCCTGATCGGCCTGTTCCTGCTGGTTCAGGCCATTCCGTCGCTGAAGGCCGACGAGGTCGGCTTCCTCACGTCACGGGAGTGGTCGACGGGCGACCCGGCTCACCTGCGCTTCGGCATCCTGGACCTGCTGCTGGTCACCGTGTTCAGCTCGGTGGTGGCACTGGTGTTCGCGATGCCCATCTCGCTGGGGATCGCGCTGTTCCTCACCCAGTACGCCCCCAAGAAACTCGCCCGCCCGTTCGCCTACGTCATCGACCTGCTGGCGGCGGTCCCGTCGATCATCTTCGGTCTGTGGGGCATCCTGGTGCTCGCGCCGGAGCTGGCACCGGTCTCGCAATGGCTCAACCAGGCGCTCGGCTGGATCCCGATCTTCGACAAGGGCAACGTCTACCCCAACTTCGCGGGCACCATCTTCACCGCGGGCGTGGTGCTGGCGGTGATGCTGCTGCCGATCATCACCTCGCTGTCGCGCGAGGTGTTCGACCGCACCCCGCCCGCCCAGATCGAGGGCGCCCTCGCGCTGGGCGCGACCCGGTGGGAGGTCATCCGCACCACGGTGCTGCCGTTCGGCAAGGGCGGCTACATCGGCGCGTCGATGCTCGGCCTCGGCCGCGCGCTCGGTGAGACCATCGCGGTGACCGTCATCCTGTTCATCCCGCGCGGAGCGCACTTCGACTGGAGCATCTTCGACGGCGGCGCGACGTTCGCCTCGCAGATCGCCACGAACGCCAGCGAGTTCAACAACCCGACCTCGGCAGGTGCCTACATCGCCTCGGGCCTGGTGCTGTTCGTGCTGACCTTCGCGGTGAACTTCGGGGCCAGGGCCATCATCGGCGACCGGAAGGGCAACTGACGCGATGACGAGCACCCTGTCCGAAACCGAACGCCCCGCGTCCAGCCCGGCGTTCCAGCACATCAGCCTCGCCCGCCGGGCCAAGAACACCCTGGCGACCGTGCTGGTGTGGCTGTCGTTCCTGATCGCCGTCGCCCCGCTGGTGTGGGTGCTGTACACGGTGATCGCCAACGGGATCAAGCGCATCCCCTACACCAACTGGTGGACCCAGGACTTCGGGTCGGTGCTGTCCGACGAGGTGGGCGGCGGTGTCCTGCACGCCATCGTGGGCAGCCTGGAACAGGGCCTGGTCTGCGCCGTCATCGCGGTGCCGCTCGGGCTGCTGGTGGCGATCTACCTGGTGGAGTACGGCCGCAACGCCCGCCTGGCCAAGGTCACCACCTTCATGGTGGACATCCTCTCCGGTGTCCCGTCGATCGTGGCGGCCCTGTTCATCTACGCCCTGTGGGTGACCACCTTCGGCCTGCCGCGCAGCGGGTTCGCGGTGTCGCTGGCCCTGGTGCTGCTGATGATCCCGGTGGTGGTCCGCTCGGCCGAGGAGATGCTGCGGATCGTGCCGGACGACCTGCGTGAGGCGTCCTACGCGCTCGGCGTGCCGAAGTGGAAGACGATCATGAAGATCGTGCTGCCGACCGCGCTGTCCGGCATCATCTCCGGCATCATGATGGCGTTGGCGCGCGTGATGGGGGAGACCGCTCCGCTGCTGGTGCTGGTGGGCTACTCGGCCTACACCAACTGGAATCTGTTCGGCCACGAGCAGGCCTCGCTGCCGCTGCTCATGAACAACGAGCGGGCGACGAACTCGATGGAGCCCGGTAGCGTCGGTTTCGACCGCATCTGGGGCGCAGCGCTGACGCTGGTCCTCATCATCGCCCTGATCAACCTCGTCGCCACGGTGATCTCCCGCGTGGTCGCCCCGAAGAAGAAGTGAGCTTTCGCGATGGCTAAGCGAATCGACGTCAAGGACCTCGACATCTACTACGGCAAGTTCCACGCCGTGGACAGCGTGACGCTGTCCGTGCCGCCGCGGAACGTCACCGCCTTCATCGGGCCCTCCGGTTGCGGCAAGTCCACCGTGCTGCGCACCCTCAACCGCATGCACGAGGTCATCCCCGGCGCGCGGGTCGAGGGCCAGGTGCTGCTCGACGGCGAGGACATCTACGCGTCCAATGTGGACCCGGTGCAGGTGCGGCGCACCATCGGCATGGTGTTCCAGCGCCCCAACCCGTTCCCCACGATGTCCATTCGGGACAACGTGGTGGCGGGACTGAGGCTGGCGGGCAACAAGAACAAGAAGTCGCTCGACGAGATCGCCGAGCGGGCCCTGCGCGGGGCCAACCTGTGGAACGAGGTCAAGGACCGGCTGAACAAGCCGGGCGGCAGCCTCTCCGGCGGTCAGCAGCAGCGGCTGTGCATCGCCCGCGCCATCGCGGTGAAGCCCGACGTGCTGCTGATGGACGAACCCTGCTCGGCACTCGACCCGATCTCGACCCTGGCGATCGAAGACCTGATCGGTGAGCTGAAGAAGGACTACACGATCGTCATCGTCACCCACAACATGCAGCAGGCGGCGCGCGTTTCGGACCAGACCGCGTTCTTCAACCTGGCCGGGGTCGGTCAGCCCGGCAGGCTGGTCGAGCTGAACGACACGGAGAAGATCTTCTCGAACCCCAGCGAGAAGGCCACCGAGGACTACATCTCCGGCCGCTTCGGCTGATCCGCCGTTCCCCGAAGGGCCGTGAGGGACTCCCTCACGGCCCTTTCCTGTGCCCGGGCCCGAAGTGGGAGGATCGAAACGTGGTTTCAGTGCATGTGGACGAGTTGGGCGGTCGGTTGCCGCGACCGCGGGCGGCCGGGCCTGCCGCCCGCGCACTGGGTGCGATCCCGCCGCCGGTGCAGATCCTGGTCGGCATCGTCAGCGTGCAGGTCGGCGCCGCGCTGGCCAAGCAGTTGTTCGCCGTCGCGGGGGCGGCGGGCACCGTCACCCTGCGGCTGTTCTTCGCCGCGCTCGTGCTGCTGCTGGTGTGGCGGCCCACGCTCCGGCTCGGGCGGCGCGCGTGGCCGGTGGTGGTCGGGTACGGCCTTGTGCTCGGGCTGATGAACCTGACCTTCTACCAGGCGCTCGCCCGCATCCCGCAGGGCATCGCGGTGACCATCGAGTTCCTCGGCCCGCTCGTGGTGGCGCTGGCCGGGTCGCGTCGCCTGCTCGACGCCGTCTGGGCGCTGGTGGCCGCGGGCGGCGTAGTACTGCTCGCCGAGACCCGCGGCGACCTCTCCCTGCTCGGCATGCTGTTCGCGCTGTGCGCCGGAATCTGCTGGGGCGCCTACATCCTGCTCGGCGCCGCCCTCGGCAACCGCACCTCCCAAGGCAACGGCCTGGCACTGGCGATGGCGGTCGCGGCGATGATCGCGATGCCCGCGGGGCTCGCGGAAACCGGCGCCGGGTTGCTCTCGCCGTGGGTACTGGTGATCGGGCTGGCCGTGGCGTTGCTGTCCTCGGTCATCCCGTACTCACTCGAACTGGAGGCCCTGCGCAGGATCCCGCCGCGCGTGTTCGGGGTGCTGATGAGCCTGGAGCCCGCGGTGGCCGCGCTCGCCGGCCTTGTCGTGCTGCACGAATCGCTGCAGCCACTGCAGTGGCTGGCCCTGTGCTGCGTGGTCGCGGCCTCGATCGGCGCCACCCGTTCGGCCTCTTCGGCTGGCTAAGCTGGGCTTATGACCGTACTGGACGATCCGCGGACCGTCGCCGCGCTGCGCGACCTCGGCCGGGAGCTGATGGTCTACAAGTTCGGCGTCGACGAACTGATGACGAAGCTGCGGATCCTGTCCGAGGAGTTCGACTTCGCCCACCAGCACGACCCGATCGAGCACATCACGAGCCGGGTGAAGCGGCCCGAGGCGATCGTGCGCAAGCTGGGGCGCAAGGGTCTCGCGCCGAGCCTGGACGCGGTACGGGAGCACATCGAGGACGTCGCCGGTATCCGGGTGGTGTGCCCGTTCGTCCCCGACGTGTACCTCGTCGCGGACATGCTGGCCGCGCAGGACGACGTGGAGATCGTCCGCACCAAGGACTACATCGCCGAGCCCAAACCCAACGGCTACCGCAGTCTCCATCTGATCGTGCGCATCCCGGTGTTCCTGTCCGACCGCGTGGAGCGGGTCAAGGTGGAGATCCAGATGCGCACGATCGCGATGGATTTCTGGGCCGCCGTCGAACACAAGCTGTTCTACAAGTACGACGGGGAGGCCCCCGCCGACTTCGGCGACGAGTTGCGGGCCGCGGCCGTGACCGCGGCCGACCTCGACTCCCGGATGACGGCGCTGCACCAGCGCCTCCGGCGGGAGTGAGCCCTGCTCAGATGTCCTCGTCGGAGCCGTAGCCCGGCATCTTGCCGGTGGCCACGAACACCATGCGCTTGGCCACCGACACCGCGTGGTCGGCGTAGCGCTCGTAGAACCGGCCCAGCAGCGTGACGTCCACGGCGGCGGGCACCCCGAACTCCCAGTCCTTGGCCATGATCACGCTGAACAGGTGGCGGTGGATCTCGTCGACCTGGTCGTCGTCGGCCTCCAGGGAACGAGCCGCCTCGACATCCTTGGACTTGATGACCTCTTGGGTCCGCCGCGCCAGCCGCACCACGGCCTCGCCCATCTCGGCGAAGTAGGGCTGGACGGGCTCCGGCAGCGCGTTCGCCGGGTGGCGGCGCCGGGCGGCCTTCGCCACGTGCAGTGCCAGGTCACCCATGCGCTCCAGGCTTTCCGCGGCGTGGATCACCGCGAGCACGGTGCGGAGATCGGTCGCGACGGGCGCCTGCAGTGCGAGCAGGGCGTAGGCCTCCTCCTCGCACTGGGCACGCGCGTCGTCGATCTTCGAGTCGTCCCCGATGACCTGCTCCGCCAGGGCAAGGTCCGCTTCCAGCAGTGCCTTGGTGGCCCGCTCCATCGCGGTGGCGGCCTGAGCCGACATATCGGCCAGCTTGCCGGCCAGCTCTTCGAGTTCGACGTGATAAGCCTCGCGCATGCCCACACCTTACGACCCGATCGGACTAAACACCGCATCGCAGAGTGAACCCGGGGTGAACCGCCGCTAACGGTTCTAGGGGTTCGGCTGCGGGCTTGTGGAAGAGGACGGCGAACCGGTCCCCGGCAGCGGGGTGTTCTGGATCAACGCCTGGAAGATGGCCTTGGCCTTGCTGTCCAGCAGCACTTCGTTGCCCCGCGAGTTCGCCTCGCCGGTGGTCGGCACCGTCATGAAGGCGACCTTCGCCGGGTCCAGGCCCTTCATCGACTGGGCCAGGGTCAGCATCTGGTCGACACCGATGTTGTCGCCGAAGGTCGCCTTGGCGAAGGCGGTGACGAAGGCGGACAACTGCGAAGGACTGGTCAGCACGCCGTGGGACATGGCCTTCTTCATCAAGGCGCCGATGAACTGCTGCTGGCGCTTGATCCGGCCGTAGTCGGAGGTCGGGTCGCCCACCACGTGCCGCGCGCGGACGAAGCTCAGCGCCTGGTCCCCGGAGATCGTCACATCCCCGGTCTGCGAGATCACCATGCCGAGCACGGTGTCCTTGATCGGGGCGTCCAGGTGCACGGTCACCCCCTGGACGGCGTCCACCATTTCCTTGAAGCCGTTGAAGTCGACACCGATGAAATGGTTGATGCGCATCCCGGTCAACTGCTGCACCCATTTGGTGAGGCAGCGGGGGCCGCCGACCGCGTAGGCGGTGTTCAGCTTGACCTTCGTCTCCGCAGGCACGACCTCGTCGGTGTACTCGTTCTTGACGTTGTCGAAACGGTTGCAGGACGGGCGCGAGATCTCCAGGTCGCGCGGGAAGGAGATGACCACCGCGCGCTGCCGGTCCGCCGGGACGTGCGCGAGCATCACCGTGTCCGAACGCGCCCCCTCGACCTGCTGGGCGTTGCCCACGTTCTCGTCGGGGGAGGCCCCGACCCGCGTGTCGGACCCGGCGATCAGGAAGTTCTCGTCACCGAGCTGTGCCGGGGCGTCCTGAATGTCGGCCGAGTTCTCGTCGAGTGCCGCGATTTCGGTGAACTTGCTGTTGAACCAGGTCTTGGTGCCCCACAGGGCCCCGATGCCGAGGAACACCAGTGCGGCGAGCACCGCGGCGACGATTCGTCCGATGAGGATGGAACGCTCGTTCTTACGCTGCTTCTTCTCCTGCAGGCGGGTCTGCGGGGTGGGGTGCTCCGCTTCGGCTACGGGTTCCGCCTCGGCCTCGGCGTCGGTCTGGGCGGGCCGGATCGGCGAGATCGCCCGCTGGAACACGGTGCGGGTC
>NZ_VJWX01000330.1 GCF_007713715.1 Amycolatopsis rhizosphaerae
GCGTCGCCGCGCTGACCGCGTTTCACCGGCCCCGTGCGGGGATCCTGGCCGAGGCCGGTCCCGACCTGCTCGCGCTGGAGACGGTGCCCGATGTCGACGAGGCCGTGGCGATGCTCGCCGCGATCGACGGGCTGGGCATCCCCGCCTGGCTGTCCTACACCATCGACGGCGAGCGCACGCGGGCGGGACAGCCGCTGGAGGAGGCCTTCGCGGTCGCGGCGGGCCAGGAGCAGGTGATCGCCGTAGGGGTGAACTGCTGTGATCCAACGCACGTCCCACGAGCGCTGGAGGTGGCGCGGGAGGTGTCCGGGAAGCCCGTGATCGCCTATCCGAACAGCGGTGAACGCTGGGATCCGGTCCGCGGTGCGTGGACGGGACCCTCGCGGTTCCGGCCGGAGTCCTTGTGCGGCGCGGATTTCGCCGGCGGCTGCTGCCGCGTCCGTCCCGCGGACATCGCCGCGCTCGCCGCCGCCTGCCGCGACCGATCGTTACCCGCTGTCCTTGTGCGACGCTAGTTCGTGAAGCGTTTTTCCTTCCCCTGGCGGCGAATACCCAGGGGTAACCACCGCGCCATACCGCACCTCGTGGCAGTAGACTCGCGAGCCTGCGCGCTGAAGATCCATCACCGCGTTGTGGGACTTGACCACGAGGAGAAGTACCTGCAGTGGCATCGCCTATCGAGGCACCCGGATTTCGCGGTGCGACCAGCTACCCGAGCATGGCGCGGATCAACGACCACTGGCTCGAGGGGTCCTGCCACGGGCAGGCAGATCGCGATTACGCGGACCAGATCGTGGTGTGCGCACCGCACATCCCCTACCTGGTGCGCGCGTCCCGCCAGCTTGTCGGGCGCATGGTCCGCTACCTCATGGACCAGGGGGTGCGGCAGTTCCTCGACCTCGGTTCCGGCATCCCGGCCAACCGGCACGTGCACGAGGTGGCGCAGGAGGCCGACCCGGACGTCCGTGTCGTCTACGTCGACCTGGACCCGCGCGTGGCCGCCGACGGCCGCAGGCTCCTCGAAGGCAACGACCACGCCGCCTTCCTCGAGGCCGACATCCGCGACCCGGACGCCGTCCTGAACCACCCCGACTTCACCCGGCTGATCGACCTGGAGCAGCCGGTCGGGGTGCTGATCATCGAAACGCTGCTGTACCTGCCGGACACCGACGATCCCGCCGGGCTGGTGGCTTCCTACCTCGACCGGCTGCCGTCGGGCAGCTACCTGGGCATGTCGCACTGTGGCGAGGACGAGCAGCTGCGGAAAGGGCTGAACATCTTCAGCCGCATGTTCGGGACCCCGCCGCCGGTCACCCTGCGCGAGCGTGAGGAGTTCCAGACCTTCTTCCACGGCCTGGAACTGGTGGACCCCGGGGTGGTCCAGGTGACCCTGTGGAACCCGCTCACCGAAGAAGACATGGGCCGCAATCCCGAGCTGGCGCACATGTACGCGGGAATGGCCCGCAAGAACTAGAGGCTGGCACGCCCCTTGGCCCCCGGAGGGACTGGGGCAGGCCGTGAAGGGTCCCTTCACAGTCGAATCGACTGTGAAGGGACCCTTCACGGCCAACACTCACGCCTCACGGCAACCGCGGCCCGGTGCTTCAGGCGGCCAGGGCGACCACGGTGATCAGCACTTCCCCGAGGGTGACCACCGGCATCGTCCGCTTCAGCATGCCCTTCGCGTCCGGCAGTTCGCCGCGCCGGACCCCGGGCAGCCGGGACCAGACCATGCCCAGGAACACCGCGTGCGCGGCGATCCCCAGCAGGCACCACGCGAGCCCGTAACGCCACCACAGGCCCCAGCCGAGCAGGACGACCCCGGCGAGCAGGAGACCGCAGGCCAGCAGCAGGGCCCGGGCCGGGCCGTACCGCACGGTCGGCGTGCCGATGCCGTCGGCGGTGTCGGCGGCGAGATCCGGCAGCGCCCACCACACGGTCCGACCGACGGACAGCACCGCGGCCCCGGCGAAGACCAGCCACACCGCCGGTTCCGGCCAGGCGGCGACGGCGGTGAAGGCCAGCAGGCAGGGCAGGCCCACGGACGCGACGCCGAACGCGACCGACCCGGCGAGCGCGCGCTTCTTGAGCCGGACCGGTTCGACGTTGTACAGCAGTTGCGCCGCCACCGTGGCGGCGGCGAAGGCCGACGGCCACCAGTGTCCCCAGGCCGGCCCGATCACCACCGTCAGCGCCACCCCGGCGGCCATTTCGGCGTTCGCCCAGGCCAGTGCGCGGCCGCGGCCCACGCGGCCGGCGGCGTCGGCGAGATAACCCTTCTCCCGGTGGTGCGAGTCGGTGGGCATGTCCACGGCCACGTTGAAGGCGAGCGGAGCCACGATCAGCAGCAGGTTCGCCACCACGGCCAGCACGGCGGGCCCCGCGGGCAGCCCGGCAGGACCGGCGGCGGGGGCGGCGAACAGACAGCCCCAGCTCGCGTAGCAGACGTAGTTGACCGGCAACGGGAACTGCAACCGGTGCAGGACGGCGAAATCGGCCGCGCTCATCCGGCCCGCTAGGCCAGGCACGAGGAAACCTTCATCCGCAGCCTCGGGGACGGCGCCATCGCGTGGCCGCGCAGCTGGGGCACTCCCGCACGCGGGTTCACACAGCGCACCTCGCGGCGGCGCAGCAGCGCGGCCACGATCATCCGGACCTCCACCTGACCCAGCTGGCTGCCCAGGCAGTGGCGGGTGCCGCCGCCGAACGGGAAGTACACCGACGACGGGACCTTCCGGCCGAGGAAGCGCCGCGGGTCGAAGCGCTGCGGTTCGGGGAAGGAGTCCGCCCGGTGGTGGGCCAGGTGGATGCTCGGGGTGAGCACGGTGCCCGCCGCGAGCGTCTGCCCGTGGTACGGACAGTCCTCGGTGAGGACGCGGTTCCCGGCCGCGGGCACCGGCGGCGTGATCCGCAGTGTCTCCTGCACCACGGCCTGCAGCAGCGGCACCTCGTCCGCGGCGAACCCGTCGGCGCCGGAGGCCAGTTCCGCGAGCACCTCCTGCCGGATCGTGTCGTGGCGGTCCAGCCAGTACAGCGCCCAGGCGGCGGTGGAGGCGGAGGTTTCGTGGCCGGCGAACAACAGCGAGACGATCTGGTCGCGCAGTTCGCCGTCGTCGAGATCGGCGAACGGGCTGTCGTCCTCCAGCAGCCTGCCCGCCAGCGACTCCGGGTTCTCCCGCGCGGCCTCGCGGGCACCGCGCACCAGCAGCCGTTCCAGCTCCGGGTCCGGCAGCGGCAGGCCGCCCTTGAGGAAGCGGTAGGCCAGGGTGCGGTAGTGCGAGCCGAGCGCGCGGTCCATCCACGCGGCGAAGGGCGTCAGCAGCGCGCCGTCGGCGTGCCCGAACACGATCCGCCCCATGATCTTCAGCGTGACGCGGCGGGTCCAGTCCGCGAGGCCGAACTCCGTTCCCTCGCCCAGTTCGTCGATCTCGTCGTGCACGGTCCCGGCCACCAGGCCGCGGTAGGCGGCGAGCCTGCGTCCGCGCAACGGCGTGCCCAGCACACGGCGGTAGGCGGTGTGCCGCTCGCCCTGCTGCCACAGCAGCGACCGTTCGCCGAGCAGGGGCCGGAACGAGCGGCTGCCCGGATGGTGCAGGCCCTGGTCGGCGCGGAAGAGCCGCTCGACGGCGTCCGGATGCCAGACCAGCAGGCGCCGCTGGGGCTCGGACCGCAGTTCCAGCAGCCCCTCGGCGCGGTGGGCCTGTGCGTCCATGAACGCCAGTGGACGCAGTGCCAGCCGGAGTTCGGTGCGATTCATCAGGCCGTCCGTTCGGGCTGTCCGGTTTCCCAGCGGCCGGTCAGTGCCGCCACGCGGGGATTGGTGCGGGCCAGGTGCAGTGCGGCGATGGTCTCGGCCCGCACGATCCTGGCCGGGGTGTACAGATCCTTGTCGTGCCACAGCGGCGGCGTGCGGGCGAGGTCCCCGCCGAGCAGGTGGGCACAGCCGCGCGCGGCGGCCCGCTCGACCGCGGGGTCCGGGCGGCCGGCGCTGCCGCGCAGCAGGATCTGCACCGCGTAAGCGGTTTCTTCCGGCGTGCTCTCCCAGTATCCCCACGAGCCGTCTTCGCGCTGGTTGTCCAGTACCCAGCGGAGGGCCTTACGGATCGCGGGCGTGGGCTCCCCGCAGCCGGCCAGTGCGACCACGCAGCACACCGTGGCGTAGTAGGGGGAGGCGTGCCATTTGTCCGTCCAGCTGCCGTCTTCCTGCTGCTGCCCGCACAGCCACGACACCAGGCGCACCATGGCCCGCTCGATCCGCGCGGTCCGCTCAGGGTGCGCGATGAAGGCCTGCAGGACGTGCGCGTTGGTGGACACCGAGGGGGTGCGCTCCTCGGGATAGGTGCTGAAGTGGTCGTCCGCCTGGAACTCCCACAGCGGGTCGATCGGTTGGGGCGCACCGAGATTCGCCAGCGCGTGCAGGGCGGTGGAGGTGTCGTCGGCGTCGGGCGGCAGCCCGGCACCCCCCGCCACGCCCGAGGAACCGCACGCCGCGCGCAGCCCGTCGACGAGCCCGGCGGGAACCGACACCGGCAGGCCCACGTCGGTGAAGGTGGCCAGCACCCAGGCGCGTTCGAAGATGTCGAGCGGGGCGGCGACCGGGACCGGCCCGCCGTGCCGGGCCTGCAGCACCTCCAGGTAGCGCACTCCGGCCTGCCGTGGCGCCGGCACCGCACCGAACCAGGCGGCGGTGGCCGCGGGAGAGCAGCCGAGACCGAACTCGCCGGGGCTCGCGAACGGCGCGCGCCGTGCCGCCGGTCCCACCACTTCCAGGGAATGCCACAGCTTTTCCGGCAGGACCTGGCCCCGGGCGACGGTGTCGCGCAGGTGGCCGAGCAGTTCGGGATAGGTGCCGGGCGGGCAGGGCAGCCGGGCCCCGGCCGGGGAAATCTCCAGCCCCGGCAAGGGGTTGTCCTCCAGCGCGGCCAGATGCGCGTTGATCTCCGCGACCAGGTGCGGCACCAGGATCTCCACCGCCACCGTGTCGGGCAGCGTGACCGCGCGCCCGGGCGCCAGGCGCAGGAACAGCGCCCGCAGCCCGTCGCGCGCGGCGGCGGCCACCGCCGGGGCCGGGGTGCGCCGCGATTCCGAGAGCAGGGCCTCGGTGGCGCTCAGCGTCGGGAGCAGGGCGTAGTCGTAGGGTGCGCCCCAGCTGCCGTCGCCGTGCTGTTCGTCCAGCAGGTAGCGGATCCGGCCCCCGTGCCCCGCCAGCGTGGGCGCGAGCGCGACGATCCTGGCCGTTTCGTAGAGCGAAGGGGAGAAGTCCCCGTAGGGATCGGCGGACATCTCGTCGAGGAGCTGCTGACCCTGACTCGCCAGATTCACCGGTCACTCCCGATTCAGCGACGGACGTGCCCAGCCGGCCACCGCCGCGGATCGCGGCCGCCGGGGTGGAGGGAGGCCTAAAGTATCATCACCCGCCGGCTTTGTGATCATGGTTCCTCCTTCCGGCCGAGCGGAGGCCGCGGACCGGACGGGAACACTCCGGCCGCCGTCACGGGATGAATCCGTCGTTGCCCTGTGTTCATCCCGTTGAAGGAAAGAATCGTGAAGGGGCACGGGAGGCGATGGTGTTCGATCCGGAGGAGCTCTACGAGGTGGACTCCGGGCTTCCGGAGCTGAGCGGGGCGGTGCTGCTGCACCAGCTCGACGGGTTCATGGACGCCGGCATGGCGGGGCAGGTCGTCACCGGGCATCTGGTGGACCGGCTGGAGAACACCGTGGCGGCGCGCTTCGACGTCGACCGGCTGATCGACTACCGGGCCCGGCGGCCGATGATGGACTTCGCCGCCGACCACTGGGAAAGCTACGAAGCGCCGCAGCTGGCGGTGCGCCTGTTCCACGACGAGGCGGGCACCCCGTTTCTGCTGCTCGACGGTCCGGAACCGGATCGCGAATGGGAGCGGTACGCGGCCGCGATCCGCTCACTGGTCGAGCGGTGGGAGCTGCGGATGGTGGTGTCCTACCACGGGATTCCGATGGGCGCCCCGCACACGCGCCCGCTCGGTGTGACCGCGCACGCGACGCGGGCGGAGCTCATCGGCGACTACCAGCCGGTGCTCAACCGCCTGCAGGTGCCCGGCAGCGCGTCGGCCCTGGTCGAGCTGCGGCTCGGACAGGCCGGGCACGACGCGGCCGGTTTCGCCGCGCACGTGCCGCACTACCTGGCCCAGTCCCGGTACCCGGCGGCCGCGCTGACCCTGCTCGGCTCGATCTCGCGGCTGACCGGGCTGTCCCTGCCGGACGAGGCGCTGGTCGAATCGGCCCGCCGCACCGACGCGGAGATCGAGCGCCAGATGGCCGAGTCCGACGAGGTGGCGGAGGTCGTGCGCGCGCTGGAGAGGCAGTACGACGCCTTCGTCGAGACGGTGGACAAGAAGAACCTGCTCGCCGAGGAGATCACCCGGATGCCGACCGCGGAGGAGCTGGGCGCCGAGTTCGAACGCTTCCTCGCCGAACAGCAGGGGGACTAGCCGGAGCCGCACCGCTGCCGCGGTCCGTGTCCCACCTTCCGGCGCTTGTGTCCCACCTTCCGGCTTCCGAGTTCCACCTTCGGGCACCTTTGCCGCGACGCCGCCCGTGCGAGCGTGGAACTCGCACGCCCGAGCGTGGGACACAAGCGCCTGAGCGTGGGACACAAGCGGTCAGGGGGTGGTCGACGGCCGCGGCGAGCGGGCCGGTCCGGACCAGCGGACACCGGCGGGGGAGCCCGGGGTGTGCGGTGGCCAGGACCCCGCGGCCTCCGGTGAACCGGTCCTGGCGAAGGACAGCCAGGACGCGCGCAGGAGTTCGCCGAGTGCCTCCACCTCCGGCCAGTCCGCCCCGGCCAGCATCGGCGCGCCAGCCCACGCCGTCTCCCCGCCGAGCAGGAACGGCAGTTCCACGCAGTGGCACGCGCCGTAGACGGAGTCCGGGGCCGCCCAGTCGAAGCGGTAGGTGAACACGCGTCCGCCCGCCTCGGCGAGCTGGTCGGCGAACCGCAGTGAGGGCCGTTCGAACACCCAGTGGGTCGTGGTCTTCTTGACCGCCTCGACCCCGCGGCGCAGCACCGGCAGCGCCTCCAGGCGCACGACGCCCGGCTTTCCGGTGAGGAAGGTGGCCATCTCGTCGCGGGTGGTCCCGATGATCACGTCGACGTCCCGGGCGGCCTCGGCGGCACTCGGGAGCCACCGGCCCGGACCCGGCAGGGGACCGGCGGCGGTGGGGCAGAACGGCGGAACCGAGTACAGGCCGCCCGGCCCCGCCGCCCGCACGATCGCCGCCTGCTGGGCGGCGAGGATCTCTTCCACGGGGGCGGTCCGGGGATCGGCGCGCAGCGCGGCGGTGAAGTACCGGGCGATCCGGCTCGCGGTCCGGGCACCGGCGGGCTTCAACCCGAGCGGGGGGCTCTGCAGGATCGCGCGGTGGAACAGTCCGCGCGCGGCCGGCGCCGCCATCAGGCAGGCGATCGAATGGGCGCCCGCGGACTGGCCGAACACCGTCACCCGCCGAGGGTCGCCGCCGAACGCGGCGATTTCGGCGGCCACCCAGCGCAACGCGGCGATCTGGTCCAGCAGTCCGAGGTTGCCCGGGGAAACCCCGTCGAGGCGCAGGTAGCCCAGCGCGCCGAGCCGGTAGTTGACACCGACGACCACGACGTCGCCTTCGAGGGCGAGCTTGGCGCTGTCGTAGAAGCCGAGCGAGCCGGCGCCGGTGGTGTACGCGCCGCCGTGGATCCACACCAGAACCGGGCGCCTGCCCTCGGTGCCGGGGGTGGTCACGGTGAGGTTCAGGCAGTCCTCGCTCTGCACGAGCCCGGACCCGGGTTCGCCCATGACCGCACCGGCCCGGTACGGCGGCTGGGGACTGATCGGGCCGTGGCGGGTCGCGTCGAACACCCCGTCCCAGGGCGCCACGGGTTCGGGGGGCGCGAAGCGCGCGGCGCGGGCGAAGGGCACGCCCCGGAACACGGTCAGCCCGTCGGCGGTGCGTTCGCCCCGGAGCTGTCCACTGCTGATCAACACCACATCGGTCACTTTAATCCCGCGGCGGGCGGGGAAAG
>NZ_VJWX01000331.1 GCF_007713715.1 Amycolatopsis rhizosphaerae
TACGGCATCCTCGTGATGGCGATCATCGCGGTGTTCCTGGCCGGGTTGATGGTCGGGCGCACCCCCGAATACCTGGGCAAGAAACTGGGGCGGCGTGAGGTCACCTTCGCCGCGCTCGCGATGCTGACCATGCCGGTGCTGGTACTGGTGGGGACCGGGCTCGCGCTGGCCCTGCCCTCGGTCACCGGCGGGGCGTTCGGCAACTCCGGCGCGCACGGACTGTCCGAAGTGCTCTACGCCTACACCTCGGCCTCGAACAACAACGGAAGCGCCTTCGGCGGGCTGACCGTCACCAGCGACTTCTACCAGTCCACTTTGGGCGCGGCGATGCTGCTGGGCCGGTTCGTCCCCATCCTGGCCACGCTCGGCCTCGCCGGTGCGCTGGTGCGGCAGAAGAAGATCCCGGTCACCGCGGGCACTCTGCCCACCACCGGCCCGCTGTTCGCGTCGATGCTCGGCGGCACGGTCGTCCTGGTCGCCGCGCTCACCTTCGTCCCGGCTCTGGCCCTTGGCCCCATCGCGGAGGCGCTGGCATGACCACCACCCAGGAACAGGATCGCCTCGACCGGACCGACGGCGAGCAGCGGGAAAGACACGCCTCGAACACCGGCAGGGTCGCCGCCGGGGTCTTCAGCCCCCGGCAACTGCTGGTCTCGCTGCCGGACGCGCTGCGCAAGCTGCACCCGCGGCACCAGTTGCGCAACCCGGTCATGTTCGTGGTGTGGGCGGGGTCGCTGCTGACCACGGTGTTCGCCATCACCGGCCCGAGCGTGTTCTCCATCGCGGTGGCGGCCTGGCTGTGGTTCACCGTGCTGTTCGCGAACCTCGCCGAAGCCGTGGCCGAAGGCCGCGGCAAGGCCCAGGCGGAGACGTTGCGCCGTACCAGGACCGAAACCGTCGCGCGGCGCCTGCGCCGGGACGGCACCGAGGAGCGGGTGTCCGGAGCGGACCTGCGTGTCGGGGACCGTGTCGTGGTCGAGGCGGGGGAGGTGATCCCGGGCGACGGCGACGTGGCCGAGGGCATCGCCACCGTGGACGAATCGGCCATCACCGGCGAATCCGCGCCGGTGATCCGCGAATCCGGCGGGGACCGTTCCGCGGTGACCGGGGGGACCACGGTGTTGTCGGACCGGATCGTGGTCCGCATCGGCACCAGGCCGGGAGAGTCCTTTGTGGACCGGATGATCGCGCTCGTGGAGGGCGCCGACCGGCAGAAGACGCCCAACGAGATCGCGTTGAACATCCTGCTCGCGGTGCTGACCGTCATCTTCCTGTTCGCGGTGGTGGCCCTGCAGCCGATGGCGGGCTATTCGGGTGCCACGCAGTCGGTGATCGTGCTGACCGCGCTGCTGGTCTGCCTGATCCCGACCACCATCGGGGCGCTGCTGTCGGCGATCGGCATCGCCGGGATGGACCGGCTGGTGCAGCGCAACGTGCTGGCCATGTCGGGCCGGGCGGTGGAAGCGGCCGGTGACGTGGACACCCTGCTGCTGGACAAGACGGGCACCATCACCTACGGAAACCGCCAGGCCACCCGGCTGCACCCGGTCGCACCCTCGACCCTGGGGGAGCTGGCCGCGGCCGCGCGCCTGTCCAGCCTCGCCGACGGCACCCCGGAAGGGCGCAGCATCGTCGAGCTCTGCACCCGGGAGCACGGGCCGGACGGCGGGAGCGGTGCGCACGAAAGGGGCGCGGAGTTCGTGCCCTTCACCGCGCAGACCCGGATGAGCGGGGTCGATCTCGACGGCCGCCGGATCCGCAAGGGGGCGGCCGGTGCGGTCCGGGACTGGGTCACCGGGCTGGGCGGTACGGTCCCGCCCGAAACCGACCGTGTCGCCGACGAGATCGGGCAGCGGGGCGGCACTCCGCTGGTGGTCGCCGAGGTCTCCGGCGGTGTCGCGGTCGTGCACGGCGTGATCGAGCTGTCCGACGTGGTGAAGAAGGGCATGCGGGAGCGGTTCGCCGAACTCCGCGCGATGGGCATCCGCACGGTGATGATCACCGGAGACAACCCGTTGACCGCCAAGGCCATCGCGGCCGAGGCCGGGGTGGACGACTTCTTGGCCGAAGCCAAGCCCGAAGACAAGATGGCGCTGATCCGGGCCGAGCAGGAGGGCGGCAAGCTGGTCGCGATGACCGGGGACGGCACCAACGACGCCCCCGCGCTCGCCCAGGCCGACGTCGGGGTCGCGATGAACACCGGCACGATGGCGGCCAAGGAGGCGGGCAACATGGTCGACCTCGACTCCGATCCCACCAAGCTGATCGAGATCGTCGAGATCGGCAAGCAGCTGCTGATCACCCGCGGTGCGCTGACCACCTTCTCCATCGCCAACGACCTCGCGAAGTACTTCGCGATCCTGCCGGCGATGTTCGTGGCCATCTACCCGCAGCTGGATGCGCTCAACATCATGCGCCTGCACTCGCCGCAGTCGGCGATCCTGTCCGCGGTGATCTTCAACGCCCTGGTCATCGTCGCGCTGATCCCGCTCGCCCTGCGCGGCGTGCGGTACCGGCCCACCGGCGCCCGCGGCCTGTTGCGCCGGAACCTGCTGGTCTACGGTCTCGGCGGCGTCGTGGTGCCCTTCGCCGGGATCTGGCTCATCGACCTCGTCGTCCGTCTCGTCCCAGGAATCGGGTGACCGCCATGAAGTGGTTCTCCGCCGCACTGCGGCAGGCCGGGGCCGGACTGCGCCTCCTGCTGGCGCTGACCGTGCTCACCGGTGTCGTCTACCCGCTGGCCGTCTGGGGGGTGTCCCGGCTGCCCGGGCTGCACGACAGGGCCGAAGGCTCGATCGTGTCCGTGGACGGACAGGCCGTCGGATCACGGGAGATCGGGGTCGACCTCACCGCCTCCGACCCCGCTCACGACCCGTGGTTCCACACCCGTCCCTCGGCGCTGGCCGCCGATCCGCTCGGGCCCGGCGACCCGTCCACCTCGGGCGGGTCCAACCTGGCCGCGGACAACCCGAAGCTGGCCGAACTGGTGCGGGAGCGGAAGACCGCGATCGCGGCCAGGGAAGGGGTTTCGCCGGACCGGGTGCCCGCGGACGCGGTGACGGCCTCGGCCTCCGGCCTTGACCCGGACATCAGCCCCGCCTACGCCTACCTTCAGGTGCCGCGGGTGGCCAGGGTCAACGGCCTGACCGAGCAGCAGGTCCGCCGGATCGTCGACGAGCGGGTGCGCGGCCGTGCGCTGGGCGTGCTCGGCGAACCCGCGGTCGGCGTGCTCGACCTGAACCTGGCGGTCCACCGGCTCACCCACCCGTGACCAGTGCCGGTGGTGCGGGCGCCCCGCACCACCGGCGTCGCGTTGTTCGTTTCGGGTGCCACTGGCGCGGTCACGGGTTGCGGTCGTCGGTGGACGGTTCGTAGAGGCGGTTGGCGCTCTCGCCGAGGAATTCCCGGCGCGAGGCGAGGTCGGCGAGCATCTCGTCGATCAGGTCGACCGCCTCTCCGGGATGTCCGGCCTGCCACCGGGCAAGCACCTCGAGGGCCACGTCCTTCAGCCCGTCCGGCCACTGCAGCCACGACAGGTCCGCCAGCGGCGTGCTCGCCGCGTCATCCTGGCGATCCATGGCGACCTCCTCGTCGTGCCTGCCGACCCACGGAGTTCCCCGCCATCCGGTGGATTACTCGGGCGGCCCCGGCTCGGTAGGTTGCGGGCATGGCCGACGAAACGTCCACGGCGCACCGTTATGCCCGGTTCGCCCGGTTCGAGGCTGCGGGCGGTTCGCCGTTGTACCAGCGGCTGGCCGAGGGGGTGGCGGCGGATCCGGAGCTGATCGCGCTGCTGGACACCCTGCCCCCGCCGAAACGGCAGCCCAACCTGCTGCTGGCGGCGGTCCGGTCGCGGCACGGGGTCGCCCGGGACTACGCGCAGTTCCGGGAATGGGTGCTCGACGACCCGGAGCGGGTGCTCGCGGTGGTCCGGACCAGGGCGACGCAGACCAACGAGGCGGCGCGGGTCGCGGCGATACTGCCCGTCCTCGCGGCCATCGAAGGCCCGATCGCGCTGGTCGAGGCCGGGGCTTCGGCCGGCCTTTGCCTTTACCCCGACCGGTTCCGGTACGACTTCGGCGGCCACGAGATCGGGCCGGAGGACAGTCCGGTGCGGTTGCGGTGCCAGGTCGAGGGACCGGTTCCGCTGCCGGTGCGGCTGCCGGAGGTCGTCTGGCGGGCCGGTCTGGACACCAACCCGCTGGACGTGCGGCGCGAAGAGGACCTGAACTGGCTGAGGGCGCTGGTGTGGCCGGAGCAGCGTGATCGCCGGGAGCGCTTGGAAGCGGTGGCGCGGATCGCGCGGGAGGAGCCGCCGTTGCTGGTGGCCGGGGATCTGCGCGAAGACCTCGGCGGGTTGCTGGCCCAGGCCCCGCCCGCGGCCACACTCGTGCTGTTCCACACCTCGGTGCTGTGCTATCTGTCCCCGGGGGACCGGGATCGCTTCTCTCGCGCGGCACGGGGACTGGACGGGGTGTGGATCTCGCAGGAGGGCAGCGGGGTGTTCCCGGAGATCGATGAGAAGCTGCCGGTGGAGCCGCCCGCGGGCCGGGCGTTGTCCGTGCTCGCGGTCTCGGGTGAGCCGGTGGCCTTCAGCGAGCTGCACGGCGGTTGGGTGCGCTGGCTGGGGTGAACGCTCATGCTCCCCGCTGTGGCACGCTGTCGTGCCATGATCACCGCTGAGTCCGGGGAGCCCCCGGAGGTCCGGGCGGCCGCGGCGGAACGGCTGACGTTCTTCGCCGACGCCGTCATCGCCATCGCCGTGACGCTGCTGGCGCTGGAACTGCCCGTCCCGTCCGGCGTCACCAACGCCGACCTGCTGCACTCCGCCTACGAGCATCGCCAGGAGTACCTGGCCTTCGTCATCAGCTTCCTGGTGATCAGCGTGCAGTGGCGCAGTCACCACCAGACCTTCCGGCACGTCGCGGTCGTCAGCCCCCGGCTGACCGGGCTGACCCTGGGCTGGCTGTTCCTGCAGGTGATCACGCCCTTCGCGACCAAGGTCATCACCGGCGACGGGGGTTTCCAGTTCCGCTTCGGTTTCTACGCACTGGTGGAGGCGGCGGCGTTTGTGATGTTCGTGCTGATGGTGCGGGAGATTCGCCGGTCCCGGCTCTATCGCGAAGGCACCCCGCCGGAGGCACTTTCCCGTCCGGCCAGGGGCGCGGGCATGATGGCGGTCGCGTTCGGGATCTCGATCCCGTTGTCGTTCGTCACCGGATGGGCCTATGTGGCCTGGATCGTGCCCCGTGCGCTGGCCTCGATCCTTTTCCGCAGGCGGAAGAACCGGTCACCGGAAACCGGATCCACGGCGGCGGACGGGTGAATCCTGTCCACAAAGGACATCCCAGTCCATCGCTGCCCCCGGACTCCGCTTCGTGTCCCGGGAAACACCGTGCGCGGTTTCCGTCGTGAGGTTGCCCATAAAAGGAAACGATTCGGTCACGCCCGGCGCAGAATATGCCGGAGCGGCCCGGTGAAGAGGGCCGGAAAGGGAGTTGATGATGAGCGACGGGTTGAAGTCCCCGGCACCCGACGCCAAGGCGATGCGTGATCGGGTCGAGGCCGTCCTGTGGCGCTGGCTGGCCGGCGACAAGCTGACCGATCATGAACAGTTGATCGTCGACATGCGCCTCCACCGCGGCGGCTGCGCCACCTGCCGCTAGAGATTTGTGCGGCGGGACAAGCGGCGTCGGCCGCCCCGCCGCGCCGCGCAGCGTGGTCGCGAGTTTCCCTTGTGGATCAGGCAAGATCAGTGCGAGGGCAGCAGGCCGGTGGGCCGGGAGGTGGACCACTCCAGCAGCAGGAGCGTGGCGTCGTCCTGCAACCGCCCGCGCTGGTGGTCGAGCACGGCGTGGATGATGCGGCGGACCGTCTCGGGCGCGGTGAGCCCGGCGGCCTCGTGCCGCTCGGTGAGGTCGACGAGGCGGTCGAGGCCGAAGAACCGCCGGTCCGGACTGCGGGCTTCGGTGATCCCGTCGCTGTAGAGCAGTAGCCGGTCGCCGGGCTCCAGGTGCATGGTGCCCAGGCCGGTGGCCGCGGACCGGGGGAACACCCCCAGTGGCGGCCGCGGCGCGGGGTGGATGACCTTGACCGAGCTCCCCGCGCGGAGCAGCACCGGCGGCGGGTGCCCGGCCAGCAGGTACCGCAGGGTGCCGGAGGCCAGGTCGAGGGTGGCCAGCACCGCCGTGGTGAACCCCTTGAGCGGGGCATGCCCGGCCAGCGCCGCGTCCGCCGCGGCGGTGATGGCCTCCAGCCCGGCACCGCCGCGCCGGGCATTGCGGGTGGCGGCGAGCGCGGTGGTGGTGAGCAGCCCCGCGTGCAGGTCGTGGCCGGTCGAATCGAACACCGCGAGGTAGGCGAGGTGGTCGTCCACCGCGTAGTCGTAGCCGTCCCCGCCCACCTGGTCGTAGGGCTCCATGACCACCGAGATCACCAGGCCGGGATGGGCGAAGGTCCTGGGCGGCAGCAACTGCCAGAGCAGTTCGCTGGACACGCTGTAGGGCGCCGTCCGGCGCACCCGGTGGAACAGGTCGCCGGAGGCGAGCTTGCCCGCGACCAGGTGCCCGGTCAGCATGCCCAGGATCCGGCACCGCGCCCGCAGGTCCGGCTCCTCCGGATCGGCCCCCGCGGGCAGGCGGAACCGGGCGGCGCCGAGGCGCTCCGTCCCGTCGATCACCGGCACCCACAGCACCGCGCCGCCGTGCTCCTGGGGAGAGGCGACGAGCTGGGAGAACCGGAACGCCCGTCCGGCCAGGCTGCCGTCCACGTCGAGGTCCTCGCCACCGGTCACCGGGCGCAGCACGTGCTGCTGGATGTCGGCCAGGTAGAGGGTGACGTCCAGGCCGACGCGGGAGCACGCGGAAGCGAGGACCCCCACCAGTTCACCCGCCGTCGCCAGGTTCGCCTCCTCGATGATTTCGGCGAACACCTCGTACCACGCGTCCTCGGCCATGGATCTCACGGTAGGGACCCGGGCCCCTCCGGCGCCCGTTGATCACGGCACCGCCCCGGGCCGCGGCCGCTCAGCAACCCGGACGGGCATCGGCGAGTGCCTGCCGGGCGGCGGCGCGGGCGGCGTTGAAGCCCAGCCAGCCGTCGGTGCCGGGGTCGAGCCGCCCGCTCATCTGCCACAGCACACGGCAGCGCAGTGGCTCGGGGAGCCCACCGAGCGCGGGGACGACGTCCTCGGACAGCCCGGACAGGTAGCTCAGGTCGACGAGCCCGGTCTGCCGCGAGCGCGCGACGTTCTCCTTCGCGATGATGCCTTCCGGGTCGGCCAGCGCGAGGCCGAGCACCGCGGCGAGGCAGGTGGCGGGGATCGCGCGAGGCAGCCAGTCCCACTTCATCCGCACCCCGGCCGCGATCACCAGCGATACACCACGCCCAGCCACAGCTCGGCGGTCTCGACACCCAGCCGCAGCACGGTGAAGCCGTACGCCCGCTGGTAGGACCACATCCTCGTCAGCGCCGACGCGACGATGACCAGCGTGAGCACGGACAGCGAACCGAGCAGGACGCGCATCCAGAGGCGGCAGGCCCGCACGGTGCGGTCCGCCTCCACCACGACCACCGCGATGACCAGCAGGGTCAGCGCGGTCACCATCAGCAGCTGCCAGAAGCCGCTGCGCGCGTACTGGGCGTAGGTCAGATCGGCGGTGCGGAGCACGGCGTCGGCCCCGCCGAACAGCACGGTGAGCTGGTTGACCACGAACGCGGCGAACAACAGCACGAGCAGGGCGAGCGGCACCGCCCATTCCAGCAAGCGAAGCCTGGGTTTCTTCTTCGCGACGGGGGGTGCGGGGGGAGGGGCGAGAAGCAGGTGTGCGGCCGCCGCCGTGCCGGTGCCGGCCACGGCGAACAGGAACAGCCAGCCGAACACCGACGGACCGTCGACGGTGGGCACCGCCTGAGACAGCAGGCCGGCGAAGGTCGGATCGGCGTCCGCGAACAGCGCCCCGAACAGCGCGACCAGCACCAGCCCGGCCACCACGGAGAGGAACAGCCGCGCGGGCACACCCCCGGCCCGCCCGCGC
>NZ_VJWX01000332.1 GCF_007713715.1 Amycolatopsis rhizosphaerae
GTGTTCTGCTGTTCCTCGTTGAGGACGAAACCGTGCTGCGGCACCACCTGCGGTTGCTCCTCGGGCACCTCCGGCGCCGGAAGCTGTTCCTCCAGGAACTTCATCGCGTCACTGTCGGCGCCGATCAGCGGCGCCATCACCTCGGTGATCCGGCGTGCCGCCTGGGCCTGGGCACGCTGGGCCGTGGCGAGCACCGTCGCCGCGAGCTGGTCGAGCGGGACGCCCTGCGCGCGAGGACCGAAGGAAAGCCGCTGCAGCGCGCCGCTGGCGTTCACGGTCACGGTAGCCGCACCGTCCTTGCTCGTCAGAGTCGCCGAAAGCTGCTGCAGCCGCGTCTTCGCCTCCTCCGCCTTGCGGACGATATTCGAAATGTCCGATTTCGGCACATTCGCCACCGTGATCACCTCGGCTGAAATGGTCGACGACCCCTGTGGGATGGATCCAACCGGAGACCGGTTCCGGCGGCAAGGCGGGAAAACGAATTGTTCACTTTGCCGGATTCAGGCGTTTCCCGGGCCTGTCCGGCCGGGTGCGGTGCCCTTACGGCCGTTCGTTCCGTTCCCCGCGCCGAGGTCGTGTCCCCGGCCGGTTCGGTAGCCAGAAATCGGATCGACGGAAACCCCGGTCCTGCGCTATCAAAGAGCCCTGCAAGGAGGTCTTCCGGTCCCATGAAACACACCTGCCCCGAGTTCGCCGCGATCGCCGAGCGCCACACGGTTTTGCGCACCCAGGTCGGTTCCGGCGTGCACGGCACCGCGATCGCCGGCAGCGACGACCGGGACGAGATGGGCCTGTGCGTCGAACCACCGGAGTACGTGGTCGGTCTTCGCCGGTTCGAGCAGTACATCTACCGCAGTGCCGCCGAACGGACCGGGAACGCCAACGAGCCGTCGGGCCCGGACGACCTGGATCTGGTGGTGTATTCGCTGCGGAAGTGGATGCGGCTGGCGGCCAAGGGCAACCCAACCATCCTCATTCCCCTGTTCACCCCGGACAGCGAGGTGGTTTCGATAACCGAAATCGGTGCGGAACTCCGCGCGAACCCGGAAATGGTGGTGTCCCGCGAAGCCGGTCACCGGTTCATCGGTTACCTGCGCAGCCAGCGCGCCAGGATGCAGCGCGGCACCAACGCCGGCAGGCCGCACCTCGTCGAACGGTACGGGTTCGACACGAAGTTCGCCGGGCACATGGTGCGGCTCGGCGTGCAGGGTGTGGAACTGCTGGAAACCGGGCGGATCACCCTGCCGATGCCCGAGCCGTGGCTCACCTGGATCAGGGATCTCCGTCAGGGCAGGCACTCCGAGCGGGAAGCCCTCGACGCGGCCGGGGATCTGGAGGCGCGGTTGCTGCGACTGGTGGACACCTCGGACCTGCCGAAGACGCCCGACGAGGACCGGCTGAACCGCTGGCTTTTCGACACCTACCAGCGCGTCTGGGCTATCCCCCGCATCTCGGGAGTGCCGAACCTCGCCACGTAGTGCCACACCCGTTTGAGGTCCTGCTCGTCGTACGCGGCGGTGCGTACCGCCTCGCCGATGATCCGTGGATCGAGACGACCCTGCCGGGCAAGAGAAACACCGAGGGCCACGAACTCGGCTCCGCGATACGAGGGATGGCGGCGGAGTTCGGCCGTGGTCAGCGCGAAGCCGCCGTGCCATTCGACCGCGCAGGGTAAATGGGCCGCCGCGGCCTCCACCGGGGTGCCGCGATAGCACGGATCGAGGACGAGAGCGTCGACGTCGCGATGAAGGTCGACCACGCCGTGCACGTGGGCTTCGATGTAGTCGTCGAGCGGGTCCTTGTCATCCCCCTCGGCCAACTCGATCAGCGTGGAGGCTTGGGACGCCACACCGAAATGGCCGGGCTCGAACACACTGTCCGGGTAGCAGAAAGTCGTCCGGTCCATGGTGTGCCCGGCAAGACGCAGATACGCGGAGCCGAAGCGCGGGGACCCACCGACCCGCCGCCGACGGAAGTTCAGCGAGCCGTACTTGGGCCGGTCCACCGGCCGTGCGTCGTCGTACGCCCCGCCGAAGAGGCGGCTCTCCCACCGCCGGCGCTCACCGCCGGGGTATGCGGTCAGCCCTCCGTTGCCGGTGCCGGTCTCGAACTGCGACCGGTACACCCCATCCCGGGCCATGCGCTCCAGGATCGGCATCCCGGCCACGAGCCGGTCGGGGTGAAAGTGCAGCGTTACCCGCCACGACGGGTCCACCGGCCCGCCGGTGGACACCGCCGCGACCTGCGCCATGGCGCGACGCGCCGCGTCCGTCCCGGCGGTCGGCGGGCCCTCGCCCACGCGATACTGGTCCGGTTTCACCGGACCAGTATCGCGTGCCGCGAGGGAACCGAAGAACGATCTTCAGCGGCCTTTCTCGAGGTGCTCGTCGAGCCAGCGGATCGCGTGCGCGGCGGCTTCCGTGACATACGGGGCCTGGTCGTAGAGCTCGATGTGGTTGTGCGTTTCGATCCACACCAGTTCCTTGCGCCCCTGGGCCGCCTCGTAGGCCTGCTGCGCGTATTCGGGCAGCAGGGCGGTGTCGGTGGCGCCGTGGACGATCATCAACGGCGTGGGTGCCACAAGCGGCGCGTGAGCGACCGCGTTGTAGGTGAAGTACGGCAGGAGCGAATCCGCCGTCATTTTCCCGGACCAGTTCGGCGCGTCCGTCCGGAATGTCCGGTCGTAGTAGCTGTAGGCCTCCTCGTTCGGCATCACCGCCACCGGGACCTCCGCCGACAGGGCCTTGGCGATGGTGGGAACGTAGGCGATCTCGCCGCTTTCGTACTGCCGCTGCACCAGTTCGGCGATGGAACGGTAGTAGGTCGCGAAGCCGTCCACCCCGAGGAACTGCTGGAAGGTGCCGCCGATGTCGTAGCCACCGGCGATGCTCACCACGGCCTTGAGCCGCTTGTCCCGCGCGCCGAGCGAAACCGCGTAACCGCCGCCCATGCAGACACCGACGAGGCCGATCCGGTCGTGGTCGATGCCGTCCCGGGTGAACAGGTGGCCGACGGCGTTCGCGTAGTCCTCGATCACGGCGTTCGGGTCGTACCGGAACCGCGGCAGGCCTTCGCTTTCCCCGAAGTTGCGGGGGTCGAAGGTGAGGGCGGGTGTAACCGGCGTCCGCCAGTCGCTCCGCGTAGTGCGGCAGCGTCTGTTCCTTCACACTGCTGATCGGCCCGCAGCGGGGTCGGTCTGCCCGGCCATCGCGTCGGCGGTGGGACGGAGACGGATCGAGGACATCGAGCCATCACTCCTTACCTGGTGCGGGTGCCTGCTTCACTGCCAGTGCCATCAGGTCCCGGTTGCCGTCCGCCCAGGTCGCGGTCATCACCACCGCGGTGATCTTCCACGCCTCACCCGAGCGCACGAGACCGAAGCGGTAGTGCCCACCCAGCGTCCACAGTGGACCGCCGAATGGGTTCGCGAGGCGGTGCGTGGCCTGGAAGTTCGCCGTGCACACCGCGGTGTCACCCTCGACGGTGACCAGGTGGGTCGCGATGAGGTGCTGGGTGGCGTCGAAACCGCCCAGCACCTTCGCCCAGGCGGCCGTGATCTGCGCGGGCGAGAGCTTCGCGGGCTCGCCGCCGTTGAGGCTCGTGTAGTCGAGCAGCACCTCGTCGGCGAAGATCCCGGCCAGTTCGTCCCATTCGCGCCGGTCGGCGTGCCACCCCATCCGGTTGCACGTCTCCACGATCGCCGCCCGATCGTCCGCCTGAGCCATCGTCCACTCCTCCTCGTCCGGTTGCGCCGCACAGCGTGCCGCAGGGAAGGCGGGAAGTGAACCATTCAGGGTGTACCTGTCAGGGGCACCCGGATCCATCGGGCACAATGTGATCATGGTGAGGCTTGCCGCGCGCGCTCGTGAGCTGGGCGCTTTCCTGAGGGACAAGAGAGGATCACTGGCCCCGGCCGAGGCAGGCCTTCACGCGGAGGGGCCCCGGCGCACCACCGGGTTGCGGCGGGAGGAGGTCGCCCGCATCGCGGGCGTGAGCGCCGGCTACTACACCCGCCTGGAGCAGGGGCGGTCGCCGCACCCGTCGATCAGCGTGCTGGACGCGCTCGCCCGGGCGCTCCGGCTCGACGAGGACGAGCGGGCCTATCTGTTCGCGCTCGGCGAATACACCGACCCGAGGGCAGGACGGGAAAAGGTGCCTGCCGAAGCGCAGCGGCTGCTCGCGATGTTCGCCGAGCCCACCGCCGCATACGTGATCAACCGCGTCAGCGACGTGCTGGCCTGGAACCCGATGGCGGCCGCGTTGTTCCCGCACCTCGTCCCCGGCGACCGCGCGCCGAACAACACGCGTTTCGTTTTCACCGACCCGGCCGCGCGGGAACTGTTCGTGCGGTGGGACGAGATCGCCTCCGATTCGGCGGCGCACCTGCGGGCCGCCGCCGGACATCGCCCCGACGATCCGGCACTGCGCGCACTGATCGCCGAACTGCTGGCGGTCAGCCCGGCGTTCGCCCGCGAATGGGAGCAACGGGACGTGCGGCGCAAGACCAGCGGGCAGAAGGAATTCGACCATCCCGTCGCGGGGCGGCTTTCCCTCGACTACGAAGTGCTGGAACCGGCCTCCTCCACCGGCCTGCGGATCGTGGCCTACCACGCCGAACCGGGCACGGATTCCCACGCCGGGCTGTGGCGGCTCGCCACCCCGCTTCGGGTGCCGGTACCGGCCGGGGCTCAGGCCCCCGCGACGGCCACCACGCCCGACATCGTGCCGAGATAGGCGCGGCCACCGGACAGGCTGGGCGAAGCGAAATGCGGCACCGCGCCCACCGGGAGCCGGCCCCGCACGGCGCCCGTCGCCGTGTCCAACGCATACAGCACACCGGCACGGGTGTCGACGGTCCACACCGCGCCGCCGCCCACCGTGGGTGAACCGTCGGCCGGGACCGGAGCCCGCCACCGCACCGTGAGCCGCCCGGCGGGATCGAGATCCACCGCGCGGGTACCGTCGCGGCACGGGAGGTACATCCGGCCGCCGTCCACCGATCCGCCGCCGTAGGCGGCGCACACCGGCTGCGCCGACAACTGGCCCCCGATCCCGCCGAGGCGCGTCGCGTCCAGCACGTAGCCGATGCCGCGCTTGCCGTCGGCGTAGACGTGGCCACCCACCACGACGGGTCCCATCGACCCCAGGTCACGGTCGTGGGCGTTGTCGTCGGCCCATTCGGCGGGGCTGAACGCGTCGAGCAGTGCCAGTTCGGGCGAGAGGGCGAGTATCGAATCACTGTGGTCGTAGGCGGAGGTGGATTCACCGTTCCCGACCGCGAAGTACAGCTTCCCCGCGGCGACGGAAGCGCCGCCCGGGGCCCAGATTCCCCCTTCCCTGGTGGTGGGCACGGCGTAGGTGCGCAGCGGCCCGAGACCCGTGGTGGGGGCCGCGACGACGGAACCGACGTAGTCGCCGCAGTCGCCGTAGAGGCCGCCGTACGCGAGGTAGACGGAGCCGTCCAGCACGGTGAGCGCCGCCCGCTGCTGGTGCGCCGACGGGGTGCCGCGCGGCGGTTCCACCGGCCTGCTCAGCGCGACGTCCCCGGTGGCGAGGTCCAGTCCGGCCAGCAGGTGGGTCCCGCCGGTGAGCTCGGCGACGACGAACACCAGGCCGGTCGCGGGATCGTAGGCGGGCGTGCCCGTGATGCCCAGCGGGTCGATGTCGCCGCACGGCAGGCCCGCGAGTGGTTGCGGGGAGCCGAGGTGACGCGACCACAGGACGTGCCCGTCCGCCGCGGCCAGCGCGTACACGGTGTCGTTCTCGGTGGCGGCGACGACCGTCTCCCCGAGCACCAGGGGCTGGCCGTAGACCGCGCCGTCGAGCCGCGCCGACCATGCCTGCGACAGCGGTCCCGGCGCGGCGAATCCCGGCGCGACGCCGGTTCGCGCGTTGTCGTGGTGGTAGGTGGGCCAGTCGGTGTCGCGCACGCGATGCGGCACGGCGGCCGGGCCGGACCGGGTCGTGGCGGGCGGTTCGAGGGCGGAACCGCCGCCGTCCGCGGCGCATCCGGCGAGTGCGGCCGCGGCCAGCGTGGCGGCGACGAGACGCCTCATGGGTCCAGTGTCCCCGCTCGTCCGGCCGCCCGCCGCGCGGCACGGGTGTCGCCGATCACGGTGCCGGAGATCGGTAAATCGATTCTGGCCGGGCGTCCGCCCCAGTACGGTGTTCGGCGGACCACGACGAGAGGATCTTCATGACAGGCAAGGACTTCCGGTTCGGCGTCAACATTCTGGCCGCCGGTTCGCGCCCGGAGTGGCAGGACACCGCGCGGCGGGTCGAGGACCTCGGCTACGACGTGTTGCTGGTCCCCGACCATCTGGGCATGCCCGCACCGTTCCCGGCGCTGATGTCCGCCGCCGAGGTGACCACCCGGCCGCGGCTGGGCACGCTGGTGCTGAACGCGGGTTTCTACAAGCCCGCGTTGCTGGCCAGGGACGTGGCCGCGGTGGACGAACTGAGCGACGGCCGGTTCGAGCTCGGTCTGGGCGCCGGTTACGTGGCCGAGGAGTTCGCGGCCGCCGAACTCCCGTTTCCCAGCGCCCGCCAGCGGATCGACCACCTCGAGCACACCACCGTCGAGGTGAACCGGCTGCTCGGTGAGGCAGGCCGCCGCGTGCCGGTGATGATCGCGGGCCAGGGCGACCGCGTCCTGGGCATGGCCGCCCGGCACGCGGACATCGTCGCCATCGCCGGCGTCCGGACCGCCCCGTCGGGTGGGGTGGAACCGCTGACCGACCGCATCGAGGTGGTGCGCAAGGCCGCGGGCGATCGTTTCGACCGGTTGGAGCTGAGCCTGCTGATCAGCGCGGTGCACCTGGACGGCGAGGAGCTGGACCTGAGCATGACGCGCCGGTTCTACCCGGCCCTGTCCGACGAGGAACTGCTCGCCCTGCCCGGCGTGCTGCACGGCTCGGCGCAGCAGATCGCGGAAACCCTGCACGAGTACCGGGAAACCTACGGGATCACCTATCTCACCGCGATAGGGCCGAGCCTGGAGCCCTTCGGCAAGGTGATCAGCCTGTTCCGCTGAACCAGCACATGGGCGAGTCCCACCTTCCGGCGCTTGTGTCCCACCCTCGTGCGGTTGAGTCCCACTGTGAGGCCCGTGCGAGGGCGCCTTTCTCCGCGGTGACCCACCTGCAACCAGGGCCGCCCGGTGCCGTGAGGGACCCCCTCACGGCACCCATCCCCGCCCGAGCGGGCAACTCACCTGCCTGAGGGTGGGACACAAGCGCACGAGCGTGGGACTCGCCCGGCGGGCGCGCCGTACACCGCGAGCGGACCAGACTTTGCCGTGGCCGGGCCTCTACCGGAAGTCCCGGGAGGTGTGGGCGGCGGACAGCCGCAGGGGTTCGGCCCGGTCGGCGCGCAGGCTCACCACACCTTCGGGAGTGGCCTGCACGATGCCGCGCAGCAGCAGGGCCGGGCTTGCCCGGGCGATGCGGCCGAACCTGGTCCAGAAACCGGTGTCGCAGACGACGTTGAGCATGCCGGTTTCGTCTTCGAGGTTGAGAAAGGTGATGCCGCCTGCGGTCGCGGGCCGTTGCCGGTGGGTGACCGCTCCGCCGACCTTCACCCGGGTGCCGTCCGGTACGGCGGCGACTTCGGCGGTGGACAGCGCACCGAGCCGGTTCAGGTGGGTGCGGAGGTGTTCGACGGGGTGCGTGCCCGGGGTGATGCCGGTGGCCCAGGCATCGGCGGCGGCGAGTTCCACGACGGTCATGCCGGGCAGGGGCGGCGACTGGAGGCCGGGCGCGCTGCCCGGGAGGTGTTCGGGGCGCTGGCGTGCGGCGGCACCGGCGGCCCAGAGTGCTTCGCGCCGGTCCTGTCCGAAGGCTGCGAAGGCGCCCCCGGTGGCCAGGGCCTCCAGCGCCGGGGTGTCGAGCCGGACTCGCTGCCCGAGGTCGGCCAGGTCCCGGAAGGGACCGTGGGCCTCGCGCTCGGCCACGATCCGTTCCGCGGCCTCGGTCCCGAGGTTACGCACCGCGGAAAGCCCGAGCCGGACGGCGAGGCCGCCCGCGCTGTCCGGATG
>NZ_VJWX01000333.1 GCF_007713715.1 Amycolatopsis rhizosphaerae
CCGTACCGGTCGCGTCGGTGGTCAGCCCGTCGACGAACGCGTGCACCTGCGCCGGGTCGACGCGGACCACGTCGGCGCCGCCGATGGTAGCGGGCCCGACTACCGGAATGGTGCGGAACTCGATGTTTCCGCTGTTCAGGCCGCGCATCTGGGCGGCGAACTCGACGAGGTTCCAGTTGTCGGACAACACCACGGACTTTTTCACCGCGGTGATCACGTCGGAGATCTTCGAGGGATTGGTGAGCACGTCGCGGGAGAGCACCTTGCGCGCGAGGCCCGACAGGAAGGCCTGCTGCCGCGCGATGCGATCCAGGTCACCGTTGGGCAGGTCGTACCGCTGCCGCACGAACGCCAGCGCCTGCACGCCCTCGATGGTCTGGCGCCCACCCGGCAGGTCGACGCCGGACTTGCGTTCCCTGACCGGACCGTTGAGGCAGACCTCGACCCCGCCGAGCGCCTTGGTCACCTCGTAGAAGCTGCCGAGGTTCACCTCGGCGTAGCGGTCGATCATGCCGGGTTTGCCCATGAAGGTCTCCAGGGTGGAGATGAGGTTCTGCCGTCCGGCGACCCTGGACTGCCGGTCGGCCTCCTTGATGTCCACCCCACGCTGCTGGAGCGTGCGGAACTTCTCGTTGTAGGCGTAGACGAACGCGCCGTTGAGCTTGTGCTTGCCGAAACCGCCGGACAGCTCCACCCACGAATCGCGGGGGAACGAAATGGCCATCGCGCGGCGCCCGTCCTGCGGGATGTGCACCAGGATCATGGTGTCGGTCTGCTTTTCGCCGTCGGAGTCGCCGGCGTGCAGCATGTCCAGCACCTCGCGGGCCAGCGGGTTGCCCTGCTCGTCGGTGCGGCTGTCCATGCCGACGAGCAGGATGTCCACCGCGCCGTCCAGCGGCACCGCGTGCACCTCGTTGTCCTCGAAGACCTTGGTGGTGGCCAGTCCGGTGTTGAGCTGGTGGAGGAAGTACTGCCCGAACCAGGTCAGGGCCAGCACGGCCACCGAAACCAGGCCCACCAGGGTCTTACCGGTGCGGGCCGCGAACACCACGAACCAGTGCCTGCGGCGGGGTGGTGGGGAATCGAGTGGTGGAGGTGCCGTCTCCTCCGCTGCGGCGTCCTGGCGGGTGATGACCCCGTCGGTCACGCTCGTCCTCCTGCCCCCACCATTTGTGGATGCCTCCAGATTACTGTTCCCTCTACAGGGACGTTTTCGGGCTCGGCTACGTTGCCCGGGGCGAGGAGATCACGAGTCCGGTGACATGGAGAGGGCGGAGCGAATGCGGGTGCTGGTGACCGGTGGTGCCGGTTTCATCGGGTCGAACTACGTGCGCAAGGCACTGGCCGGTGAGTACCCCGCGCTGGCCGGGGCCGAGATCGTCGTGCTGGACAAGCTGACCTACGCCGGGTGCGAGGCGAACCTCGCGCCGGTGGCGGACGATCCCCGGCTCCGTTTCGTGCGCGGTGACATCTGCGACGCCGCGCTGGTCACCGAGCTGATGGCCGGTGTCGATCTCGTGGTGCACTTCGCCGCGGAGTCCCATGTGGATCGCTCGATTCTCGGCGCCGCGGATTTCGTGCTCACGAACGTCCTGGGCACGCAGACCCTGCTGCAGGCCGCGCTGTCGGCCGGGGTCGGCAAGTTCGTCCACGTGTCCACGGACGAGGTGTACGGCTCGATCGCGGAGGGTTCCTGGGCCGAGGACCACGTGCTCGAGCCGAATTCGCCCTACTCGGCGTCGAAGGCTTCGTCGGATCTGCTGGCCAGGGCCTTCCACCGCACGCACGGACTGCCCGTCTGCATCACCCGGTGTTCCAACAACTACGGTCCGTACCAGTTCCCGGAAAAGGTCATCCCGCTGTTCGTCACGAACCTGCTCGACGGGCTGACCGTGCCGCTGTACGGCGATGGGCTGAACGTCCGTGACTGGTTGCACGTGGACGACCACTGCCGCGGTATCCAGCTGGTCGCCGACGGGGGCAGGCCGGGGGAGATCTACAACATCGGTGGCGGCACCGAGCTCACCAACCGGGAGCTGACCGGGCGGTTGCTGGACGCGCTCGGCGCGGACTGGGACCGGGTGGAGCCGGTCACCGACCGCAAGGGGCACGACCGCCGGTACTCGGTGGACATCACCAGGATCAGCACCGAGCTGGGGTACCGGGCGCGGGTGCCGTTCGACGAGGGGCTGGCCGAAACGGTGCGCTGGTACCGGGAAAACCGCGCGTGGTGGGAACCGCTCAAGAACCGTGCCGCGCTCGCGGGGAAGTGAGGGGACCGATGCTCACCGTGCTGGTACCCGGCGGGACCGGGCAGCTCGGCCGGGACCTCGCCGCACTGGCCGGGCCGGAGATCGAGGTGGTGGCGCCCGGCTCGGCCGAACTGGACGTGACGAGCGCCGGGTCCGTGGTCGCCGCGGTGAGCGCGCTCGCGGAGCGGGCCCGCGAGACGGGAAGACGGCCGCTGGTGGTCAACGCCGCCGCCTACACCGCCGTGGACGCGGCGGAAACCGAGGAACGGCGGGCCTTCGCGGTCAACGCGGACGGTCCGCGCGTGCTGGCGGCGGCGTGTTCGTCGCGCCGGGTGCCGTTGATCCACATGTCGACCGACTACGTGTTCGCCGGGGACGCCGATCGTCCGTACGAAGCGGACGACGCGATCGCACCGCGCAGTGCCTACGGCCGGACGAAGGCGGCGGGGGAGGACGCCGTGCTCGGCTCGGGGGCGAGCGCGTGGATCGTGCGCACCGCCTGGGTCTACGGAACGACCGGGTCGAACTTCGTGAAGACCATGACCCGGCTGGCGGCCGAGCGCGATCAGGTGTCCGTTGTGGATGATCAGCGCGGGTCGCCGACGTGGTCGGCGGATCTCGCCGCAGGACTGCTCGAACTCGGGAGGTCCATTGTGGAGAAAGGGGGCCCATCCCGGCGGATCCTGCACTGCACCGGTGGCGGGGAAACCACCTGGTACTGGCTGGCGCGTGCGGTTTTCGAGGAACTCGGTGCGGACCCGGACCGCGTCCGGCCCTGCACCACGGAGGAGTTTCCGCGGCTCGCGCCGCGGCCGGCGTACTCGGTGCTGTCCGGCGCCGCGTGGGCGGAGGCGGGACTGACGCCGCTGCGCCCGTGGCGGGAGGCGCTGCGGGCCTACTTCGCGGCCAACCGGTAGGCGCCGACGGTGGCGTCGGCGCACCGCCGCCAGGTGAAGCCCGCGGCATGGGTGCGCCGCTGGACGGACATGGACGCGGTGTGCGGTTCGGACACCGCGGTGCGCAGGGCCTGGGCGAGCGCGTCCACGTCGCCGTGGGGCACCAGGCTCGCATATCCGCCGGAGATCTCGCGCAGGGCCGGGATGTCGGTGCACACCACCGGCACGTCGCAGGCGAGCGCTTCGAGCACGGGCAGGCCGAACCCTTCGTCGCGTGAGGGCAGTACCAGCGCCGAAGCCCCGGCGACCACGTGCCGCAGGTCCACATCGGACAGGTAGCCGGCATGCAGGGCGCGGTCGGACAGGGGGAACGAGCCGGGTCCGGTGAACACCAGCGGGGGCAGTTCCGGGGCGGCGGCGTGCGCCTCGAGCAGCCAGTCCAGTCCCTTGCGGGGCCCGGCCGCACCGACGAAGAGCAGATACTCCGAGGGCAGGCGCAGCCGTTCGCGCATTTCCCGGGTGGGGCGCCGTCCGGTGAACCAGGCGGCGTCCACGCCCAGCGGGGTCACCACGATCTTCTCGCGCGGAACGGACAGCCGCTCGGCCACGCTGTCGGCCACCGCGGCGGTCGGCGTGCAGATCGCGCCCGCGTGCCGCGCGCCGCGGCGGACCAGTTCGGGCAGTTGCCGGTCGCTGGGCGCGAGTTCCCCCGGCGCGTCGAGGAAGGCGAGGTCGTGGATGGTGAGCACGCCCGCGGCGCGCAGCGAGCCGGGCAGCACGAAGTTCGTGCCGTGCACGACATCGGCACGGCCTGCGAACAGTTCGACCGGTGGGAACGACGAGCGCAGCCAGCAACTGCGCAGCAGGCGCGCGGCGACCGGCATTCCGCGCGCGCGGGCGCCGTGCGGCAGGACGTGCCGCAGGCGGCGCCAGCCGCGCAGGGTGAAGGCGACCGCCCGCATGTCCACATCGGACCGTGAGGCCAGTTCCTCGGCGAGCGCGGCGGTGTAGCGGCCGATCCCGGTCCGGTTCCCGAGCAGGGGAGTGCCGTCCAGCAGTACCCGCAGCGCACGCTCAGCCACGGCGCCGCGCCACTTTCCGGAGCCGTCCCGCCACCCTGCGGGCGAGTTCGGTGGGGCCGCCGTCGGCGAGGTACTCCCGGATCAGGGCCAGGTCCCGCCGGACCAGTTCGGCGCCGCGTACGGGTTCGGAGACCACGAGGTCGGTGGCGCCGGGCAGGCGGTCGGCGGCCGGGCGCGGGTCCCGGCAGAACTCCACCAGCGGGGCGAGCGCCTCCGGCCAGGTGTAGCGCCGGGCGACCTCGGCGATGCGCTCCTTGCAGCCGTCGGCGAACTCCGTGTCGTACAGGGTCCGTTCGAGCGCGTCGGCCAGTGCCTGCTCGTCCTCGGCCGGGACGACCACGCCGAGGCGTTCGGTGCGCACCAGATCGGCGAAGGCGTCCCCGTCGGTGGTGACGATCGGCAGCCCGGACCACAGGTAGTCCAGCACCCGGGTGCGGAACGCGAAGGTGGTCTCCACGTGCTCGAAATGGGTGGTGACCCCGCAGTCGGCGTCCAGCAGCCAGTTCTGCCGCTCGGCGTAGGGCACCCACTGCTCGTTGAAGAACACGTGTTTGCCGGTGAGGCCGAGCCGGTCGGACAGGGCGATGGTGCGGGCACCGATGTCCATTTCGGCCACTTCGGGATTGGGATGCCGCATGCCGAGGAACACCAGCCGGACGTCGGGGCGCCGCTGCCGCAGCTCCTCGATCGCGCGGATCAGGGTGAGCGGGTCGAACCAGCTGTACACGCCGCCCGCCCACAGCACCACGTGATCGGTTTCGGCGATGCCGTCCAGTTGCGCCCGCAGGCCGGGCCCGGTGCGCACCGGGGGTTCGGCGGGCAGTCCGAACGGGACGACCGCCAGCAGCGAGCGGGTCGTGGGATCGGCGTCGTACAGCCGAGGGGACAGCCTGCCCAGCGCGGCGAGGTGCCCGAGCCAGAAGTGCCGTTGCCGCTGCGAGGCGCAGAGGAAGAAGTCGCCCCGTTCGAGCTGCGCGTCCAGCACCCGGGTCACCCCGGCGAGGTCGGCGGCCCGGCGGTCGTCCGGTGCGCTCTTGCCCTGCTCCAGCAGTTCCAAGTGCATCGGGTCGTACAGATCGCAGACCACGATCTTGTTGGAGTGGTCGTTCTTCAGGCTCGGCGCGAGTTCGAGCACGTGCCCCTGGAGGACCACCACGTCGGCCCACTCGATCGGCTCGGTGAGATCGCGCCTGCGGGCGGCGCTCACCGGGAACGGGGCCGGCGGGGGAGCGGCCAGCGGGTTGACCGTGACCAGCCGGACGTCGTGCTCGGCGTGCAGGGCCAGCGCGATGTTCCAGGCCCGGATCGCCGGGCCCGCCATGCGTTCGGTGATCGCGTCGCCGGTGATCACGAGGACCCGGCGCCGCTGCCCGAACAGCCGCTCGATGCCGAAGGCCTCCACCAGGATCTCGTGCGCGGCGAGATAGCGCTCCAGCGGATAGGCCGGTTCGAGTGCCTTGCGCAGCAGGGGGATCAGGTCGGCGTCGGTACGGACCCTGGCCGCCTGCTCGGTCCTGCGGGACTCCGCCAGCGACGGCAGCAACTCGACGAACTGGTCGATGGCCAGGAAACCGGCGAGGGCGGTCCTGGGCACCGGGACCGGCGAGGTGTCGATCGCGCCGACGCCGTGGGCGAGGTCGAGCTGTGCCGGGTCCAGTTCGCCGCGCGCGGTCGCCCGGCGCACCGCCAGCGCGAGCGCCGCGGGCAGCGCCTTGGCCAGCGTCTCGTCGGAGACGTTCTTGTACAGCGCGGCGAGCGCGTTGCGCTCCAGCAGGAAGGTTTCCCGCCCGGTGTCGGGGGAGTCCACTTCGGACATCGTCGCGTGGTGACGGTGGTAGGCGAGGGACTCCGGCACGTAGCGAACGCGCCAGCCGCGCAGGTTCAGCCGCCAGCCGAGGTCCACGTCCTCGTAGAACATGAAGAAGCGCTCGTCGAACCCGCCGAGTTCGGCGAACACCCCGGCCCGCACGAACATGGCCGAACCGGTGGCGAACAGCACGTCCTTGGCGGACTCGTGCTCGGTGGCGGGCACCTGGGCCAGCGGGCTCCCCGCGTGCCGCTTGTACCCCATGCCGAACCAGGTCAGGCCGCCGTCGACGAAGTCGACGCCGGTGCCTTCCCAGTCCAGCACCTTGCTCGCGACCGCGGCGACCGTAGGTTCGGCGGCGAGCGTGTCCACCGCCGCCCGGACCCACCGCGGGTGCGGGCGGGCGTCGTTGTTGAGGAAGGCCAGCACGCTCCCCTTGGCCTGGCGTGCGGCCAGGTTGCAGCCCCCGGCGAAGCCGAGGTTGGTCGCGGAGGGGATCACCCGGACCTCGGGCACCGCCGCCGCGATGCGTTCGGCGTCGTCACCGCCCGAGGCGTTGTCCACGCACAGCAGTTCGAGCCGCGGATAATCGAGATCGGCCACGAGCGCGCGCAGGCAGGTGATGGTGTCCTCCGCGCCGCGATAGTTCACCACGATCACCGAGACCAGCGGCAGTGGTGTGTCCCCCTGGGTCAATGCGACCTCCATACTCACCGTTGGCTCGAAAGCTTAGAGCCTGTTTTGGAAGTGGTTTGCGTGGCGGTGCGGGTAGCGGAACCTGACGTGGTCCCTCGCTGTGGGATCTCCTCCTCATGAATGCCAATTCACCACGTCGGAGCTGTCCTCGCGAGGAACCACGTCAGAACCCACGGCGGTGCAAGCTGACGGCGCAGGAGCAAGCGGCTCCGCCGCTTATGAAACACGACCTGGCGGCATGGGGCCCACGGTGGCCCCCGCGGAACCCTCCTTCGGGGTTACCGGGCCCAGGCGCGCCAGACGGCGCGGCGGGGCACGGTGGAGCGCCGGGTCACCGCGCGCCGGGCGGTGAGCGTGCCGGGCAGCCGGACCAGCACCTCCGCGAGCACCCGGCAGCGCAGCGGGACGCGGAAGTTCGGGGCGTCCACCACGTCGCGGCGCAGCGGCAGGACGGCCGTGATCGCGGCGAACCGGGCCAGCTCGCGGAGCGCGATCGCGCCCGGGGCGCAGCGCAGCAGCGTCAGCAGGCGGTTCCGCTCGTTCCACCGGTGGAACCGCGGCGAGCCCGGGCGGGTGCTCACGCCGTGACCGTGGGTGACGCGGGCGGCGGGGACGGTGACGATGTCGTGCCCGGCCAGGCGCAGCCGCCAGGCGGTGTCGGTGTCCTCGTAGTAGCAGAAGAAACTCCCGGGCACGCCGCCGACGGTGCGCACGGCGTTCGTGCGCAGCAGCGCGGCGCCGCCGCAGAACCCGAAGGCCGGGGCCTCGGTGGCGTCGGCACCGTGACCGTCCGCGGTGAGCCGGACACCCAGCGACTGGATCGAGCCGTCGGGGCGGTCGAGCCGGGCGGAGGCGGCGGCCGCCGGGCCGAGCGCGTCCTCCAGGACGGCGAGCCAGTCCGGGGCGGGGACGGCGTCGTCGTTCAGCCAGGCCATCAGCGGGGTGTCTACAAGGGACAGCGCGATCCGCATCGCCCCGGCGTAGCCGGTGTTGCGGGGCAGACGGACCACGCGAGGCCGGGACGGGTGCGCGGCCAGCAGCGCGGCGGTGCCGTCGTCGGAGGCGTTGTCGATCACGAGCGTCCGATGTGGACGCTCCTGGGCGGCGACGGCGTCCAGGCAGGCGGTGATGTGCCCGGCGCCCCGCCAGGTGACGACCACCACGGTGGTCTCGACGCCTCCCACGACGAGCAGAATACGGGGCGTGCCCCAACTCGTGGTCATCGCCGAGCAGTTGCTCGCGCCCGTCCCCGGCGGGACCGGCCGCTACACCGCCGAACTGCTGGCCGCGCTGGCCAGGAC
>NZ_VJWX01000334.1 GCF_007713715.1 Amycolatopsis rhizosphaerae
CCACCCGACCACCACACTCCTCGCACCCGGGAGTACGCGATGACCATGATGACGCTTGTGCAACTGGCACAGGGCGAGATCAAGACCCGAGGCGTCCAGCAGTGGATGCTCGACAACATCATCCCGCTGGTACTGCTGGCCGTCGCGTTGCTGCTGCTCTGGCTGGGCGGCGGCAAGGGCGACAACGCCGGCGTGATGCGCCGCCTCGCCGGCGTCGTGATCGCGCTGGCGGTGATCGGCCTTGCCGTCAGCGGACTGGGCGTCAACGTCGGCGAGTGGATCGCCGGCCTGTTCACCGGTTAGCACGCGGGGGAGCTCGTGCGGATTCGAACCGATGACGAGGTCTACCGGGTCGACGCGGTCTGGCTCGGCCCGCCCAAGGCCACGTTTCCCTGGCGCGCCCGCTACGTGGCGTGGGGTGTGGGCATCGCGGTCTTCCTCGTGGTGCTGACCGTCGAGCGGCAGCTCGGGGTGGGGTTCGGGTTCTTCTCGACCGCGTGGGCCTTCGTCGCGACCATCGCGATCACGCGGCTGATCACCAGCAAGATCAGTCACGAGCGGCCGCTGGGCGCGGTGTTCACCATGTGGTTGCGCGAGCTGCACACGCCCCGCGAACGTCCCCGCGGCGACGGCGGCGCCGTGACCGCGACCAAGCTCCGCGTGCGGGCGGAGCGGCCGTTGCCCCGAAACAAACGCCGGCCCGCACCCGTGCGTTACCAGCCGAGCCCAGACACGTCACGAGCACGCCGGGGTCGCGCTGCGGCTGCGGCGAGGAGGTAACCGTTGTTCGGTCGCCGGAAGGACCGGGAACACGACTCACGCGGAGCCGCGCAGCAGTGGCAGCCGCGGCCGGGCCGTGCGACGCCGGCCAAGCCGAAGCAGGCCAACCGGCGGTTGCCGGGTGAGCAGGCCATCCCGACCTACACCCCTTCGATCGCGGCGCGCAGCATCGACGGTCACCTGCTGCGCACCGGGCACGAGGTCTACGCCTGGTACCGGCTGGCACCGCAGCGCTGGTCGTTCCGTTCGGACTCGCAGCGCCGCGACCTGATCGCCGCGATCGCGGGCCAGTACGCCGAGCTGCAGGGCCGGTGGCTGCACCTGCGCGTGACGACGCGCCCGTACCCGATCCGCATGTGGGCCGAGGCGCACGTGCACAACGCGGTCGGCAGGCCGCAGGACACGCCGGGCGCGCTGTCCTTCGACGACTACCTCATCGGCGAGCAGCAGCAGCTGATGGGCCGTTCGATGGCGGAGAAGGAGGTCTACCTCGGCGTCCAGGTGCAGACGCGGCGCATGGTGGACCGCGCGGTGGAAAGCGCCGCCCCGCTGCTGCGGCGGATCCTGCCCGAGGCGGTCGACGCGGAGCTGACCGCGCTGGACTCCGAGGTCGAGCACCTCGACCAGGTCATCGGTTCGTCCGGGCTGGAGGGCCGCCCGGTGCACGCCGAGGAGATGTCCTGGCTGATGCACCGGTCCTGCTCGCTCGGCCTGCCCGCGCCAAGGAACCTGCCCGCCGTGCCGGGTTCGGCGTGGGAGCCGGAGGACCTGGCCAGCTTCACCGACGCCGCGGACTTCCACGCCGAGCCGTACGCGCCCACGCTGACCGTGCGCGGGCGCACCGGCTCCAACGCCGGGATCAAGCGGCACGTCGCGGTGCTGACCGTGGGGCAGATGCACGGTCTGCAGATCCCGGAGGTGGACGATCCGTGGGTGCAGCACGCGGACCGGCTGCCCGCGGCGGTGGAATGGTCGGCGCGCATCTACGTGCGGCGGCCGGAGGAAGTGGCGGGCGAGCTGCAGCGCCAGATGAACAAGGTCCGCTCGCAGGTCAAGCACTACACCGACGAGCACGAGCTGGAGCCGCCGCAGTCGCTGGCGCGGCAGGCCTCGCGGGTGCTCGAAATCGACGACGAGATGACCTCCGGTTTCACCGCGCTGGCCACCAGGGTGCGGTCCTGGTGGCGGCTGGCGGTGTCCGGGCCGACCGAGCGGGAGGCACTGCGCCTGGCCCAGCAACTGCTGGACCTGTACAAGCCGAAGATCGCCATCGAACACCCCGAGGCGCAGTACGCACTGGCCCGCGAGTTCATCCCGGGTGAGCCGTTGTCCTCGTCGGCGTACATGCGGCGCGGCTCGGTGGTCTGGGCCGCCTCGGCGGTGCCCACCGCGACGGCGGAGGTCGGCGACCGGCGCGGCATCCTGCTCGGCGAGACCTGCACCGCGACCCGGCGCCCGGTGGCCTGGGACCCGTGGATGGCGCAGGAGATCCGCGACGGTTCGGGCCTGACCGCGATGGTCGCCGGGCTCGGCGGCGGCAAGTCCTTCCTGGGCGGCGGCATCGTCTACAAGACGCTGCGGGCCGGGGCGCACTGGACGCTGCTCGACCCGTCCGGCCCGCTGTCGCGGTTGTGCGACCTGCCCGAGATCCGCCCCTACGCGAGGCCGATCAACCTGCTCAACGCGCAGCCCGGCATCCTCAACCCGTACCGCGTGGTGGCCGAGCCGCTCCTGGAGCACTTCCTCGACGAGGACGATCCGGAGCGGGCGTGGCGCCGCGAGCGCGCGCTCGCCGGGGCGACCCGGCGTCGCCTGGTGCTCGACGTGCTCATCGGCGTGCTGCCGTACGAGGTCTCCCGGATGCCGCAGAGCCGTATCGTGCTGCTGCGCGCCGTCCGTGCCGTCGGCGGTCGCTACGACGCCGACCCCGGCCAGGTCATCGACGCGTTGCGGCGGGACTCGAGCGAGCACCACGAGCACGCCGTGGTGGTCGCGGACTTCCTCGACGAGATGCGGGAGCGGATGTCGTTGCTCATCCCGGAGGACGACGCCGATCCGTACTCGGAGACCAGGGACGACCGGCTGACCGTGCTGACGATGGCGGGCCTGACCCTGCCCAAGGACGGGGTCGGCCGCGAGCACTGGACCGACGCCGAGGCGCTCGGCGTGGAGATGCTGAACCTCGCCGCCTGGCTCACCCAGCGTTCCGTCTACGAGAAGCCGAAGGACCAGCGCAAGGGCGTCTGGATCGACGAGGCGTTCTTCCTGTCGGAGGTGCCCACCGGGCGCGTGCTGATGAACCGGTTCGCCCGTGACTCCCGAAAGTGGAACGTGCGGGTCCTGCTGTCCTCGCAGATTCCCGCCGACTTCCTCAAGATCCAGGGTTTCGTGGCCCTGCTGGACTCGGTGTTCGTCGGCAGGCTCGACGACGACGAGGCACAGGCCGACGCGCTGCGGCTGCTGAAGGTGCCGGTCGGGGTCGGCTACGAGCAGGTCGTGGCCGCGCTTGGGCGCCGTCCGGGTGCCCAGCGCGGGCTCGAACGCGACCGCGACCCCCGCCAGTTCATCTTCGGGGACGGCGCGGGCGGCGTGGAGCGCATCCGCGTCGACTTCTCCGGCCCCCACCTGGAACACCTGCGCGCGGCACTGGACACCACGCCGGGCTCGAAGGACGCCCTGCCCGCGGACAGCCGGGCCCGGGGCGCCGAGCCGCCCGCGCCGGAGCAGCGGGTGCCCGTCCCGCCCCCCGATGACGAGCTCGAACCGGATCTGGAGCTGGCCGCGGAACGTGAGGTGGGCTTGACCGAGGAACAGATACTCGCCGAGGAGGGGCTGGCCGGGGGTTCCGGCGAGCCCGCCACCGCGGGCAAGCGGGGCGGCCACGGCCGGGACGCGGCATGACCACCGCCATGACGTTGCTGCTGGTGCTGGGATGCGCCGCGGCGTGGCATTCGTTCAAGGGCTTCGTCCGCCGCGGAGGCTTCCGCGGCAAGAAGCGCCCGGGCCGCTTCGCCACGCTGGCGATGGTGGCGCTGATCCTGGGCCTGCAGACGGTGGCGACGGCGCCGCCCGCCTCCGCCGCGGCCTGCGGTGAGGCGCCGACGCCGGAGCGGCCGGGCGCGGGCATGGTGGGGGCGATCGATCCGCCCGCGACGCACGGCGAGAACGGCAGCGCCTACCTGGACTACAGCTACGCCGGGATGGTCTGGTACGTCTACCAGACCGACTGCGGGCCGCTGTCCGGGATCACCAGCCCCAGCTCGACCATCGACACCTGGGCGGGCAACGAGCTGTTCAACCTCGGCAAGAACATCGTCGGCGCCACCAACTCGCTGCACTACACCGTGCTGGAAGGCGGGTTGCTGAACCCGATCTACGACGCGGTGAAGACCGGCGCGGAGAAGGTCTACAACAACATCTACGCGCAGCTGTTCGGCCTGGCCGCGCTCGTGCTGGCGATCATGATGTTCCGCAACATCTGGCGGGGCGATCTGTCCGCGGTGAGCAAACGGGCGCTCTACGGGCTGGGCGCGGTGTGGCTGGCCGCCTCCTCGATGGCGATGCTGCGCTACTTCGATCCCATCGACAAGGCGATCGTCCAGACCACCACCAACATCCAGGCCGGGTTCGTCGACGACTCGGGGGATCGGGTGGTCCGGGAGATCCTGCCGACCGAGCTGCACACACAGGTGGTCTACAACAACTGGCTGCGGGGCGAGTTCGGCGCGCCGGACGCGGCGCAGGCGACCCAGTTCGGACGTCAGCTGCTGGACGCGCAGTCGTTCACCTGGACCCAGATCCGCAACGGCGAAGACGCCAACCAGTCCGTTGTGGACGGCAAGAAGGCGGCCTACAAGACCATCTCCACCCAGTTGGGCACGGCCACGCCGTACTTCACCGGTGAGGGCGGGAGCCGCACCGGCGCCGGTGTCCTCGCGCTGCTGCAGAGCCTGGTCTACGCCCTGTTCCAGTTGCTGGCGAAGGCCTCGGTGCTGCTGGCCCAGGTGCTGATCAGGCTGTTCGCGCTGACCGCGCCGCTGATCGGCCTGATCGCACTGGTGCACCACGAGGTCCTGCGCCGGGTCGGGAAGGTGCTCGGCGGGGTCGCGTTCAACCTGATCGTGCTGGCCGTGCTCGCCGGGGTGCACGCCCTGCTGTTGCAGGCGATCTTCGGCGCGGGCAGCTCGCTGTCGATGCTGACCCAGATGGTGATGGCCGGGCTGGTGACGGTCCTGCTGTTCCTGGTGGGCAGGCCGGTGCGGCGGCTGTGGCAGATGGTGGAGATGTCCGTGGGCATGCTCGGCTCCTCGATCCCGGCGCCCAGCGGCGGGCTGTTTTCCCGTTTCCGCAAGAAGGCCGGGCCCACGCCGCAGGACGAGTTCTGGCAGAACGTGCGTGACTCCGACGACACCGACCTCGAGACCCGTGGCCCGATCGGGGCGACCGTGGGCGGCGGCCGGTTCCGGCCGGAGGCGACTGTGTTCGCCAGCGCGCAGCGGCTCGACGGGGCCGTGCCGATGGAGGGCAGGCCGGCCGCGGCCTGGTCCGGGGCCCTGCCGGGCACCCGCAGCAGGGCCGCGCTGCCCGCTGGCGGGGGCGCGGGGACGCTGGCCGGGTTCGCGCCCGCGGGCCGGGGATCGGGCGACCAGTCCGACGCCTACGTGTATTCGGCCCCGCCGGGGACGGTGCGCCGCGCCGACGGGGGCTGGGTGCCACCGCAGCCGCAGAGCCGTCGCGTGGACACCTCGCCGGTGTTCGACCGGGACGGTGACCTCGGCGATCCCGTGGTTGTTCCCTCGCGGCTGAACGCGGCCGGTGCCGACCGGTTCGCCGTGCCGGTCGCCGCCCCGCAACCACGGCGTGCGGAGCGCGAACTGGTCGGCGGCAAGCCGGTGTACGTGGTGTACCGGCCGTCCCGGGGCATCGAGGTGCGCGAAGACCTGCGTGACACCGACCGAGTCGTGCGGTGAGGTGAGCGATGCCGATTCGGACCAACCGCGGTCGTGCCGCCGTCTATCGCAGGTTGTGGGGTTTTCCGCTGCGGTCCCCTCGGCACCTGGTGGGCACGGTGATCGCGGTCGCCCTGCTGGTCACCGCGATCGGGGTGCTCGTGCCGCAGGCTCTGGGCCCGCGGGACCGGAAGTCGCCGCAGCCCGCCGGGATCGCCGCGCCGAGCTCTTCGGCCGCCGCGACCACCACGGCCGCTACCCCGATGCCCACCCGGCTGACCGCGCCGCTGCTGCAGCCGACCTCGGCCGCGCCGAACCCCGACGCGCTGAACGTGGCGAAGCTGTGGGCGCGGGCGTGGGTGAACCATCCGGCCGGGATGACGCAGGCCCAGTGGCTGGACGGGTTGCGGCCCTACACCACCGAGGAGTACCTGGCCGCCACGATGTCCACAGTGGACATCTCGAACATCACCGCGACCCGGGTCACCGGGGAGCCCTCGGTGGTCAGCTCCTTCACCAGTTCCCTGAACGTGGTCGTTCCGACGGACGGTCCGAAGCTGTCGATCACGGTGAGCGAGGTCGACGGCGGCTGGCGCGTCTCGCAGTACGACCAGGCGAGCTGAAGCGAGGCTGATGGGGGTGCGGATCGGTTTGCTGATCGGGGTGGTCGCCGCTGCGCTGTTCGCGGCGGTGATGACCACCGGTGTGGTGTCCAAAGTGGTCACGGACCAGCAGCGGGCGCAGGCGCAGGCGCGGGGGGTGATGGGCGTCGGCTGCAGCGCGGCGATCGGCCCGACCCAGGTCGGATTGGTGCAGACCGCACAGGGGCAGGCGTCGAACCTGCGCGACGAGCAGCGGCAGATCGTGTCGATGATCGTCGCGATCGGCAAGCAGCGCGGCCTGTCGCCGCGGGCCTGGCAGGTGGCGATCCAGGCGGGCATGACCGAGTCGGGGCTGCGCAACCTGGACTACGGCGACCGGGACTCACTGGGCATCTTCCAGATGCGGCCGTCCATGGGCTGGGGCACCGTGGAGCAGTTGCAGGACCCGGTCTACGAGATCAACAAGTTCTACGACGTGCTGCTGGCGGTGCCGGACTGGGACCAGCAGCGGCCGGGGGCCTCCGCCCAGGACGTGGAGCGTTCGGCCTTCCCCGAGCGGTACCACCGCTGGGAGCAGTTGGCGGCGTACCTGGTGGAAAACGTCGGCCAGGTGGGCGACGTGGTCGGTTGTGGACAGAGCGCCGGACTGGCGCTCCCGCCGAACAAGGTTGCCGCGGCCGCGATCTCGTTTGCCATGGGAGAGCGGGGAAAGCCCTACGTGTGGGGGGCCGTGGGGCCGGACGCGTACGACTGCTCGGGGCTGATGCAACGGTCCTACCGGACGGCGGGCATCATCCTCGACCGGGTCGCGGCGGACCAGTACCACGATGGTGCGATGCTGCCCGTGCGGGACGCGCAGCCGGGTGATCTGCTGTTCTGGGCGACCGACCCGTCGAACCCGGAGACCATCCACCACGTCGCGATGTACCTTGGCGACGGCAAGATCGTGGAGGCGCAGCAGACCGGGGTGCCGGTGCACGTCCGGTCGGTTTCGTTCCAGGAGAAGGAACTCGTGCCGCAGGCCGTGCGGCCAGGGGTGTGAGCGTGCAGGTCGGCACAACACAGGGGATGGATCGTGGCTAAGAAGTTCGGGAAGCGGCGCAAGCCTCGGGTGAGCGACGCGCGGGACCTGTTCGGCGCGCCCCCGCCGCCCCGTCCCGCCGCGCGCCCGGCGTCGAGCACCCCGCTGGCCGACTATCTCGCCGGAGAGCTGCCGGGAGTGAGCGAGGGTTACGTGGTGCTGCCCCGCTCGCTCGCCGAATCGATGTCGCTGCCCTGGCAGCAGCAGCTGACCGGTCTGCTCGCCCAGTTCCACCAGGCCCACCGGGGACTGTCGTGGCCGCTGTACCGCGTGGTGCCCTCACGCGAGGAGAAACTGGTCGACCTGGACGAGGAGCAGCTCGCGGAAGCCGGCTACATCGTGGAGCTCGACACCGAGGGCGAGATGGTCTACCGGGAGCGCAGCGGCCGCAGGGTGGAGGACCCGGCGAACACCACGGTGCTGGTGTCCTGCCTGGATCCGATCCCGCCGCGCGGCGCCGCGAGTGCCGCGTCCGCCGAGACTTCGTCCGGTCCCGGCGAGCCGCCGCGGGCCGCACCGATGATCATCCCGCCCGCCCCGGTGTGGCGGAGCACACCGGTCGCGCAGTCGTCGTC
>NZ_VJWX01000335.1 GCF_007713715.1 Amycolatopsis rhizosphaerae
GCCCTACACCGCGAGCGGACCGGACTTTGCCGGGACCCTGGCCGATACGACCGTGAGGGTCCCCTCACGGCAGCGTCCGACGGGGAATCGGCGCGCTACCGGGGTGCCTCGGCCGCCGCGTTCGCGATCGGCACGGCCAGTGAGGCGACCAGGATGGTGAGCCCCCCGAGGACCCACGACCACCAGGACGCCCCGGCCAGGCCGGTGTAGGTCATCACCCAGGGTGACGCGAACAGCAGCGTGCCCAGCACGACCTGCACTCCCTCGCTGTAGGCGAACCGCGGCAGCACCGCGGAGAGCAGGCCGTCCAGTGCGATGAGCGTCCCGAACGCGACCATCGTCCACTGGGCGCGCGGGGTGGCCGCCACCCACAGGAAGGACAGCGCGGCCAGCACGCCCAGGGTGATCTCCACCCAGTCGTGCGGGCGAGCCCAAGGCCGCAGCGGAATGGTCGAGGCTGTCGAGGTCCTGGTCACCGGGACCACCTCCAAGAACCGTCGGACACCGCTGGATCGCGGCCGTCCGGCTTGCCCTCATCGTGAGACCGGAGGAGCCGCCGGTCCATCGCGAAGGGGGTCATTTCGCGCACAAGGGGTGGGCCACGTCTCCTGCGGTGGCATTCCGGGTTACTGGCCAGTAATGTCATGCTCCCGCAACCCAGCCAGGGAGGGTCCACCCCAATGACGCAAGGGACGCTGAACGAGATCCGCGACGCCATCCTCGCGGGTGATCTCACCGCGATCGGCTCGCTCGACCTCCCCGAGTCCTACCAGGGCGTGACGGTGCACGCCGACGAGACCGAGATGTTCGACGGTCTGGCCAGCCGGGACAAGGATCCGCGCAAGTCGCTGCACCTCGACGAGGTGCCCGTGCCCGAACTCGGGCCCGGCGAGGCGCTCATCGCGGTCATGGCCAGCGCCATCAACTACAACACGGTCTGGACGTCGATCTTCGAACCCCTGCCGACGTTCAAGTTCCTCAAGCGCTACGGCAAGCTTTCGCCGCTGGCCAAGCGCCACGACCTGCCCTACCACGTGGTGGGCTCCGACGCCGCGGGCGTCGTGCTCCGAACCGGCCCGGGTGTGCACACCTGGAAGCCGGGCGACGAGGTCGTCGCGCACTGCCTCAACGTCGAACTCGAGGGCCCCGACGGGCACAACGACACCATGCTCGACTCCGAGCAGCGGATCTGGGGCTTCGAGACCAACTTCGGCGGGCTCGCCGAGGTCGCCCTGGTCAAGGCCAACCAGCTGATGCCAAAGCCGCGGCACCTCACCTGGGAGGAGGCCGCCTGCCCCGGCCTGGTGAACTCCACCGCCTACCGGCAGCTCGTCTCCCGCAACGGCGCCGACATGAAGCAGGGCGACGTCGTGCTGATCTGGGGCGCCTCCGGCGGCCTCGGCTCCTACGCCACCCAGTACGCGCTCAACGGCGGTGCGATCCCGGTCTGCGTCGTGTCCAGCCCCGAGAAGGCCGAACTGTGCCGCAAGCTCGGTGCCGAACTGGTCATCGACCGCAACGCAGAGGGTTACCAGTTCTGGAAGGACGAGACCACCCAGGACCCGAAGGAGTGGCAGCGGTTCGGCGCGAAGATCCGCGAGCTCACCGGCGGTGAGGATCCGGACATCGTGTTCGAGCACCCCGGCCGGGAAACCTTCGGCGCCTCGGTCTACGCCGCCCGCCGCGGCGGCACGATCGTCACCTGCGCGTCCACGTCCGGGTATATGCACCAGTACGACAACCGCTACCTTTGGATGAATCTCAAGCGGATCATCGGCTCCCACTTCGCGAACTACCGGGAATCATGGGAAGCCAATCGGCTGATCGCCAAAGGTCTCGTCCATCCCACGCTGTCGAAAACGTATTCCCTGGCCGAGACCGGGCAGGCCGCGCTCGACGTGCACCGCAACGCCCACCAGGGCAAAGTCGGCGTGCTGTGCCTGGCACCGGAGGAAGGCCTCGGCGTCCACGACGAGGAGATGCGTGCGAAGCACATCGACCGCATCAACGCATTCCGCGGAGCGTAAGTAGTCTGGCCTCATGAGCCTAGGCGACGAGAGGGAGCTTGTGCCGCTGGGCGCCGGTTTCGACCTGGCGAAACGCGGCTACGACAAGCACCAGGTGGACGAGCATCTGGAACGGCTGGACGCCGATCTGAAAATGCTCGCCGCCGATCGGGACGCGGCCATTTCCCAGGCGGGCGACCTGGCACGCCAGCTGGAGCAGGCGCGCGGCGAGATCGACACCCTCCGCGGTCAGGTCGAGCGGCTCGGACAGCCGCCGACCACCGTGGAGGGCCTGTCGGAGCGCCTGCAGCGCATGCTCCGGCTCGCGCAGGAGGAAGCCGCCGACACCAGGGCGAGGGCCGAAGCGGAGGCCGGGCACATCCGGGCCAAGGCCGAAGCCGACGCGAGCGCGCTGCGGGCCCGGTACGAGCAGTTGCTCGCCGAGCTCGACACGCGCCGGAAGGAGATGGAGGCCGAGCACCGCAGGGTCCTGGAGACCGCGCGGGCCGAGGCCGAATCGATCACGACCAAGGCCAAGGAGGAGCGCGACCGGCTCGACCTGGAGGCCGACCGGCGGCGCACGAAGGTCGACGAGGACTTCGAGGTCGCCATGGCGGCGCGGCGCGCCGAGGCGATGCGGCTCCTCGCCGAGCAGGAGGCCGCCAGCAAGGCCGAGGCCGAGCGGCGCGTCCGGGAGGCTTCCGACGAGGCCGCGGCCATCCGCGCCAAGGTCGCCGACGAGCAGCGGGCCGCCGCGGAGGAGATCGAGCGGCGGCGGCGCGAGTCGGTCGAGGACGCGAACCGGCGCAAGCAGGACTCCATCACCGAGGCCAACGCACGGGTGGCCGAGGCGACCGACGAGGCGCAGCGGCGCGTCCGCGAGGCCACCGAGGAGGCCAACCGGCGGATCAACGCGGCCGCCGACCGGGTCGAGACACTGCGCACGCTGCGGGAGGGCATCGCCGAGCAGGTCAAGGCCGCGAGGTCGGTGCTCGACGACGCCGCCGCGGTGCTGGGTGAAACCGCTTCCCCGACCGGAACACCGGCCGCGAGCACCGGTAAGCCCGGCGGTAGGCAGCGGGTGGCGGCGGGTGCCGGAAAATCGGGCCCGAACGGGGCTGCGGGCAAACCGACTGGCGAGTAACCTAAGCGGCCACGCGGTTCGCGCGCCTTGCCGGAGGGACTCGAATGACGGCTTACCACACTGTTGTCGTAGGTACGGATGGTTCTGACTCGTCGTTTCGCGCGGTGGACCGCGCGGCCGCGGTGACGGCGGATTCGGGTGCGCAACTCGTGATCGTCTGCGCCTACTACCCGAACAGCCAGGGCGAGATCGAAAAGGCCCAGGACGTGCTGCGGGACGAGGCGTACCAGGTGGTCGGCTCGGCGCCCGCCGAGGACACGCTGCAGAGCGCACGGGATCGCGCGATCAAGGCCGGGGCCACCGACGTCAAGACGGTCGCCGTGGTCGGTGAGCCGGTGGAGGCGCTGCGCAAGGTGGTCTCCGAGCATTCGGCGGACCTGCTCGTGGTCGGCAACCGCGGGCTCAACACCCTGGCCGGCCGCATCCTCGGTTCGGTGCCTTCGGAGGCCGCCCGCAAGTCGGGCGTCGACGTCCTGATCGTCCACACCACCTAGACCAGACCCAGACCCAGACCAGGAAGCGGCTCCGCCGCTCTGATTCGTTCCCCAGTGCGCCAGGGATTCCGTGAACGAAGAACGGCTCGAAAGCATCCTTCTCGGCGGCGAACGCCGGTACACGCGGCTGGAGGTCGCTGAGAAGACGGGCGTGCCGATCGAACGGGCCACCAGGCTGTGGCGCGCACTCGGTTTCGCTACCGTCGGCGACGACGAGGTCGTGTTCACGGACGCCGACGTCGAGGCTGTACGCACGGCCGACCAACTGATCTCGTCCGGCCTGCTCGACGCCCGGCTCGAGGTCCCCGTGACCAGGGCGCTCGGCCAGCACCTGTCGCGGCTGGCCGAGTGGCAGGTCCACATGCTGTGGGCGCTGATCACCGAGAACGAAGAACTGGGACGCGACGAGAAGCAGGTGGCGCGGCTCGTCGAGCGGCTCGTCCCGGAACTCCAGCGGGTCCAGGACTTCGTGTGGCGCCGGCATCTCGCGGCCTTCGCCGGGCGCGCGCTGGCCGCGCCCGACGAGGACCTCGAAGCCCGGACCGAGGTGGCCGGGTTCGCCGACATGGTCGGCTACACCCGGCTGACCAGGCGCATCGACGATGCCGAGTTGAGCGAGATCCTGGAACGTTTCGAGGCGCTGGCCACCGAGATCGTGGCCGAGCACCACGGGCGGATCGTGAAGATGATCGGCGACGAGGTGCTGTTCGTGGCGGACACGGCGGCCGACGCGGCGGAGATCGCCCTGACGCTGGCCGAGCACACCAGCCTGGACCCCACCCTGCCCGAGGTGCGGTGCGGGATGGCCGCGGGCCGGATCCTCAACCGGTTCGGCGACGTGTACGGCTCGGTGGTGAACCTGGCGAGCAGGCTCACCGGGCTCGCCAGGCCCGGCACCATCCTGGTGGACCGGGAGCTGGCGAGCGAGCTCAGGGACGACCCCGATTACGTCCTGCGGCCCCGGCGGCCCGCCTCGGTTCGCGGGTACGCCCGGCTCCGCCCCTTCGCTCTCCGCCGCCCCTGACGGCGCTCGCGCATCGGCCGCGGCGGAGAGCCCACAGGGGATCCGGGTGGGATCAGGGACGCTCGGGGAGCACGGCGAACTGGCGGACGTAGAGGTCGGTGTAGGTGACCGGGCCCCGCGGACCGGGCACCTTGTCCAGGTTGATCCCCGTTTCCGGCACCGCGAGAAGTTTGAAGCCGTCGAGCAGCCGGGTCGGCGCGTTCCAGAACACACCGGTGCCGGTGTAGCCGTCGAAGAAGGCCTCGGCGGCGGACTCGTCCTCGGTGGCGATCCCGGCCGCCAGGCCGGAGGTCTGCTCGTTGGCGATCCGCACGGCCTCGCCAAGCCCGGCGACCCGCGCCACGGTGACGGTGGCCTCCCGGTCCGAATCCAGCGCCCATTCGTAGCCGATGGCGTGCTCGTACGGCGGCAGCGACGGGCTCACCCGCCGTTCGGCCAGTGCGCCCTCGATCACCGGCCACATCGTGTCGTGCACCGCGGAGTGGATCAGCAGCAGGTTGAGCCGGTTGCACACGCCCAACCGGTCGAGGCTGTCGACGACCAGCGCGCGCACCTTGTCCGGATCGGCCGCCTCGTCGACGTAGAGCACACCGCCGCCGTCCGCGTGCGCGAGCGTGCGTACGCCGTGCACGGCCGCCTCGGTGGCCAGGGCACGCGTGCTCTCCCCGCTCCCGCGCAGGATCACCAGCGGCACCAGCGCCGGAAGCTGCACCAGAGCCGTGGCCGCCTCGCGCTCCACGCGCGGCACCAGCTGGATCGCGTCGGGCTCGATGCCGGCCTCGGCGAGCGCGGGCGCGATGACCACGTCGAGCAGCCGCTGCGCCGAGCCCAGCGCCGCCGAACCGGTGCGCAGCACCCCGGCGTTGCGCGATTTGACCAGCTGGGAGGCCACGTCCACGGTCACGTTGGGCCGTGCCTCGTAGTTCGCTCCGATCACGCCGACCGGCCGCCGCCGCTCGACGAGCCGCAGCCCGCCGTCCAGTGACCGCACCGGGATCGACCGCTCCTGGTGCGGCGCCCCGGCGAGCAGCCGAAGCTGCTCGGCCATCCCGGTCAGCCGCTGCTCGGTGATGGTCAGCCGGTCGAGCAGGCCGGCGCTCATCCCTTCCTCACGCGCCTTGGCGACGTCGGCGCCGTTGGCCTCCAACACCGCTTCCCGGTTCTCCAGCAGCCTGCGCGCCATCGCCGTCAGTGCTGCGTCGATCGCCTCGTCGGCCGCGGTGGCCAGCGACGGCGCCGCCTGCTTGGCCGCCCGTGCGCACTCCTCGACTGCCTTGGCCACCTCGTCGGACACCGCACTACCTTCCTTCTGCTCGCGATCTCGCACGCCACCACGTGATGCACGGGAAGCCGTGTGTCCCAGTGTGCCGCACGCGCCGGTCAGGGCCGCAGCGCGGGCTCGAGCAGCCAGGCACCGCCGACGAGGAGGCAGGTCAGTGCGAGCACCACCAGGATGAGCACCCACAACCCGGCGGGCACCGCGGTCAACCGGGCCAGCTGATCGGCGTCGGAGTCCCGTGCCGCACCACGGCGGCGCTTGTGCTGCAGCTCGAACACCGGCCGCAGCCCGCCGAAGAGCAGGAACCAGGTGATGAGGTACACGAACCAGGCCTGGACCTCCGGCCCCGCCACCAGCGCCAGCAGGGCGAGTCCGCCCGCGGTCACCAGCACGGACAGCACGCCGTAGGCATTGCGGATCATGACCAGCACGCCCAGCAGGAGCAGCGCGGCGATGGTGAGCAACACCGTGATCCGCCCCGCCTCGAGCAGGGCCGCGAAGGCCAGCCCGAGCAACCCCGGCGCCGGATAGCCCGCCAGCGAGGTCAGGACCATGCCGGGCCCGTGCGGTTTACCGCGCGAGACCGTCACGCCCGAGGTGTCCGAGTGCAGTTTGATGCCCTGTAGCCGCCGCCCCGCCAGCAGCGCCATCAGGGCGTGCCCAGCCTCGTGCACGATCGTCACGAGGTTGCGCGCCCACCGCCACGGCGCTCCCGACAACACCAGCAGCAACGCCACCGCCCCGGTCACCACCGGCACCCAGGCGGTGGGGCCCGGCTGTGCCCCGAACAGGCCCATCGACGATCCGGCTCCACTCGTCTCCGCGAGAAACACGCGCGCAGCTCACCACAACGGGTGTCTGTGCCCTGTGACCACCCCCGCCGGTTTCACAGACTCGACGTCGTTTCAGCTCGCCGATCGCGCCTCCCGGTTGGTCCGCAGGAGCAGTGCCACCCACGAGCGGTACGGGCGCCAGCCCCGCGCAATCCGTTCGAGCTCGGTCACCTTCGCCTCCGGCCGCCGGTAGAGCGCCCGCATCTCGGCGTGCAGACGTTCCTCGGCGGTGGGAAACACATCCGGATGCCCGGCGCCGCGGATGAGGATGAGCTGTGCCGAGAACGGCCCGACTCCCGGAAGTTTCTGCAACCGGTACAGCGCCTCTCCCGGATCCATCGCCCGCAGGGCGGCCGCGTCGAGCACCCCGTCCAGGGCCGCGCGGGCGATCGAATGCAGGCGGCGCACCTTGACCTCCGGCAGATCCAGGAGCCGGTCCAGTGCGAGGAGTTCGGCCGGGGCCGGGAACGACGCCAGCCGGTGACCCGACACCTCGACCGAAACCCCGTTCCGCTCCGCGAGGCGTCGCTTGAGCTGCGCGGCCGAGGCCATCCGGAGCTGGTTGCCGATGATCGCCCAGCACGCGGCCTCGTACGGCGACGGGAAGAGCACCGGCCTGAGCCCGGGATACCGCTCCAGCAGCCTTCCCACCACCGGATCCGCCTCGCCCACGGCGGCGAAGCCGGAACCGTCCACGTCCAGGGAGAGGATCCGCCGGACCTGCCGTACGGCCTCCCCGGCCACCCGCTGCCCCGCCTCGACCGACACTTCGACGCTGCCCGGCGCCCGCTGCCGGACCAGCACCCCGGCGTGCTCCCAGGTGCCTTCGACCGGGAACGCCAGCCGGAGCGTGCCCGCCTCGTCCCCGGCGTCCGGCCGGGCAGCGGGCGTGAACCCGGCCAGGAAACGAGCGGAGGCACCCAGATCGAACGGGCCCTTGGCGACGATCCGGGCGGGCCGGTGCAGGATGGTGGTCATCGGTCTTCCTCCCTCGTTCGGCTCTCGAAGAGACCGTATCGAGCACCACCGACAGTTTTCGCACGATCGGCACCCGGCCTACCTCGCAGGCCCACACCTCGACGAGTTCTCAGCAAATTCTTCTCAGCCGATTTTTGGGCTGCTCCACGGGATTTCACACCTGCGACGGCGAAGGTGGAACCAGGAGCGAGCACGAGAACAGGCCGCAGCACGGCTATCCGTA
>NZ_VJWX01000336.1 GCF_007713715.1 Amycolatopsis rhizosphaerae
GCCCCCTACCGGCCGGCCTTGGTGCGGGGCCCGTGGTTCGAGAGCGCGGTGTTCCGCGTCGGGCTGGGCGGCGAGGGTGGGCCCACTCTCCGTCTGGATCCGATCGAACTCGACCCCGACAGCCAGCCGATCTTCCCGCGGCCGGAGGTGGCCGCCTCGATCCTGGCGCAGGTCGCGGAGGCGTCGAGGGACCTTGATCCGGCCGTCGTGGTGGACGGCGACGGCACCGTGCGACGTGATCCCGTGCCGGAGCACTGAGAAAACACACGCCAACCCCTGCGCGACGCTGAAAGGAGCACTCTTCGATGTACGGTCCCGCCGCCAAGCCCGCCGACTACGAGTCGTTTCCCTACCTACGGCGTGGAGTCGACTTCCCCGCCGTCGAACTGTCCGATCCGAGTTCCCGCCGGAGCCGCTTCGCCGCCGCTTCGGACGACGACCGGCAGGCGCGGATCGACCGCCTGCTGGCGGAGAACGTGCTCATCAGCTTCCACGATCACCCGCAGTTGTTGCCGGCCGACCTCGCGGACACGCCCGCCTTCCTGCGCTCCAAGCACGAGTTCACCGCCTTCGCCGAGCTGCGCCGGTCCGGCCTGACCGCGGTCTTCGACAACTGGTTCGGCGTCATCGGGAGCACGCGCAGGGCCGGCTGGAAATGGGACGATCTGATCACGACGCTCGGCCTGCGTCTCGCGGACCTCGCGCACCAGGACGGCGTCGTCGCCGCCCGCACCGTCCAGGACATCCTCGACGCCCAGCGCGCCGGTGACGTCGCTTTCGTCATGGGCACCGAGTCGGCGGGGATGATCGAGAACGACCTGGATCGCATCGATGTCCTCTATGGACTGGGAATCCGGCAGATGGGGCTGGTCTACTCCGACGCGAACACGCTCGGGAGCGGTCAGAAAGAGCACCACGACGGCGGCTTGACGGTCTTCGGCCGGCGAGCGGTGGAGCGCATGAACGCCTTGGGGATCCTCGTCGACGTGTCCCACGCGAGCGACCGGACGAGCCTGGACGCCATCGAGGCTTCAGCCAAGCCCATCGCGATCACGCACGCCGGCGCCCGGGCGGTCTGGCCGATCCCGCGGATGAAACCGGACGAGGTGTTGAAGGCGTGCGCGGAGCGGGGCGGCGTGCTGGGTATCGAAGCGGCGCCGCACACGACCGTGTCGTACGACCACCGCTCGCAGTCGATCGATTCGGTGATGGACCACTTCACCTACGCCGTCGAGCTGATGGGCATCGAACACGTCGCGTTCGGCCCGGACACCCTCTACGGCGACCACGCCGCCTTCCAGAAAGCCATCAGCGACGTGATCGGCTCCTCCACGGTGTTCGACGCGGGAGATCTCGAGTGGGAGCGGATCAGCCACGTCGACGGCCTGGAGAACCCGAGCGAGAACTTCCGCAACATCACCGGCTGGCTCGTCGAGCACGGGTACAGCGACAGCGAAATCACGGCCGTGCTCGGCGGCAACATCCTTCGACTGCTGAACGAGGTGTGGCGATGACCGGCATCAGGGGCCGTATCGAAAGCGAGTTCGACAAGAACCTCGACCTCGTCTTGCAGCTGTCGCACACCATCAACGCCGACCCGGAGCCGGCTTTCGAGGAGCACCGGACGTCGGCCCTCATCACCGACGTCCTCGAGCGGCACGGGTTCGCGATCGAACGCGAAGTAGCGGGCTTGCCCACGGCCTTCGTGGCCTCGGCGGGCTCCGGTGAGCTGGTGTTCGGCCTCTGCGCCGAGATGGACGCCCTCCCCGGCATCGGGCACGGCTGCGGGCACAACACGATCGCCGCGGCGGCCGTGGGCGCCGGGCTCGCACTGGCCCCGTTCGCCGACGAACTGGGCCTGACGATCAAGGTCTTCGGCACTCCGGCGGAGGAGCGGGGAACCGGCAAGGAGATCATGGTCAAGCGCGGCGTCTTCGACGGGACGCACGCCGCCATGATGGTGCACCCGTCGTTGAAGGACGTCGTCAGCCCCCAGTTCCGGGCCTCCCGATCCTGGCGGATCGACTACACCGGCCGAGGCGGCCACGCGTCGCGACCATGGAACGCGCTCAATGCCGCCGATGCGACGGTGGTCGCGCAGACCGCCATCGGACTGCTGCGCCAGCAGTTGCGCGACGGCGTCCGGGTCCACCACGTCGTGCGGGAAGCCGGGTCGGCGGTCAACGTCATCGCCGACCGCGCCGTGGTCGAGTGCATGATCCGCGGCGACACCATCGACGAGGTCGACGAGGTGTGGGAGCGGGTCCGGCGGTGCTTCGAAGCCGGCGCGGTCGCGACCGGAACCACCGTGGAGTTCACCACCCAGCCGTCGCTGTACCGCGAGTTCCGGCACGACCGGGATCTGGCTTCCCTCTTCCAGGAACACGCGGAAGGGTTGGGCCGCACGTTCCCGGACTACCCGGACAAGCTCTTCGGCTCGACCGACATGGGCAACGTCTCCCAGGTGATCCCCGCACTCCACCCCATGCTGTCGTTCGACCTCCCACCCGAGGACGGCAACCACACGGCCGCCTTCGCGGTCGCCGCCGGAGGCGCGGAAGGCGACCGGTTCGTGCGCGACGGCAGCCTGGCGATGGCGCTCACGATCGCCGATGCGGCGCAGTCCGAGCCGATCCGCGCCCGTCTGACGGCTTCCGGAAGCCAAGGGGAATGCCCATGAACCACACTCGGCTCGGCACTGTCCGGGCGAAGGAACTCGACCGGAAGAGCCGCAGGGCGATCGTCGCCGGAAGCATCGGCAACGCCGTCGAGTTCATCGACTGGGCGGTCTACACGACGTTCTCGTCCGTCTTCGCGCACCACTTCTTCCCGCCGGGCAACGACGGCGCGGCGCTGCTGTCCACATTGGCCATTTTCGCCGTCGGGTTCGTCGTCCGGCCCGTCGGCGCCGCGATCATGGGAGCGTACGCGGATCGGCACGGCCGTAAGAAAGGCCTCGTGCTCACGATCGGCCTGATGGCGGCGGCGACGTTCGTTATCGGGGTGTCGCCGTCCTATGCCCAGGCCGGTCTCGCGGCGCCGGTCATCCTGGTGGTCGCGCGCGTGGCGCAGGGCTTCGCCGCGGGAGGCGAGTTCGGCTCGGCGTCGGCGTTCCTCGTGGAATCCGCCGGGCCCGGGCGCCGCGCGTTCGCGGGCTCGTGGCAGCAGGTCTCGGTCGGCGCGGGCATCCTCATCGCTTCGGGCATGGGGGCGATCGTCACGTCGGCACTTCCCCGGCAGGCGGTCGACAGCTGGGGCTGGCGCCTGGCGTTCGTGGTGGCCTCGCTGTTCGGGCTCGCCGGGCTCTGGCTGCGTCGCTCCGTGGACGAAACGGATTCGTTTCGCCGCGGTGAATCCCGCACCACCGGTTCCGGCGAGCGGCGCAACGTCCTCGTGCGGATGGTCCGGGAGCACCCGAAGGCGGCTCTGCGCGTGTTCGGCCTGAACATCGCCGGAGTCGTGCTCTACAACATGTGGCTGACCTACCTGCCCACCTACGCGGCGATTTCCACGCACATCCCGCTCAACCAGGCTCTGCTCGCCAACGTCATCGGACTCGTCGCCTTCGTGATCCTCCTGCCGTTCGCGGGTCTGCTGTCCGACAAGATCGGGCGCAAGCCCACCATGACGGCGTTCGCCGGTGGGTTCCTGGTCCTGGCGTGGCCCGCTTTCCGGCTGCTCACCGGTGACTTCCGGCTGCTGCTGCTCGTGCAGGTCGCCGGCCTGGTCCTGCTGCTGGGCTACTCGGCCAACGTCGTGGCCATCATGGCGGAGCAGTTTCCGCCCGAGGTCCGGGCGACCGGCATCGGTCTTCCCTACGCACTGGCGGTCGCCATCTTCGGAGGCACCGTCCCGTATCTCACGACTTTCCTGACCACCCACGGACTCGGGACGTGGGTGTGGTCGTACTGCGCGATCGCCGCCGCCATCGGCCTGATCATCTACCTGACCATGCCCGAGACCAAGGACAAGAGAATCGAGTGACGCCGCGAAGGGCCCGAACGCCCTGCCTGGGTGCGCTCGACGACCGGGGTCACGAGATGGCCTCCTCGCGTCGGGAACCGAACTCGGCGCGGAGTGCGTCGTTGTGCTCTCCGAGCCGGGGCACGGGCCCCATCGCCGGGTCCAGGCCGGTGATGCCGACCGGCGGCAGCAGCATTTCGACGACACCGCCGGGTGCGGGGACCGGCCGCCAGCGGTCGCGCGCGGCGAGCTGCGGATGGGTGAAGAGTTCGGCAGGCCGGCGCAGACGGGCGCAGGCGATCCCCGCTTCGTCGAGCAGTTCGACCACGCGGTCGGCGTCGAGCGTGGCGAAAGCCGACTCGATCAGGGGAGTGATCAGGTGGTCGTGGGCGACGCGTTCGGGATTGTGGACGAACCGGGGGTCCTCGGCCAGGTCCGGCCGCCGGAGGATCCCCCGGGACAGCCGGACCCACTCGCGGTCGTTCTGGACGGCCAGGAACACCTGGTTGCCGTCGCCCGCCCGGTAGGGGCCGTAGGGCGCGATCGACGCGTGCTTCGCGCCGGTCCTGCGCGTGTCCGAACCTCCGTAGACCGCGTGGTACGCCGGCTGGACCATCCACTCCGCCAGCGCGTCGATCATGGCGACTTCGACCGCCGCACCGAGACCGTGCCCGGCTCGCCGGAGCAGCGCGGTCAGGACACCCGAGTAGGCATACATGCCCGCCGCGATGTCGGCGATCGAGATCCCGGCCTTGCAGGGGTCATCCGGCGTGCCGGTGGCGGCGACCAGCCCGGCTTCGCACTGGACGAGCAGGTCGTAGGCCTTCTTCGCCCGGTATGGGCCGGCGGGTCCGTAACCCGAGATCGAGCAGTGGACGAGGTCAGGGCGGGAAGCCCGAAGCGTCGCGGCATCGAGGCCGAGCCGTTCGACCGCGCCCGGGACGAGGTTCTGGACCACCACGTCGGCCGACTCGATCATGGCGTCGAGCACCCGGCGGTCGCTGTCGTCCTTGAGGTCGAGTTCGATCGACTCCTTGCCGCGATTCAGCCAGACGAAGTAGCTGGAGTTCCCGTGGACGGTGCGGTCGTAGCTGCGGGAGAAGTCCCCGTCACCCGGGCGTTCGACCTTGATGACGCGGGCGCCGAGGTCGGCGAGCTGCCGGGTGGCGAAGGGAGCGGCGACGGCCTGTTCCAGTGCGACGACGGTCGTTCCTTCAAGAGGGAGCATGGAAAGCCTTTCGTTTCCGGCGCTGGGTGCCGGAGGATCGCGCGGGCCCGGTCGAGCACCGGCTTGTCGATCATTCGTCCGTCAGGACCGGTGACAGCTTCCGCCGACCCTTCGGCCACGCGGAGCACTTCACGTGCCCAGGCGATTTCGTCTTCGCGATGGGCCAGACCTCCCCGTCCGGCCCCGGCCGTGCGGACAACGTGGCTGAGGACGCCGGGTTTTCACGGCCGCCGCCTTGGCGAAGCGGTGCGGGGCGTTGCCGGGGACGAACAGCCGGGTGGCCGCGTCGACGCCGGCCATCAGCGCACCGGGTTCCGCTTGACGAGCTGACGCGCGATGACGGTGCGCTGGATTTCGTTGGTGCCCTCACCGACGATCATCAGCGGCGCGTCGCGGAAGTACCGCTCGACGTCGAACTCGGTCGAGTAGCCGTAGCCGCCGTGGATCCGCACGGCGTCGAGCGCGATCTTCATGGCCGTCTCGGAGGCGAACAGCTTCGCCATCCCCGCCTCCATGTCGGCCCGCTCACCGGAGTCGTAACGGCGTGCGGCGTACTGGACGAGCTGCCGGGCAGCGGTCAGCCCGGTCGCCATGTCGGCCAGGTAGTTGCCGATCGACTGGTGCTTCCAGATCGGCTGACCGAAGCTCTCGCGCTCCTGGCTGTAGCGCACCGCCCGCGCCAGGGCGGCGGCGCCGACGCCGAGAGCTCGCGATGCCACCTGGATGCGGCCGATTTCGAGCCCCCGCATCATCTGGCGGAAGCCCTCGCCTTCCGCGGTACCGAGCAACGCGGCACCGGGGACCCGGAAATCGCTGAAGGACAGTTCACAGCTTTCCACGCCCTTGTAGCCGAGCTTCGGCAGATCGCGCGACACCTCGAACCCCGGCCCCTTCTCGACCAGCAGGATGCTGATGCCGCGGTGCTTCGGCTCGGCATCCCGGTCGGTGAGGCACAGCAGCGCCACCAACTGCGAGCGGCGGGCGTTGGTGATCCAGGTCTTGGACCCGTTGATCACGTAGTGCTCGCCGTCCTTGCGTGCCACTGTGCGCAGGGCCTGCAGGTCGGATCCACCGCCGGGTTCGGTGAGTGCCATGGTCGCCCGGATCTCCCCGGTGGCCATCTTCGGCAGGTAGTGGTCTTTCTGCGCCTGGGTTCCGTAGCGGAGCAGGAGTTTGGCGACGACGCTGTGTCCGCCCATGGCCCCGGCGAGGCTCATCCACCCCCGGGCGAGTTCCTCGGTCACCGCGGCGTAGCACGGGGTGGAGACGCCGGCGTCGTTCCACGGCTCGGGGATGGCGAGCCCGAAGATGCCCATCTGCTTCATCTGCTCGATCAGGGCTTCGGGATAGGTGTTGGCGTGTTCCAGCGACCGCACCACGGGCTCGACTTCACGGTCGACCCAGTCGCGCACGGCGTCGACGATCGCGGTCTCGTCCGCGTTCAGCTCGTACATGGTCAGCCTCTCGGAGGGGGTTCAGTGGGCTTCCTCATCTTGCGTTGTTATGACCATTCGAGAGAAATGCTGATTCGTGATATCCCTAGGCGGGTGCGGCATACCGCCAGGGAGGACAGATGGAGCTCAAGCAACTGGTGGCGCTGGTGACCGTCGGGGACACCGGGAGCGTCACCAAGGCGGCCCGGCTGCTCCACGTGGTGCAACCCGCGGTCAGCCGGTACATCCGGGCGCTCGAGGACGAGGTCGGTGTCCCGCTCTTCGAACGCAGCCGTCAGGGGATGACGCTCACCCCGGCGGGCGAAGTCCTGGCCGGGCGCGCGAGACGCGCGTTGCTCGAACTGGAACGAGCCAGGGCCGAAATCCGGCCGGACCGCCACCACATCCAGGGAATCGTGACCATCGGCCTGCTCGAGAGCACCGTCGAACTCGTGTCCGCGCCGCTGGTGGAAGCGCTGGGCCGCCGTCACCCCGGCATCGACTTGCGGCTGCTGAGCGCGTTTTCCGGCCACCTGCAGCAGTGGCTCGACGACGGCGCGGTGGACATGAGCCTGCTGTACAACCTGGCCTCCACGCCCTCGATCTCCGTCACGCCCCTGCTGCGCGAAGCGTTGTGGGCCGTCGCTCCGCCCGAGGCGGAACTCTCCGGCGGCGACGCGCTCACCTGGGCTCGGGTGAGCGAAAACCGGCTGGTACTCCCCGTCGTGGGACACGGCCTGCGCACCCTCATCGACCAGGCACTCCGCACCGCCGGCGTCGAACCCACGATCGCGTGCCAGACCAACTCGATGCTCGTGCAGAAGAAGCTGGTGGCCGTCGGCACCGGGTGGAGCGTCCTCCCCGCCGCCGGCGTCGCCGAAGACGTGGCGGCCGGGCGGCTCAACGGCGGCCCGATGGCCGATCCCGAGATCTTCCGCACCATCGTCCTGGCCTTGCCGCGCGGCGGCCGGGTTCCCCCCGCCGTCGAGGTCGTCGCCGCCGAGATCGTCCGGGTTACGCGCCGGCTGATCGAGAACGGCGCCTGGCCGACGGCCAGCGTCGTCGCCGAGTTCGACTGACGAGAGGCCGGGAGCCGGTGACTTCCCTCGCGGACGTCGCCGCACCGATCGCCGCGGACTGTCCGGAACCTGTTGCGCTCCGCAGAAGGGCGCACCCGGAGCAGGTGGCCGTTGGGCTGCGCTGGCGCGAGCGGCTCGGCGAGATCACCGCGCCGACACTGGTGCTGCACGGCGAGGACGACCCGTTCTTCCCGATCGGCAAGACCCGCAGGGACGAGGAGGGGGAGTTCACCGGACGTACCGGCGTGGCGGGTCGGGTCACGGG
>NZ_VJWX01000337.1 GCF_007713715.1 Amycolatopsis rhizosphaerae
GGGCCGGGGCGGCGTGCGCGAGCTGGGTGCCCGCCAGCGACCCACCGGCCACCACGCCGGCGGCCGCCAACCCGCCCCACCCGAGCAGCCGCCGCCGGTCGACACCACGTACGGAATCCGAGTCCATCCTCACGGTCCCTTCCTGATTGCCCTGGTCCACGCCTCCAGTGAAGAAGGAAGGTTGTTGCGGCGGCGTATCCGGTTTTCGATACGCCCGCGATATACGGCGCGTGCATCCGTGAAGAACGCCGGGTGCCGGCACCTCGCTGCTCAGCCGAAGGTCCGCTCCAGCGTCCGGACTGCGGGAAGAGCGTCTCGCGTCTCAGACGGCCAAATGCACGCTCGACAGATCCCTGGCCTCGCCGAGCTTGTCCTGAGTGTCGAATCTTTGCGGTCCTCGCTTGATGCCATCCATCCGCGGTCGGTGGAGGATCGACTGCTCATCGGCGAATATCAGGTCTATATCCGTGCACTGGAGTCGATGACGCGCGAAGGCCTGAGACCACGATCCGACCGGTGAGCACCCGGCGCCGAGCGGCTCGCTATGCGGGCTTGACGGGCTGCCTCAGGATCGTCTTCATTTTGGCGGGTGCCGTTCGACGTGCGTCGCTGAGGTAGATCTCGTGATGGTCACCGTTGAAGGTGAGGCCGTTGTCGGGGAGGTAGCGGTTGTGGAGACGGTCCAAGGTGGGAGTTTCGTCGTCATAGGAGCCGATGTGCAGGATCTGGACGCAGGTCCCTTCGGCGAAGGCGCGCAGCCGGATGTCTCCGAGTGCGGCGTTGTCCTTCTTCTTTGCGGCATTCTTCTTGACGACCTCGTCGATGGCGGTCCGGACCATGTCCTCGGTGATCCAGTCCGGCTGGTTGATCATCATGGTCCACTCCCAGGTTTCCTTGCGCCGGCTGAGGAATGCGGTGGGGTCGTCCGCTCGCCACAGTCCCTCCAACGGACCGACTGCGAAGTCTCGGCCGAGGGTCTTCTTGCTGGCGAACTTCAGCCCATAGGCCACCCCGTACAAGGCTTCGACCGCGTTCGCGTAGTCAGGGGAGGTGTTCGGATCACCTTGGCCGTCGATTGCGATGTACCGCAACTCGGGCACCTCGACGACGGTGAACTCCTTCGACGGCGGTGCGTAGAGCTCGTGATGGTGCTTTTTGACGTCGTACTTGTCCATTGCGGATTCCTTTGTGAGTGTGTCCAGAGTCTTTTCGGTCCATGCGGTATCGGCCGCGAGCATGGCCTCGCTGTAGTTGAAGATCGCGGAGGCGGACGCGGGCAGGGGTTCCTGCCGGGAACGGGCTGCCCGGACGTCCGCGAGCTGTTTTCGCAACGCTTCCAGGCGGCCGGTCAGTCCGGTCACCACGTCCACATCCGGCAAGCTGGGGCTGTTGGCCATCGCGATCAGGACGCGTGCCCTTACCGGTGTCAGCGTCGCCAGCGCGTCGCGCGTGGTGGCAGCGCACAGTTCGCGGCCCGACTCCGTGACACGGAAGGTGGCGCGCGACTTGCCGCCTGACGGAGCGCTGGTTGTTTCGATCAAGCCGCGCCTGGCCAGTTTGTCGAGTACGTAGTAGATGGAGGAGAAGCCGAGCGCCGTCCAGGCGCGCACACCCCGCTCCTCGATGACCCTTTCCAGTTCATACCCGTGGCGCGGCTGCTCGACGAGTAGTCCGAGCACTGTCAGCTCACCGTCGGTCAGTGTTGAAGACACCCAGGTATCCTAGCACTAGAATAGTGGAGCGGAAGAGCCGGCCCGAAGCGTGGGCAGTTGCGGCCGGGTGTGCCAAGTGGACAGTTCTTCGGACCGGATGGCCGTGGTGAGCGACGCGGCGACGTCCCCGAAGCGAAGCCCGTCAGCATCGGGCCCAGAACGTGGTCAGCGCGCGGGATCCTGGGTCATCCACCGGTGGCCGAGCCCGTTCGGGGTCTCGACGCGGGCGCCCGCGCGCAAGCGGGTTTCGTGCCCGGCCTCGCGGACCTCCCACCCGGGCCGGACCGGCTTCTGCGACTGATCGATGGTGACGTCGGCGCGCTTGGGGACGCCGGAATGACGCATCGCAACCGGGTGCGTCAAACGCCTGCGGAACAGCGCACTGACGTGCCATGATCGGTGCATGCCAGCCAAGAAACCCGCGGCACCAAGGGATTCCGGCCAGCCGAAGCCGCCGCCCAGCGGGCGCGTAGTCGCGCTGCGCAGCGCCGTGGGCTGGCTGGCGGTGCTGGTGCTCGGCGCCGTCATGGCGGTGGGGTTCGTCAGCGGCAGCACGCTGGCCATCGTGGCGGGGCTCGTACTCGGCCTGCTGCTCGCCGTGCTGGCCGCCAGCGCGGCCGTCATCATGTCCGGGCGGGTCTGGCTGTTGTTCCCGGCATTCCTGATCACCTGCCTGTACATCGCGTCCGTGGCGGTGACGTCCGTCGGCTACCTGGCCGTGCACGGCACCAGGTTCACGGCGACAGCGGTGTCCTCCGAATGCCATCGGGTCAAGGGCGGCCATGCCTGCACGGCCCGCCTGCGCCGGCCGGACGGCACCATGCTGGACGACGCCGTCTCCGTGGCGGGCCGGATGGACGTCGGCCAGACCATCGACGTGGTCGAGGACCCGGCCGGCATCGTGGCGACGCATCCGGCGGATGAACTGGACCCGGTCGCGCTGACGGTCGGCACGGTCCTGGCCGGCGCCGCCGCGGTCCTGTTGGCCGGGCTGTTCGCGCTGGCGGCGTGGCTCGGCCTTCGGAGACCGAAGCCCCAGACCGCGCGGAATCGCCCTGGCCGGGCCAACCGACGGCCACGTCGGCCGACTCGGTGACGAAGCGCGCGACCGCTGTTCGCATTTCGATGTATTCGACACGGAAAGCGGTTGCGCCGATCCCTCTCCCCGACACCTGACCGATCGAGGTCAGGAGCGGACCGCCCAGGGGTTGACGGCCAGCCGGCCGGTGTTGCCGAGGTCGATCCCGCCGCGCGGTTCGACGAGCTGGGCCGGGTGCCCCGCCGCGGGGGCAACCTCCAGATACCGGCCCTCCGTCGCCGGCACTGCCGAGTCCGTCACGGTGTTGCGCCAGAGCACCCGCGCCGTCGCCTGGTCGCCGGGCCGCAGCGTCACGGGCACGGGGTGGACGTCGTAGCTGTCCGGTGCGCTGACCGGCATCGAACCGTTGCCCACGGTGACTTCCAGTGGCTTCCGATCCGCGTCCAGCACCCGAACCACCGGATAGCCGTGGGCGGTGTAGTCGCGGGTGCCGCAATTGGTCAGGAGGATCCCGAGCGCTCGCAGGCCCATCGCGGTGTCCACCTCGCCCGCGGTGATCCTGATTCCGGGCTCCGGACAGGCCGCGGCCGTGCTCGCCGGGGACCCGGTGGGCGTGGCGGGGAGTGGAGCCGGGGCGGGGCCGGAACAAGCGGCAAGCAAGGCCGTCCCGGCAAACGGCAGGCCAAGGCGACGGATCATCACGCGCCGACGTTACTCGACGGCTCGATGCGCATCCGTCCGAACGGTGCGGTGCCGGTCGCCCTGCCTGCCCCCGGATCCGGCATCGAATCGGTGCTGCTGTTCGCCTCGTGCTGGAGGGGAAAGAGTAGGCTCGGACACAGGCGGTTCAAACAGGGGGCGGCAGCGTGTCCGACGGAAACATGTTCAGCGTCTACGGACGAATGACCGCATTGCCCGGCAGGCGTGACGAACTGGTCGCCGTGCTCCTTGAGGGCTTACGCGCAGGCGGCGACGACAGCGGCCTGCTCGGTTACAGCGTCAACACCGCCTTTGACGACCCGGACACCATCTGGCTGACGCAGCTGTGGATCGACAAGCAGGCACACGACGCGACCACGCGTTCCGAGCCGGTCGCAGCGGTGACACGCCGGGGTCCTCCGCTCTTGGCCCGGCAACCTGAAGGCTTCTACGGTCACGCCGTCCATGTTCACGGCCCAACCGCCGCGTCTTGACCACACCGGCGGCAGGACTGTAGGTCGATAGCACGCTGTGATGCTTCGCGGCGCCCGTGCATCATGTCCTGATTCGTTACCTGCTGCGTCGCGCCGCGAAACACGATTGCGTCGTCGTCGTCGTCGGCGGCCACGGCCGGGTTTGACCACGCCGAGCACGGTGGCGGTGAGGTAGAGGGCGCAGGCCACGGCGGGGGCGATGATCAGTGTCGGCCCCGGCGCGTGGAGGGTGGCGAACAACGACCCGGGATCGGCGCGACGGGCGGTGGCGGCGACGGCCTGGTCGGCCTGGGGGCGCAGTGCCAGCCAGGCCGCCGCCGCTGCCGCCGTACTGATCACCAGTTTCGCGGTTGCCCAGTGGTCGTGCCGGAACCGCCATGGCCCGAGGCGCATCAGGAGCAGCCCGGTACCGATCGAGGACAGGCTCAAGGGTAAGAGCAGGGTGTTCAGTAACAGCCGCACCGTGAGGTAGTCGGTGTGACGGTCGCCGGGATGTGTGGCGGCGTGGGTGCCCAGGGTGAGAAGCACGATGTCCAGTCCCAGCCAGCCGAGGGAGGACACCAGGTGCGCGATGAGGGTGATCTGCCGGGTTCCACGGCTTCGTCGCGGGGCCATGCGGTCATGATGCGGATGCCGGGCGGGTGGAGGCGTCGCCCGTGGGAAGGCTTCCCGGGTACTCTCCCGGGAGTAGGCAGGGCGGTCAGCCCACGACCCAGCCCGGGCGCACAAGGCCGGTTTCGTAGGCGAGCACGACCAGCCCCACCCGGTCGCGCACAGCGAGTTTGGTCATGGTGCGGGACACGTGGGTCTTCACCGTCAAGGGGCTGACGACCAGCCGGGCGGCGATCTCGTCGTTGGACAGGCCCAGTCCCACCAGCACCAGCACTTCTCGTTCCCGTTCGGTGAGGGCGGCGAGGCCCGCGGCGGCGGCGTGCGCCGGTTTGGCGCGCCGGGCGTACTCGGCGATCAGCCTGCGGGTGACTCCGGGTGCCAGCAAAGCGTCCCCGGCCGCGGCGGCGCGCACCCCACGCACGAGTTCGTCGGGTTCGCTGTTCTTGACCAGGAAACCGGCTGCTCCCAGCCGCAGCGCCTCGAACACGTACTCGTCGAGGTCGAACGTGGTCAGGATGACGACATGGGTGCCGGACAGTCCCGGATCGGCGGTGATGCGGCGCGCGGCGGCCAGCCCGTCGAGGCCGGGCATGCGGATGTCCATCAGGACCACGTCCGGCAGCAGGCGGGTCACGAGGGCGACGGCGGCCTCACCGTCCTCGGCCTCGCCGACCACGGTGAGGTCAGGCTGGGTCTCCAGCAGCAACCGCACTCCCGCGCGCAGCAGTGCCTGGTCATCGGCGAGCACGACGCGGATGGGCGCGGCAGTATGTGCGGTCACGATGCCGCGTCCTCCCGGATCGGCAGAGCCGCGACGACCCGGTAACCACGGCCGGGCAGGGGGCCTGCGGTGAACGTCCCGCCGAGAGCGATGGCGCGCTCGCGCATGCCTGGCAACCCGTTGCGGCCGCCGGGCGCCTGGGTGATCGGAGACCCCGCGCCGTCGTCGGTCACGGTCAGCTCCAGCCGCCCGGTGCGGCACGCCAGGTGTACCGCGATGCCGGTGCCGGCGCCCGCGTGCCGGATCGCGTTGGTGACCGCCTCCTGAATGATCCGGTACGCGGCCTGGTCCACGGGGGTGGGCAGTGGTGGCAGGGCGCCGTCGGTGTGCGCCTCGATGCCCAGGCCCGCCGCACGCGCCCCTTCGAACAACTCCACGAGGTCGCCGCTGCGGGAGATCCGTGGGCTGGGGCGAGGTGGCGTCTGCGCGTCGTCGGACGCGCGGAGGGTGTCGAGCACGCTGCGCAGCTCGCCCAGGGCGGAGTTCCCCGCGTCCTTGATCGCGGTCAAGGCCTGCTCGGTGGCGCGCGGATCGCGGGGCAACAGCGTGAGGCCGACATTGGCCTGGACCGTGATCAGCGCCAGCTGATGGGCCAGCACGTCGTGCAGATCGCGCGCGATCCGCAGGCGTTCTTCCCCGGCACGCCGCAGGGCCTGCTCCTGGCGGGCCTGAGCTTCGGTGGCCAGCTCGGCCGCCTGCGCGCGGCGGGCCTGCCGTCGGGCCCGGATGATCTCCGCACTCGCGGCCAGCACCAGAAACCATGCGGCCAGGCCGGCCGCGGACGTCACCGTCGGCGCACGCCAGCCCGGTACCGGAACGTCGACGGCCACGAGGTATCCGGCAACCAGCACCGCATGGGCCACCCGCCGATCCCCGAAGACGACCGCGGCAACGAAGGTGATGAGCAGCGGGAAGAACACCGGCACCGGCATTACGCCGAGCACCGTGTCGGCCACATACATCAGGAACACCGCCAGCAGGGCCGCGGTCGGCCTGACCCGCCACCAGGCGACGCAGGCGCCACCGGCCGCGGCGACAAGACCTCCCGGTACCCAGGGCAGCCGGTGGTACGTCGCGAGTTCCATGGCCACGCCGACCGTGGTGACAACCGCTGCGAGCAGCACGTCGCCGCGGCGCGGCAGGGAGCGGGCAGGCCCGATTCGTCTTCCGGTCTCGGATTCCGCGTCGGGCACAGCGATGTCGCGGCGGCGTCCCACCTGGTTCATCTTCCTCGCCGTGCTTCTTGGGTGCGTCGTCCCTGAAGCGCATTTCGCCGATACTCCCGGGGGAGTACAACGCCTGGAGTACGCCGAGATACTGCGGCGACGCGACGCGGCCAGGCCCTCCCGGTGGGCACCATGCCTGGCATGACCGCTTCCGGACAGCGGCGGATCCCGCCAATGGCCTGAATACCGGTTGTGTCCAATGCGGACAACAAAGCAAGAATCGAGGAGAACCGTGCCCATACCCGAGATCTCGCCGCGCGCCCGGTCCGGCGCGTTGGCCGCAGCGTGCTACGTGCTGTTCTTCGTCGCTTCACTGGTGCTGCCGGGCCTCCTGGGGCAGACCAGGGGGGCTTCCGTGGTGACGCCTTACTCCACCGATGCGGAGGTTGCCCGCTACCTGGCCACCGCCGGTCACGGAACCGTTCCTGTCGCGGCCTTTTGCCAAGCCATGAGCGCACTGGCGCTGCTGGTCTTCGCGGGCTTCGCCGCCGACTACGCGCACCGCGCCGGGTGCGGCGCCCATGCCGCACTGGCGCGCGCCGCCGGCACCGTGGCCGCCGCTTTTCTGCTGCTCTCCGCGAGCGTTCAGTGGATTCTGTCGCTTCCCGCCACCGGGAACGACTTGCCCGTCTACCGGGCCGTCATGGACCTGAGCTTCATCACCGGTGCCGCCGGGCAGGTTGCCACCACGGGAATCCTGGTCGGCGCTGTCGCGGCCGCTGCCCGCACGGCCACCAGCCTGCCCCGGTGGCTCAACTGGCTCGGTCTCGCCGTGGCTACTCTGTCGGCGCTGTCGATGCTTTCCCTGCTGTGGAAAGCCGCCACGCCCTTGCTCCCCGTCGGCCGGTACCTGGGCATGATCTGGTTCCTGGGCCTGACCGCGGCATTGTCACGCCGCTCGGTACCGGCCGGTGGCATCGAGGCACCTGAAGCCCGGAGATAACGGGCATACAGTGCGCTCATGCAAACCGTCATGATCGATGCCCACGGAACCTTCCGGTTGGAGCAGCGTCCGGAGCCGGTCGCGGGACCGGGGACGGTGGTGGTCCGCGTGCGGGCCGCCGGGCTCAACGCCGCTGACCTGCAGCAGGCACGAGGGGATTACCCGGCGCCCCCGGGATGGCCGGCCGACGTGCCCGGCCTGGAGGTCGCCGGCGAGGTCGAGCAGGTCGGACCCGGTGTCACCGGGGTTGTGCCCGGGGACCGGGTGATGGCACTGGTGGGCGGCGGCGGGCACGCCGAGCGGATCACGGTTCCGGCCGATCTCCTCCTGCCCGTGCCGGAGGGCCTGCCGTGGGAGGAGGCCGGCGGCTTTCCCGAGGCGTTCAGCAC
>NZ_VJWX01000338.1 GCF_007713715.1 Amycolatopsis rhizosphaerae
GGCTCGCGATCAGTGCGATCGAGTGCGCCACCTCGTCGGCGCGGACCTGGAAGCGGGACAGCACGTCGCCGTTGGTCACGGCGTGCACGGGACGGACGAAACCGGTGTCCGTGAAGGGATGATCGGCGCGGGCGTCGGCGCGCAGCCCGCTGGCCCGCGCGACGTAGCCGAGAGTGCCGAGGTCCTCGGCCTGCCGGCGGGTGAGCACGGCGGTGCCGGTGAACCGGTCGGCGACCACGCTGTTGCCCAGCGCGAGTGCGACGATCTCGGCGACATCGGTGCCGAGGGCGGTCAGCTCATGGGCGTCGGGTTCGCGGCGGAGGGCCGCGCCGCCGGGGCGGAGAGCACCGCGCAGCAGCCGGTCCCCGCTGACGTGTTCGTTGAGGCGCAGGAGTTGTTCGCGCACGCGCCCGGCCTGGTTGTTGAGGATGCTGTGGCCGGTGTCGTTGCAGAGCGCGCCGAGATCGGTGACGTGGTTGTAGAGCCGTTCCAGCTCCAGCAGGATCGCCCGGACGCGCTGCGCGTCCTCGGGCACGGTGATCCCGTACGCCTCCTCGACGGCCAGGCAGAAGGCGAGCGAGTGTCCCACGGAGGTGTCCCCGCTGACCCGTTCGGTCAGTGGCAGGACCTCCTCCGGGCGACGGGACTGGCACAGCCGTTCCAGTCCTCTGTGGACGAACCAAAGCCGGGCCTTGAGGTTGAGGATCGTCTCGCCGACCACCGAAAAGCGGAAGTGGCCCGGCTCGATCATCCCCGCGTGCACCGGGCCCACCGGGATCTCGTACACACCGTCGCCCTCCACCGTGCGGAAGGGATAGGGGCCGTCCACCGCGCCGAACTCCGGCGGGTTGCCCGCGTCCGAACGCATCGGATACCAGCCGCGCGGCCAGTGGAAGTGGCGCACGAGACGGCGGGGGAGCGGGTGGTCCTCCGGCACGATGCCGAACAGGTCCCGCATCTCGCGCTCGAACCGGCCCGCCGGGAAGGACAGCCCGGCCAGGGTCGGCACGCGGGGCCGGTCACGGTCGAGGTGGACGTGCAGTTCGACGCGCCGGTCGGGACCGGCCGCGGTGCACACGTACACCGCGCGCAGGCCGTCACCGTCGTCATGACCGGCGACCAGCGCGACCCGGAAACCGGTGCCGAGCAAGGACTTCACCTGTTCCGGGAGCTCGGCGGCGGACAGGTGGCGGGTTTCGCGGTGCGCCTGGGGCGTCATGGTGTCGTCCCGGAGAGGGTGTTGGCGGCGAGGTGCAGCAGGGTGGTCAGCGGCCCGGCCGCTACGCCGAGCGCGGCGGCGAGGGCGAGCCCGCCGACGAGCGCGGCCGCGACCGCGACCGGGAGGCGGGACGGTGCGGCGGCGGCCCCGGGCCCTTCGGGTGCGGGGCCGAAGAGCATGCGGCTGGTGTGGTTGACCAGTGCGGCGCCGATCACCAGGACCAGTGCCAGCGCCACCGCGGTGAACGCGCCGAGCCCGCCGGCGAAACCCGCCCGGACGATGCCGAGTTCGCTGGCGAACAGGCTGAACGGGGGCAGCCCGATCAGGGCCAGCACGCCGAGGCCGAAGCAACCGGCCAGCAGCGGGGAGCGCACCGCCAGCCCGCGCACCTTGCCGACGGCCCCGCTGCCGGTGAGCTGCCGGATCCGCCCGGCGCCGACGAACAGCACGCCCTTGGCCAGCCCGTGCCCGAGCATGTGCAGCAGCACCGCGGCGAGCGCGAGCGGGGTGCCGATCGCCGCGCCGAGCGCCATCAGCCCGGCGTGCTCGATGCTGGAGTAGCCCAGCATGCGCCGGTAGTCGCGCTGGGCGAGCAGGAGCGAGGCGGCCAGCGCCAGCGAGGCCAGCGCCATCACGACCAGGAGCGTGCGCAGGAACGCCGGGCCGAGCGCGATATCGGAGATCGCCTTGACCCGCAGGATCGCGGAGAAGGCCACCGGCAGCAGCGCGCCCGACATCAGCGCCGAAACCGGCGGCGGAGCCTGCGAATACGCGTCGGGCAGCCAGGCGTGCAGCGGGGCGAGCCCGGCCTTGGAACCGAAGCCCAGCACCAGCAGCACCACGGCGATGCGGGTGACACCGGGGTCGAGGGCGGCGGCGTGCGCGGTGAGCGCGGCGAGGTCGAGCCCGGCGCCCGCCCGTGCGCCCGCGTAGTTCAGCACGACCGCTCCGAGCAGGGCGAGCGCGATACCGGTGGAGCAGATCACCACGTACTTCCACGCCGCTTCGACGGCCGTGCGCGTGCGGTCCTGCCCGACCAGCAGCGCGGTGACGATCGTGGCGCCCTCGATCGCCACCCACACCACGCCGAGGTCGGCCGCGAGCACGGCGAGGGTCATGGTGGCGAGGAACAGTTGCACCAGCACGCTGTGCCGGGTGGCGATGCGGGCGCTCAGCCGCCCGGCCGCCCGTTCACCGCTCAGGTAGGACGGGGTGGCGGCGGCGGCCACGAGTGCCACCACGCCGATCACCAGCAGCATGAACGCCGACAGGGCGTCGGCCCGCAGGAACCCGGAAAGGGCCTCGCGCGGCCCCGTCCGCGCGACTCCGACGGCGATGACGACCCCGGAGGCCAGGACCAGTGCGGCGCTCGCGGCGGCGGTCCACGCCGTCGCGAGCCGCCACCCCAGCCCGGCATAGGCTAGCGCGGCGAGCACCGGGATCGCGACCGGGGCGAGCAGGAACAGGGTGGGCATCAGTCGTGCAGCTCCCTCAGCTCGTCGAGATCGGTGCCGCCGAAGGTCTCCCGCATGCGGGTCGCGAGCAGTTGCAGTACCAGCGCGATCAGCAGCAGGTCGAGCGAGATCCCCACCTCGGCGAGCAGCCCGAGGCTGGCCGTGGTGAGGAAACCGACGGCGGTGATCCCGTTGTCCAGCAACAGGAAACCGACCAGCTGCGAAAGCGCGCGGCGGCGCGTGACGAGTACGAACAGACCGATCAGCACCACGGTGAGACCGACCGGGATCGCCTGCGTCGCGGCCGAGGGCGCGAGCTTCACCAGCGGCTGGGACACCGCGTAGGCGAGCAGGGTGAGCACGGCCGCGGCCAGCAGCGACGCCGCCACGTTGACCAGCGGCCGGGTTTCCCGGGGCGCCGCCTTGGCCCTGGTCAGCGCCCGGCGCAGCAGGCGCGGCAGGATGCCGGCGCGGAGCACGAGCAGGCCCGCCGCCACCGCCCACAGTTCCGGCGAACGCTCCTTCGCGGCGAGCACCGCGACCAGGGCCGCCAGCGCCACCCCCTGCACCGCGAACACCCGGATGATCATCGCCAGTTCGCGCCGCCAGAGGATCAGCACCGCGGTCAGCAGCAGCGCGCCGCAGGTCAGGTCCAGCAGTTGCACATACAGCGTTTCGGTCACAACAGCCCCCTCACGCCAGGAAGAACGAGGCCGCGACGGCCAGCAGGGACAGCAGGAACGACCCGGCGAGCAACTCGGGCACCCGGAACAGCCGCAGTTTCGCGAGGAACACCTCGCCGAGCGCCAGCGCCGTCCCGAGCACGCCGACCTTGACCACCACCGCCCCGATTCCGGCCAGCAGGGCGAGCGGGGCCGCACTGGTCGCGATCCCCCACGGCACGAACAGGTTCGCGAACAGACCGAGGAACACGGTCAGCCGCATCGCCGAGGCCAGTTCGACCAGTGCGAGGTCCGGGCCCGCGTACTCGAGCACCATCGCCTCGTGGATCATCGTCAGCTCCAGGTGCGTGGACGGGTTGTCCACCGGCAGCCGCCCCGTCTCGGCGACGATCACCACCGCCAGCGCGACCAGCGCCAGCAGGCTCACCGGCGAGATCACGCGGGCCGGGTCGTGCACGGTCGAGGACACGATGGCCGACAGGTTCGTCGAGCCGACCCGCACGGACAGCGCGAAGATCGACACCAGCAGGGTGGGCTCGACCAGCGCGATGATCGTCATCTCGCGGCTGGCGCCCATCCCGCCGAACGCGGTCCCGGTGTCCAGTCCCGCCAGCGCCAGCACGACGGTGCCCAGTGCGAGCAGGGCCACCACCGCGAACAGGTCCGCCACCGGGGGCACCGGCGAGGCCGTGGCCACGAACGGCACGACCACCGACACCACCAGCGTGGTCGCCACCAGCACGAGCGGGGCCAGCCGGAACACCTCGGTGGTGCCGTTCGGGGTGAAGGTTTCCTTGCGCAGCAGCAGCTTCCGCAGATCGCGCCACGGCTGGGCGACCCCGGCACCCGCGCGGCCCTCCAGCCGGGCCCGCACCTGGCGCATCAGGCCGACCAGCAGCGGCGCCCCGGCCACCACGAGCAGGGGCTGCACGATGCCGACGACCAGTGCGGAGACCACCCCGGCGCTCATCGGGTCACCGCCAGCACGATCAGGACCGCGACCACGGTGTAGAACCCGTAACCCAGGTAGCGGTGCACGCTGCCGTTGGCCAGCCACCGCCCGGCCTGCCCCCACCGGGCGACACCGTCGAGCACCGGCCGGTAGAACCGCCGTTCGATGCGGTCCGGCACCTTGCGGCGGTAGGCCACCGCGGACACCAGGTACGCGGATTCCTCGTAGTGGCTGACGTCCACGTCCGTCTCCGGTCGCACGACGTCGTCGAAGACGCGTTGCAGCGGCTCGGCGAACGAGGTCGCGGTGTACTCCATCCGCGCGGTCAGCGGTCCCGCGCCGCAGTCCCACAGCCGGGCCGGCTGCCGGGCGCGCCGCGCGCCGACGGCCCGCAGGGCCGCCACCAGCGCCACGGTGGCGCCGAGCAGGCCCGCGGTGAGCAGCAGCGGGGACAGCGAGCCCGCGACCGCGGTGAGCCGCACCGTCACCAGCCCGGCGGCGGCCGGATCGCCGAGCCCGGCGGCCCGGCCCACGGCGGGCAGCACCAGCGACGGCACCAGGGCCAGCACGACCGCGACCGCCGCGGCCAGTCCCATGCCGATGAGCATCGTGGGCGGGCTTTCGTGCGCCCGCACCGCGCCCTCGCCGCGCGGCCTGGCCAGGAAACCGACCCCGAACGCCTTGACGAACGTGGCCACCGCCAGTCCCGCGGTCAGCGCGATCGAGGCCACCGCGAGCGGCATCGCGATCGCGGTGGGGGCCCCGCCCGCGGGCAGGCCGTGCACCAGCGCCTGCAGCAGCAGCCATTCGGACACGAAGGCGGTGCCGGGCGGGAGCGCCGACGCGGCGAGCGCCCCGGCCCCGAACAGCGCCGTGGTCCACGGCATCGGGCGGCGCAGGCCGCCGAGCGCGTCGAGGTCGCGCGTCCCGGTCCCGTGCAGGACCGAACCGGCGGCGAGGAACAGCAGGGTCTTGAAGGCGGCGTGGCCGAGGACGTGGAACAGCGCCGCGGCCAGTGCGAGACCGGCGAGTTCCCGGTGGCCGGTGGACGAAAACAGGCCCGCCGCGCCGACGCCGACGAGGACCAGCCCCATGTTCTCGGTCGTCGAGTACCCCAGAAGGCGTTTGAGGTCGGTGCCCATGGCCGCCTGGAGCATCCCGTGGATCGCGGAAAGCGCGCCCAGGGTCAGCGTGACCAGCCACCACCAGCGCGGACCGCCGCCGAGCAGGTCGAATCCGGTGCGCACGATCCCGTACACGCCGAGGTTCACCATCGCCGCCGACATCAGCGCCGAAACATGGCTGGGGGCCTCGGGATGGGCCCGGGGCAGCCACGCGTGCAGCGGCAGGATGCCCGCCTTGGAGGAGAAGCCCGCCAGCGTCAGCACGAACACCAGATCCCGGATGTGCGGGGAAAGGTGCGCCTGCCGCAGGCCGTCGAAGGAATCGGCCGGGGCGTGCGCGGCGAGGACGGCGAATCCGGCGAGGATGGCCAGGAAACCGAGGTGCGTCATCACCGCGTACCAGCGGCCCGCCGACGCCACCTCGTCGCGGCGCCGGTGTTCGGCGAGCACCAGCGCCAGCGAGGCCAGCGCCATCAGTTCCCAGCAGACCAGCAGGGTGCCCACCGTCGAGGCGACGGGCACCAGCAGCATCGCCACCACGAACAGGGGGAACACCGCCTGCGGGGGCCGGGAGGCCAGATCGTCGCGGGCGTAGCCGATGCCGTAGATCCCGGCCGCGATCGCCACCCCGCCGGTGGCCACCAGGAACAGCGCGGCGAGCGGGTCGGCGGTGAAGGCGACCCCGGACAGCGGCAGCAGACCCTGCCAGGACACGGAGAACGACTGTCCGGAAAGGACGGCGATGCCCGAGGCCAGCCCGGCGGCCCCGGCCAGCGCGGTGCCCAGCCCGCCCACGACCGGCCGCACTCGGCGCGAAGCGGCCACAGTGGACAGTGAGGTGAGCGCCCCGAGCGCCACCGCCAGTGCGAAGCTCGCCGCCGCCGCGGTCATCGGCCGGTCAGCTTCCGCAGGGCCTCGACGATCGCTTCGGGGCGGGGCGGGCAGCCGGACAGTTCCAGGTCCACCGGGATCACGTCGGACACCGGGCCGATGACCCCGTAGGCCCCGGCGAACAGGCCGCAGTTCCGCGCGCAGTCGCCGAGGGCGAGCACGAGCTTGGGGCCGGGCAGCGCCTCGTAGGTGCGCCGCAGCGGTTCGGCCATGTTGCGGGTCACGGGCCCGGTCACCAGCAGGACGTCCGCGTGCCGCGGCGAGGCCACCAGGCGGACCCCGTAGCGTTCCACGTCGTAGACCGGCCCGAAGGCTGAGGCGATCTCGACCTCGCAGCCGTTGCACGAACCGGCGTCGACATGCCGCACCTGGATCGAGCCGCCCAGCGCCTTCGCCGCGGGCGGTCGCCCACCCTCGGGGCGCGGCGGAGCCGGTTCCGCCACCGTGCCGTGGCGGCGGATCTTGCGCCACAGGGCCAGCACTACTCGCTCCGCTCGGCCGTGTCCGCCGGGACCCGCATCTCCGCCAGCAGTTCCGCCTGCCCGGTGAGCACACCGGTGAGGATCCGGCGCGCCACCAGCAGGAACTCCGCGATGTGGGGACTGGTCAGCGAATAGAAGACCGTGGAACCCTCCTTGCGGGTCACCACGAGACCCGCGCGGCGCAGCACCGCCAGATGCTGCGACAGGTTCGTCGCTTCGATGCCGATGTCGGCCAGCATCTCGGCCACCGCGTGCTCGCGCTCGCTGAGCAGTTCGAGAACCCGGATGCGGGCGGGATGTCCCAGTGTTTTGAAGAACTCGGCCTTGGCCTGGTAGAGGGGCTTGCTCACCCTCGCTCCCTCCGGAGTGACTTTAGCAATTGCAGATATTAGCAAGTCTTCAAGTATTGGCTGTCGTGGGGTGCGCCTTCACCGGGAAGACGGGGGATCGTCACGGAAAGGGGGAGCGGTGGTCACGCCGGGTTCGTAGGGTGCGGGGATATGAGACTCCCGATCGGTGCGCTCCTGTCCGCACTCGCCCTCGCGGCCACACTGGCCGCGCCCGTGCCCGCGCAGGCGCACGAGGCCCGCGAGGTCCGCGAGGTTCCGCTGACCGTCGCCACCTACAACATCCACGCCGGAGCCGGCGAGGACGACGTCTTCGACCTCGACCGGACCGCCGAGGCGATCCGCTCGCTGCATGCCGACGTGGTCGGCCTGCAGGAGGTCGACGTCCACTGGGGTGCGCGCAGCGACTTCACCGACGAGGCCAGGGAACTGGCGAACCGCCTGGGGATGCGTGTGTTCTTCGCGCCGATCTACGACCTCGACCCCGCCGCGGCCGGTGCCCCCCGGCGCCGGTTCGGGGTCGCCGTGCTGAGCCGCTACCCGGTGCTGTCGGCGGAGAACCACGAAATCACCCGGCTGTCCACCCAGGTGCCCGATCCGGTGCCTGCCCCGGCCCCCGGCTTCGCCGAGGTCGCGGTGAACGTCCGCGGCACGGTCGTCCACGTCTACTGCACACACCTGGAC
>NZ_VJWX01000339.1 GCF_007713715.1 Amycolatopsis rhizosphaerae
CCACCCCCGCGGGCGAGGATGCCCCCACCACCAGTGCCGGAGACCACCCTTCCGACCCGCCATCGGCGTCGGCGGGTGGCGACGGCACGCCTCCCTCCCACGAGGGCGCAGGCGGGGACCCGTCGATGAAGGAGAACAGCGGCGACCCGCAGGCCGACGGACGGCAGAAGCAGTGCGCCCCCGGCTCCGGGGACCCGGTGGACCTCACCACCGGTCAGATGTTCATGGGCCAGACGGATCTCGAACTGCCCGGCGTGCTGCCACTGGTGCTCCGGCGGACCCATTTCTCCGACTACCGCGTCGGCCGCTGGTTCGGCCGAAGCTGGGCGTCCACACTGGACCAGCGCATCGAAATCGAAGACGACGCGATCTACTTCGCCGACGAAGACGGCGCGCGGCTGCGCTATCCCCTCCCCGGCGCGAACGGCCATCCGGTCCTCCCGGCAGCCGGGCCGCGCTGGCCGCTCGAACGCGCGGACGACGGCACGTACCGCATCAACCGACCGGAGCGCAACCAGGTCCTGAGTTTCCAGCCCACCCAGGCGCCGGTGCGGCCGGTCGCGGAGATCACCGACCGCAACGGCAACCGCATCGAATTCCGTTACGACAGCGCCGGCTCACCGGTCGAGATCGTTCATTCCGGGGGGTACCGGATCGGCGTGGACACCGCGGACGGCCTGGTCACCGGGCTGCGGCTGCTCGCGGACCAGAACCAGGAGCAGGACCGGGACACCCGCACCGTCACCGACACCGACATTGTGCTGAAGCGGTTCCGTTACAACGAGCGGCGGCAGCTGGCCGAGGTGCTGAACTCCTCGGACCGTCCGATGCTGTTCGACTACGACCTGGCCGGCCGCATCACCCGCTGGCAGGACCGCAACGGCGAGTGGTACCGGTACGAGTACGACGGACGAGGCCGCGTGGTCCGTACCGAGGGCTCCGGCGGCGCGCTGACCGGTACCTGGCTCTACGACACGGAAAACCGGGTCACCGTCTACACCGACGCGCTCGGCAACGCCAGCACCTACCACTACAACGAGGCCTATCAGATCGTCCGGGAGATCGACCCGCTCGGCCACCAGGTGCTCCGCGAGTGGGACGGGTACGACCGCCTCGCCGCCGTCACCGACGCGCTCGGGCGAGTCACCCGCTACACCTACGACGAGGCCGGCAACCTCACGACCGTCACCCGGCCCGATGGCACCCAGGAACTGGCCGAGTACAACGAGTTCGGTCTGCCGGCCACGGTGGTCGACCCGAACGGCGCGGTGTGGCGCCACCGCTACGACGGGCGGGGGAACCGCGTCGAGACCATCGATCCACTCGGTGCCCGGACCCGGTTCGGCTATGACGAGCGCGGCCACCTCACGTCCGTTGTGGACGCGATGGGAAACGCCCGGAGCCTTGTCACCAACGCCGCCGGCCTGCCGATCGCGGTCACGGATCCGCTCGGCGCGACCACGCGGGGATCCCGCGACCAGTTCGGCAGGCTGGCGAGCGTCACCGACGAACTCGGGCGCGTCACGCGCTTCACCTGGACCGTGGAGGGCGAGATGCTCACCCGCACGGATCCGGGCGGTGCCACCGAACACTGGCGTTACGACGGCGAGAGCAACCGGGTCGAACACGTCACCGCGGACGGCCGCGTCACCAGGATGCTGACCACGCATTTCGACCTCCCCGCGGCGCAGATCGACCCCGACGGCGCTCGCACCGAGTTCCGCTACGACCGGGAGCTCCGGCTGGCCGAGGTGATCAACCCCGTGGGCCAGGTCTGGCACTACGACTACGACGCGGCCGGGAACCTGGTCCGGGAGCGGGATTTCGACGGACGCGAGCTCGTCTACCACTACGACGCGGCCGGGCAACTCGTCCGGCGGGTCAACGGAGCCGGTGAAGCCGTCGACTACGTGCGCGACCCTCGGGGCCACGTCGTCGAACAGCGGACGTCCGACGACACCGCGCGGTTCGAGTTCGACGCCATCGGCCGGATGGTGCGCGCGGTGAACGCACACGCCGACGTGGTCTTCGAGCGCGACCTGCTGGGCCGTGTCCTGGCCGAAACCGTGAACGGGCGGACCGTTTCCTCGCGTTACGACGTGCTCGGCCGCCGGGTGTACCGCCGCACCCCGACCGGCGCCGAGAGCGAATGGAGTTTCGACGCGCGGCATCAGCCCGTCGCGCTGCGGACCGGCGGGCGAACGGTCTCCTTCGGATACGATCCGGCGGGCCGCGAGACCGAGCGCCTGCTCGACACCGGCACGATCCTCGCGCAGAGCTGGGACATCGCCGACCGGATGACGGCCCAGACACTGTCCACAGTGGCCGGCGGGCGCGCGACCGCTCGCCCGATCCGCCGCCGCGAATACCGGTACGGGCCCGGCGGCCTGCTCTCGGCGGTCGTCGACCGGGACGGCACGCGGTCCTTCGACCTCGACCCGGCCGGCCGAGTGACCGGCGTCGAAGGACCGGGGTTCACCGAGAGCTACGCCTACGACCGGGCGGGCAATCTCGCCGCATCGCCCGATGTCCGCTACGGGCACGACGCACAGGGGCGGGTGGTGCTGCGGACGCGCAAGCGGCTCTCCGCGAAGCCCGCCGTGTGGCGCTATTCCTGGAACGCCGAGGACCGCCTGACCGCCGTGATCACCCCGGACGGCACGCGCTGGCGTTATCTCTACGACGCGCTCGGGCGCCGCATCGCCAAGCAGCGGCTTGCCCCGGACGGCCTCCTCCTCGAACAGGTCGACTTCTCCTGGGACGGCACGGCGATCGCGGAGCAGACCCACGGCTCCGGGTTGGCGGTCAGCTGGAACTACGAGCCCCGCAGCTACCGGCCCGCGACGCAGGTCGAACGCGTTCCGGATCCGCAGGGCTCGCGGGAATGGGTGGACAGCCGGTTCTACTCGATCGTCACCGACCTGGTGGGAACGCCGACGGAACTGGTCGACCCGTCGGGCAACACGGCCTGGCGCTCCGCCACCACGTTGTGGGGCACGGCATTGGGGGAGGTGACGAACACCGCTTCGACACCCTGGCGCTTTCCCGGTCAGTACCACGATCCGGAGACCGGCCTGCACTACAACTTCCAGCGCTACTACGATCCGGTCTCCGGGCGCTACTGCAGCAAGGATCCGCTGGGACTGGCCGGTGGCCCGAACCCGAGCGGCTATGTGCGCAACCCCTGGCACTGGATCGACCCGTTGGGACTGGCGGAGAGCTGCGACCCCCCGCTGCCGGAGCGGCCGGAAAGCAGCCCCGCCTATTCGGTGGCCTACGAGGCCCAGCTCGACCCCGCCAAGGACTTCCCCGGCCGCAGCGACAAGCACCATTTCGCGGTCGGCAACCGCCAGTTGCACGCCGCCTTCGAATCCGATCCGGCCTTCGCGAAGGCCATGAACGAGCAGTACCCGGGCATTGTCGACAACGTGAAGCCGGGACCCCGTGGGGCCTTCCCGCGCACCTCCCCGCACGAGGATCTAACCTGGCACCACGAAGCCAACCGGCCGGGCACACTGCAGCTCGTTCCCCGGGCGCACCACGCGGGGCCCGGCCCCGTCCAGGGGTCGCTCCACCCGGGTGGCCGCGGCGGCATGGAGAATTGGGGAGGTGGCCGGCGCCGATGACCGGTACCGATGAGGCCAGGCCCTGGCTGACGACCTGGGGCGAGGTTCTGGGCGCGCTGCCGTCCTTGCGGCGCAGCGACATGGTGTGTTTCGGGAGCGGGCCCTCCTCCCCCGGAGACGGTTGCCTGGTCGCGGACAGTGCCGATCTCGACGAGGACGAGGACGTGCCGCCCGAGGCGGCCGAGCGCGACTGGAACACGGCGCTGCTGAAGGAAGAGATCGAGGACATCCTCGGCAATCTCCGGCAGCAGATCGGCGACCCGTCCACGGAGCTCACCCTCCGCGCGATCGCCTACTTCGTGGACCACGACGCCTTCCTCACGGTCGGCTAGTTCCCCGCTCCGGCCCCGTCGGTGCCGCTCTCGGTGTCCTCGGCGGCCGGTTTCCGGCCGGTGTGGTTGAACAGCAGGTTGAGCCCGAAGGCGACCACGGCGGCGTCGATGATCCCGCTGCCGGCGATGACCTGAACCGCGGCCGGGAAGGCGTGGTAGAAGTGCGGCACGAAGACCGGCAGCAGGCCGACGCCCAGCGCGGTCGCGGCGATGGTGAGGTTGTGGCCGTGGTCGAGTTCGGCTCGGCGCAGGGTGGAGATGCCGACCATGGCGACCATGGCGAACAGCACGAGGCTCGCGGCGCCGATGACCGGGCCGGGTAGCGCGGCCACCAGTCCGCCGATCTTCGGCACCAGGCCGAGCACGACGAGGATGGCACCGGTCACCGCGGTGACGTAGCGGCTGGTCACCCTGGTCATGCCGATCAGGCCGACGTTCTGGGCGTAGACGGTGTCGAGGAAGGCGTTGAACACCCCGCCGAGCAGGCCGGAGAAGCCGTCCGTCGCCAGGCCCCGGGCCAGTCGGGGGCTGTCGACCCGATCGCCGGTCGCCTCGCCCACGGCCATGATGCTGGCCGTCGACTCGGTGAAGATGACCAGCATGACGATGCACATCGACACCACGGCCGCGACCGGGAAGCTCGGTGCGCCGAACAGGAAGGGGCTGGTCAGCCCGAACCACGGGGCCGCGGCGAGCCCGGAGAAGTCGACGAATCCGAACGGGACCGCGAGCGCGGTACCGAGGACGAGCGCGAGCAGGACCCCGATCCGGCCGACGAACCCGCGCCCGACCCTGGCCAGCAGGACGATGATCGCGATCACGGCGGCGGCCGGCGCGAGCCGCCTGATCGAGGCGTAGTCCGCCGCGGCCGGGTCCGGCCCGGCGATCATTCCCCCTGCGGTGCCGATCAGCGAAAGCCCGACGACAGTGATCACCACGCCGGTGACCAGCGGCGGGAAGAAGCGGATCAGCCGCGAGAACGGGACCGCGACGAGCAGGCCGAACACGCCGGCGGCGAGCATCGCGCCGTAGACGGCCCGCACGCCGTACTGCCCCTGGATCAGGATCATCGAGGTGAGCGCGGAAAAGGTCGCACCGGTGACGACCGGCATCCGCAGCCCGAGGACCTTTTTGAGCCCCAGGCTCTGCACGGCGGTGACGATGCCCGCGACCAGCAGGTCCGCGTTGACCAGCAGCCCGATCGTGCGCTCGTCGAGACCGGCGGCGGCGCCGAACACGAGGGGAACCGTGACGCAGCCGGTGTACATGATCAGCATGTGCTGCAGGCCGAGCAGGACGGTTCGGGCCGCGCTCAAAGTGCTCCCGATCGGTCGTTGGGGAGAAGACATCGCGGAACTCCGATCGGTGGAGTCGACAGGGCCATGAGCTGTTCTCGTTGCTTACCGCGACCGGGCGCTCGATATCCACCCTACTGACCCTTCACCAAGGGCGACGGGCGCGTTCAGCCACTCCGCGCCGGCCGCGGAGCTCGAATCCATTCCGGAGAGTTCGGGGCCTTGGTCGGCCCGGCGTTGCTCGTCCGGAATTCCCGCACGAGTCCTAAGTGGAAGTGACCGAACCGGTCGCGGCGTGTCCAAAAGGGCCCGTCACCGCCGGCCACGGTGGCGTTGTCCCCCGTGCGAGCTACCCGCAGGTGTCCACCGCACGGTGATGATCCCGGCCCGTCCGGCCGATAGCGTTCGGGGCACCCGCAGCGCTCCGGCTGCGGAATCCGGATCGGCGCCGGGAATCGGATGGCGTCGAAATACCCTTCATGGAGTAATGATGTTCCGCAATGTCAGGGCAACCGCTTTCGTCGCACTGTTCTGTGCCGTGGGCGGACCGGTGCTCGCCGGATGCGACGAGGACTCGGACTCGGACGCGGGTGCCTCGACGCCGTCGACCGTGGCCAGCGCCCGCACCTCCGATCCGGATCCGATCTCCGGCACCGTGAAGATCACCGTCGACGGCCGGTCGGTGAACGTGTCCTGTTCGGGTGCCGCGGCCGGAGACCGGCCGGTCGTCGTCCTGCTGCCCGGCCTGGGCGACGGTCTGGACAAGATGGCCGACTTCCAGAAGACGCTGAGCGAAAAGGGCCGGGTCTGTTCCTACGACCGGCTCGGCGAAGGCGCGAGCGACCAGCCGAACGGCCCGCAGAGCTTCGACAGCACCGGCAAGATCCTCACCGGCGTGCTGGACCGGGTCGCCGGCCGCCACCCGGTCGTGCTGGCCGGGCATTCCCTGGGCGGGCTGATCGCCGCCCGGTACGCTCCCGCCCATCGCGACAGGGTCGCGGGGCTGGTCCTGATGGACGCCACCCCGTCGACCATCATCGCCGACACCAAGACCCTGATCCCGGAGTCCGCCACCGGTCCGGCGGCCGACCTGCGCGCACAGAGCATCGCGGTCTACGGCGGCGACAACCCGGAGAAGCTGGCCTTCCAGGACGGGAAGGTGGATTCCGCCGGCGACATCCCGGTGGAAGTGATCCAGCACGGGCAGCCCTATCTCGCCGCCCTTCCCGAGTACGGGGCCGGACTGGAAAAGGCGTGGTCCGAAGGACAGCGCAAGTGGCTCGAATTGTCCAGCCACAGCAAGGCGACCACCGCGCCCAACAGCGGCCACTACATCTACGTCGACCAGCCCGATGTCGCCGTGCAGGCCATCCAGCGCGTCACCGCGGAGGCCGGGAAATAACCGGCCCACTGCGTCACCTGCCGCGTCACCTGCCGCCGGATCGAGGTGGGATTCCCTTCCAGGATCCGGCCCCCGCCCGGCGGCCCGCGCTGCTCGCCCGCACGTTCCGGACGGTCTTCCCGTCTCCCCGTGCCGGACCGGATCACGATCCCGGCCCGGCACGGGGAGATCCCCGCCCTGCCGCTACCCTCGTCGGGTGATCGACCTCCGGCGCGGCACGGACCGGTGGCGACGGTTCGACGTCACGGTCCGGGACGCCCCGCTCGCGCTGGTGCTCGCCCTGGCTTCGGTGGTGCCCACCCTGGACAACCACGGTACGCAACTCGGGGACGTGCCCGCCCGTCCCATGGACGCGCTGAGCATCGTGGTGGTCGCCCTCGAATGCCTCCCGCTGATCATCCGCAGGCGGTGGCCCGCCGTCTGCCTTGTCCTGGTGTCGATCGGCTTCGCCCTCGACCAGCTCCGCGGCTACCACACGGTCGCGGGGACCGCGCTGCCGCTCGCGCTGGTCAGCACGGCAGCCCACCTGGACCGGTTCCGGTGGACCACCGTGGCCCTGGCTTCGGCGGCCTACATACCGCTGGCCATCGCCCTCGCGCGGAACGAGACGACCGAAGGCGTCACCGGGTTCGTCACGTTCTACCTGGCGCTGGCTCTCGCGTGGGGGATCGGGAGCTGGCTGCGGCAGTCCCGTGCCGCCGAGGAGGAGCGCCGCCGCCACGTCGCCGAGACCACCCGCACCGCCGAACGCACCCGCATCGCCCGCGAGCTCCACGACGTCGTGACGCACCACGTGACCGCGATGGTGGTGCAGACCGAAGCGGCGCGCTACCTGACCGGCTCTCCCGAGCGCCTCGACCAGGCCCTGACCGCCATCACGGACTCCGGCCGCCGGGCCATCACGGACCTGCGGCACCTGCTCGACCTGCTCAACCCCGACCACGACGCCGAGGGGCGAAGCCCGTCCCCAGGCGATCTCCGCACCCTCGTGGAGCAGACCCGGCAGGCCGGTCAGCCGGTGGAGTTCGCCGAAGAAGGCAGCCGGAGCGAGGCGACCGGCAGCGCCGAAGCAACGGCCTACCGCGTGGTGCAAGAAGCTTTGACGAACGCCCTCAAATACGCGCACGGCAGTCGCACCACGGTTCAGGTGCGCTACGGGAACAGGGAGATCATGGTGG
>NZ_VJWX01000033.1 GCF_007713715.1 Amycolatopsis rhizosphaerae
CGGCGGGCTCCTGGGCTCGGCGGCAGGCCCACGAGGCGGCGATCCACCGGCTGAACGCCGAGCACGCGCTCGCCGGCAGTGCCGACGCCTCGGCCGTGCCCTCGCTCGTCTTCGACCCCGGTTTCGCCGCCGACGGGATCGACGAGCTGATCACCCGGGTCCTGCCCACCGCCGGCCGCTGGCGCGAGGGCACGGTCACTGGCACGGTCGTGCTGCACGCCGCCGACGCCGGACAAACCTGGACGGTACGGGTGGTTCCCGGCGAACCCCCGCGGCTCGAACACGGCGGCGGGCTCGACGCCGACACCACGATCGCCGGCACCGCGGACGCGGTCTACCGCCGGGTCTGGCGCCGGCCGAGCCACGCCGTCGTCACCGGAAACGCCCAGCTACTGGAGCCGCTCGCGGGCCCGTGAAACCGGGCGAGGAAGATGAGGGCGTGTCCGAACGACGTTATGTGATCACCTTCGGCTGCCCCGACCGCACCGGCATCGTCGCCCGCATCTCCTCGTTCCTCGCGGACGCGGGCGGGTGGATCGTGGAGGCCGCCTATCACACCGACCCGGACACCGGCTGGTTCTTCACCCGGCAGGAGGTGCGTGCCGACTCGCTGTCCTTCGACGTGGAGGAGTTGCGAGCCCGGTTCGCCGAGGTCGCCCGGTCCCTGTCCGCCGAATCGAACTGGCGGGTGGAGGACACCGGGGCCCGGCGGCGCATGGTCATCCTGGTGTCGAAGGAAGGGCACTGCCTCTACGACCTGCTCGGGCGGGTCGCCTCCGGCGAGCTGGAGGTGGACGTCAGCGCCGTCATCGGCAACCACGACACCCTCGCCGGGATCACGCGCGCCCACGGCATTCCCTTCCACCACGTGCCCTTCCCCCCTGGCGACAAGGCCGCGGCGTTCGCCGAGGTCCGCAAGCTCGTGGACGAGCACGATCCGCACGCCATCGTGCTGGCCCGGTTCATGCAGATCCTGCCGCCGGAGCTGTGCGAGGCCTGGCAGGGACGGGCGCTCAACATCCACCACAGCTTCCTCCCGTCGTTCGTCGGTGCCCGCCCGTACCACCAGGCCCACCGGCGGGGCGTCAAGCTGATCGGCGCCACCTGCCACTACGTCACCGCCAACCTCGACGCCGGGCCCATCGTCGAGCAGGACGTGATCCGCGTGGACCACAGCGACGCGGTGCCGGACCTGGTGCGCAAGGGCCGGGACATCGAGAAGATCACCCTCGCGCGCGGCCTTCGCTGGCACCTCGAGCGGCGTGTTCTCGTGCACGGCAACCGCACCGTGGTCTTCTGAGCCGGACTCAGCCGAAGACCAGCCACACCGCGGCGATCACGAGGACGTAACCCGCGGACACCAGGCGGACGACGAGGGTGCGGCGCCGTTCCGGCCAGGCGGTGAACCGCAGCAGCCAGGCCAGGGCGGGCACGACCAGGATCGCGTGCATGGTCACCGCGTGCACGGGTTTCAGCGTGCCCGCCGTGGTGTAGGCGAGCTGCGGATCGCCGCCGCGCGCCAGGCCCACCCCGTGGGCGATCATGAGGGCGCCCACCGCCAGTGCGCCCAGCAGCACGACCAGGCCGAACCGCAGGGCGAAGATCATGCTGGCGGACAACCCGGCGGCGGGGCGCAGCGCGGCGCCGGTGAACGCCAGCACGGTCGCGATGATCACCGCGCCCCCCATCGCGAGTGTCATCGACACCGCGGTGTCGAAGCCGGTCTCGAAGTTGAAGTGTGAGGGCACCCCTCGCCAGACCTGCAGGGTCACCAGCGCCACTTCGACCACGCTGACCGCGGTGAACGCGCCGAGCAGCACGCTCCGGAGGCGTGCGGACATCCGGAGGAACGAGGTCGCCCAGGTCAGGGTCGCCACGGTCAGCCCGAACGACAGGCCGAAGGTCATCGCCTTGCGGTAGGACAACGGTCCTTCCCACGAGGTGCCCGAGGCGACCAGCACGACCAGGTGGACCAGGCCACTGCCGAACAGCAGGGCCCCGGCCCGGTAGGCGACCCGGTCCATCGGGCGGCTGCGGCGCCACGCCCCGCGCAGGGCGCCGACGGCCGCGCCTCCCGTTCTCCTTGCCTTCGGAAGCGTTGTCATGCCGGGAAGTTTCGGCCATTCGGCGGAAGAATTCGTCCGCCGCGGATCGACTCCCGTTCCTGCGCCTCCCGCCGTACACTTTTCCGCCAGATGTGAATCATTTTCTGGTTAAGTGGGTCGGTCAGGGTGATCCGGACGGAAGGAGACCCGATGAGGTTCGCCCGCTTACTCCCGCTCCTGCTGGCCACGATCCTGCTCGCCGCCCCACCGGCGACCGCCGCCGAAACCGGCACGCTCAGACTGTCCGAGGCCACGACCGTCGGCGTGCACAACACCTACACCAAGGACGCCTACACCTATCTCGCCCAGTCTCTCGACTCCGGCGCATCGATGGTCGAACTCGACGTGTGGGACAACATCTTCACCAAGCACTGGCAGGTCAGCCACAGCAATCCGCTCGGCAACGACAACAACTGCGTCGCGGCGGCGAGCGGTTCGAATCTCTACACCGGTGACCGCAACCAGGACTTCGGCGCCTGCCTCGCCGACATCCGCTGGTGGCTCGCCGCCCATCCGGGTGCGGGACCGATCGTGGTCAAGATCGAACTCAAGGCCGGGTTCGACGACCGCGACGGCATGGGACCGGACGAATTCGACGCCTACGTCAGGGCGCACGCGGGTGACGCCCTGTTCGGGCCCGGCGACCTGATCGGCTCCTACTCCACTTTGGACGATGCCGCGCGGGCGAACGCCTGGCCGTCACGCAACGCGCTCGCCGGGAAGATGATCCTCGAAGTCATCCCCGGCACCTTCGAGCTCAACAACCCGACCGACACCCTGCACACGGACATCGAGTACGCGACCTACCTGAAGAACCTGAAGGCGGCGGGCACCCTCGGCAACGCGACCGCCTTCGCCAGCGTCCTCGGCGCCCGCTCCGGCGACCCCAGAACGCAGTACGACTCCTCGATCCGGCCGTGGTTCGTGTTCTTCGACGGCGACGCCTCCGCCTACGTCGACGGCGGTATCGACACGTCGTGGTACGACACCAACCACTACTTCCTGATCATGACCGACGCGCAGAACGTGTCACCGGCCATCGACGGCACCAACCCGACGGTCCCGCAGGCCACGGATCGCGTGACCTTGCTCGCCGCCCATCACGCCAGTGTCGTCAGCGCGGACTGGCGCACACTGACCACCGTGCTGCCGCTGGTGCTCCCTCGGGGCACGGCGGCCGCCGCCTGACCGGCACACCAGGGGAGCCGCATCCGCCTTTCCCAAGGGGTGCGGCTCCCCGGCGTCCGGAGCGGTTCAGAGGCGGACGAGCATCTTGCCCGTGTTCCCACCGTCGAGCAGGTCGATGAACGCCTGCGGGGCGTTCTCGAGGCCCTCCACCACGGTCTCCTCGTACCGCAGCCTGCCCTGCTTGACCAGCGGCGCCACCTCGGCGAGGAACTGGGACTGCAGGTCGTAGTGGTCGCCGACCAGGTGGCCCTTGATGGTCAGGCGCTTGCCGATCACCTGCGCCAGGTTCCGCGGCGCGGCGGGCGGCTCGGTGGCGTTGTAGACCGAGATCATCCCGCAGATGGTGAAACGCGCGTGCACGTTGGCCGAGGCGATGGCCGCCTCGAGGTGCTCACCACCGACGTTGTCGAAGTACACGTCGATGCCCTCGGGCGCGGCCGCCTTGAGCTGCTCGGCGACGGGACCGTCCTTGTAGTTGAAGGCGGCGTCGAAGCCGAGATCGTCCAGGAGGTGCCGCACCTTCTCCGCGGAACCGGCGCTGCCGATGACCCGCTTGGCGCCGCGGAGCTTCGCGAGCTGGCCGACCACGGAACCGACGGCTCCGGCCGCACCGGACACGAAGACGGTGTCCCCCTCCTTGAACTCGGCCACCCGGAACAGCCCCGAGTAGGCGGTCAGGCCGGGCATCCCCAGCACGCCGAGGTAGGCGCCGAGCGGCGCGGCCTCCGGGTCCACCTTGTGCGCCTTCTTCGCCGGAAGCACGGCATGGGACCGCCAGCCGAAGCCGTGCAGTACGTGGTCACCGGGCTCGAAACCGTCCACGGTGGACTCGAGTACCACGCCGACCGCACCACCGTCCATCACCTTGCCCACCTCGAAGGGGGCGATGTAGGACTTCGCGGCGCTCATCCGGCCGCGCATGTACGGGTCGACACTCATCTCCACGTTGCGGACCAGGATCTCGCCGGGACCGGGGCCGGGCACCTCGACCTCCGCGATGGAGAAGTCGTCCAGTGTCGGCCTGCCCACCGGCCGGGACGCCAGCCGAACCTCGGTCACCTTGGTCGATGTGCTCACCGTCGAACTCCCAACGTCATCGTCGCGGGCGGCCTTGGAACCGGGCCGCCTTCCACCGCACATCAACCCACAAAAGCGGGGCGATGATTCCGGTTTGTGTCCGGACACACATCCGGTTTCAGACGAGTTCGTCGAGCTTGGCGAGCACCCCGTCGTAGATCCGCTTGAGCCCGCCGGGCGCGAAGGTCTTCTCGAAGAAACCTCCGATCCCGCTCGCACCCTGCCAGGTGGTCTCGATGCGCACCAGGCTGCGGTCACCCGCCGGACGCACCGTCCAGGTGGTGACCATGCTCGAGTTCGCGTCGGTCTCCACCAGGGTGCCCGGCTCCGGCTCGGTCACGGTGGCCGCCACGTCCCGTACCCGCTTCGAGGTGGCCTGCAGCTTCCAGCGAGCCTTCGTGCCTGCGCCCGTGCCCCCCTCGACCACCTGGTAGTCGCGGTACTGCTCGGTCAGGATCCTGGGGCGGGTGTCGGCGTAGTCCGCGACGAGCGCCCGCACCTTCTCCACCGGAGCCGCGATCGTCCGTTCCGCGACGGCCGTCACCTTTGCCATGTCTGTCTCTCCCCGAAGTCGTGGTCTCTCACCCCGACTCTAGTAATCAGGCGAGGCCCTGCTTGGTGAGCCAGTCCTTCGCCACGTCGGCGGCCGTGTCCCCGTCGGCGTCGACCCGCTTGTTCAGGTCACGCAGTTCCGCGGTGGTGAGCTTGGCGCTCACCGCGTTCACCGTGGCCTTGAAGTCCTCGCCCCGCTCGTCGAGCACCTTCTTGACCACCGCGGGCACGATGTTCTCCGTCGCCACGATTCCCAGGTCGTCCTGCAGGACGGTGAAGGCGGGATCCGCGGTGGGCGGGCTCACCGAGTCGACCGGGATGACGGTGACGGCGCCGGACTTCAACTGCGCGAGACGCGGGCCCGCCTCCTGGATGCTCTGGAACGTCACGTTCAGGTGGTAGGTGTCGCGGAAACCGACGAAGCAGTTGGCACGGGTCTCGCATTCGGGGGGCCCGCCGAGCACCACCTTGTCCAGCTTCTTCAGGTCGCTGATCTTGGTCAGGCCCTGCGCCTTGGCCACGTCCGCCTTGACGATGTAGGTGTTCTTGTTCTCCGCCGGAGCGTAGTTCAGCAACTGCACGCCGTAGGGTGCGAGCAGTTCGGCGAGCTTCGCGTGCTCGGAGTCGGCGTCCTTCGGGGCGGACTGGTTGAAACCGCTGCTGATCGCAGCCCCCTGGTACTCGGGGATGAACTGCAGCTCACCCGATTTCAGCGAGGGGTAGACCAGCTCGCGGGAGCCGATGTTGGGCTTGCGCTGGACCGGATAGCCCTTGGCCTCCAGCGCCTGTGCGTACAACTCGCCAAGGATCTGGCTGTCGGTGAAGTTGAACGAAGCCACCACGATGGGCGCCCCGCCCTTGCTCGGGGCTGCCTGCTTTTCACCGCCCCCACACGCGGTCAGGCCGAGCACGGCCGCCCCCAGCAGCACGCCCGCCTTCATGGTTCGTGTCCAGCGCATCACTTCACCCCTCCAGATCGACAACGACCCGACCCTAGCGACGACCACCGACACAAACCACATGGTGAGAAAACAACGGCCGGTTCCCGGCCGTGGACACCTATGCTCAGCGGGTGCGCGACTACGTGCTGGCCGACGCCGAGCGGCCGCTGTTCGAATGGCGCTGGGTGGAACGCAACGCCGACCACATCCTCCAACGCCTCGGCGAGCATCTCTGGCTCACCGCCGCCGCGCTCGGCATCGGCCTGGTCGTGTCCGTCGGCCTGGCCGTGCTCTCCCTGCGATGGCGCTGGTTCTACCCGGTGGCACTGGCCGGCGCCGGGGCGCTCTACGTGATCCCCAGCCTGGGCGCGTTCGCCCTGCTGGTGCCGTTCTTCGGCCTCACCTTCGCCACGGCGGTCATCCCGCTCGCCACCTACACGCTGCTGATCCTGCTGCGCAACGTGGTCACCGGGATCCAGCAGGTGCCCGCCGACGTCCGCGAGGCCGCGCTCGGCATGGGGTTCACTCGCGGCAGGCTGCTGCTGCGCGTCGAACTGCCCCTGGCACTGCCGGTGATCATCGCCGGACTGCGCGTCGCCGCGGTGACCACCATCGGACTGGTCACCGTCACCTCGATGCTCGGCATGGGCGGTCTCGGCTTCTTCATCCGCCAGGGCATCCAGACCACCACCCCCAACTCAACGCCCATCATCGTCGGGATCGGGCTGTCCATCGCCCTCGCCGTGCTGGTCGACCTGCTGCTCTGGCTGTCGGAACGAGCGCTGGCCCCGTGGGCCCGCAAGACCGGCAAGGCGGTGGCATGAGCGACATCTTCGCGCAGGCGTGGGCCTGGCTGGGCCAGCCGAACCGGTGGAGCTGGACGGACCCCGCCGGAATCCCCTACCGGACACTGGAACACCTGGGCTTCTCCGCGCTCGGGCTGCTCGTCGCGGGTGTGCTGACCATCCCGCCCGCACTGTGGCTCGCACACCACCGGCGCGGCGCGTTCCTCGCCTCCAGTGTGATGAACATCGGCCGCGCCATCCCGAGCTTCGGCCTGATCATCCTGTGCTGGTACCTGGCCAGCCGGTGGGGACTGAACACCTCGTTCTGGCCGCTGCTGGTGGCGCTGGTCGCGCTGGCCCTGCCGCCGCTGTTCACCAACACCTACGCCGGCGTGCTGACCGTCGACGCCGGCGCGGTGGACGCGGCACGCGGCACCGGCCACACCGAAACGCAGATCATGCTCCGGATGGAACTCCCCCTGGCTTCACCGGTGATCCTCGCCGGCGCGCGGGTCGCCTTCCTGCAACTGGTCGCCACCGTCGCGATCGGGGCGATCGTGAACGACGGTGGCGGCCTCGGTCGCTACATCGTGGACGGTTTCGCCCAGGGGGTCGCCGGATACGGGGAGATCCTCGCCGGCGGAATCGCCGTGATCGTGCTCGCGCTGCTCTGTGAGGGCCTGTTCAGCCTGATCACCCGGCTCGCGGTGCCGAAAGGGCTGACGCTGGGCACGACGGCCCGGCCGCAGGTGGCCTGAAACGCCGTCAGGCGACGGGCTTGGCCAGCCCCTCGATGACCTCGGCCCCGGGCAGCCCGGCCAGCAGTGCGCCGGTCACCAGCAGCTTGCTGCCCCGGATCCCGCTGCCGATCACCAGTTCGGGCGAGTCCGCGACGGCCTGGTCGACCAGGATCGGCCAGGCGGCGGGCAGCCCCACCGGAGTGATCCCGCCGTAGGCCATGCCGGTGAGTTCCACGGCCTCGTCCATGGCGGCGAAGGAAGCCTTGCGGACGTCCAGCCTGCGCTTGATCACGCCGTTGACGTCGGCGCGGGTGGTCGCCAGCACCAGCGCGGCCGCGTAGCGAACCTCACCGGCCCGCTTGCCCGCCACCACGACACAGTTGGCGGACGCGGACATGGGGGACGAGTAAGCCGCGCAGAAGGCGGCCGTGTCGGCCAGTTCGGGATCGATCTCGACGACACCGGCCTCCGGATCGCCCAGCGCGGCCAGCGCCTTCGCGACCGGCTCGGCAAGAAGTTCCGTCCGCTTCGCCGCGGGTTCGACCGACAGGATGCCCGCGATGGTCCAGTTCCTCATGAGCCGAGGCTAAGGGCAGGCTCGGAGAGTTTCGCGTGGCGGTGCGGCCTCACCAGTTGTTGCCGCCGCGTTGCACCTCGATCAGCTTCGGCCGGACATCGACCAGGTACACCAGTGCGGCCACGAGCCCGGCGAGCCAGAGCAGGCCACCGGCACCACCGTTGTAGGGGAACAACCCCATCACCACCGTGCTCACGCCGGTGATCAGCAGCCAGATCGGTTTCGTCTTCCGGTCGGCGGCCGTGAACGCGTCGGAGCGCTGCAGCAGGGCGTGGATGAAGGCGCCGAGGCCGGCGAGCGCCCCGACCCAGCTGATGATCTGCATGACCCACAGCGCGATTAGCGACACGGCTCCAGCCTACGTCCCTTCAGTCCGACCAAGGTGTCCACCGCGATCCAGAATGCCACGAACGGTCCGTTCGGCACACTTCGCACCAAACGGACCGTCCGGATCACGGTCACTTCGTGGTCTTGGCGCCGCCCGACCCGGTCGAGGGCTTCTTGGTCGTGGCCGAGGTCCGGCGCGTGGTGCTCGCCGCACGACGTGCCGGGGTGGTCTTGGCGGCGGGCTTCGGCGCGGCGGGCTTCTCCGCCTCCTCGACCTTGTCGGCCACCTTGTGGGCGGTCTTTTCGGCGGTCTCGGCGACCTTCTCGCCGCCGGCCCTGGTGCGCTTGGCCACCATGCCGAGCATGCCCTCGACCCGCTCGCGGGCCTCGGCACTCACCTCGCCGACCCGGTCCTGGGCCGTTTGCAGCACCTCTTCGACCTGTTCGAGGACGCTCTTCACCCGCGGTTCGGCCAGGAACTTGTCCAGCGCCTGCTCACCGGTGTCCGCGAGCTTGTTGTACAGCTTCAGCGCGGCCTCGGTGTAGTCGTCGATGAGCTTGCGCAGCTCGGCGGGATCCAGCTTCTCCCGCAGGGTGGTCACCTCGGACGGCAACTCTTCGACGTTCCTGCGCGCGGCTTCGCCGCCCTCGCTCACCCGCTCCTTGGCCTTCGCGACCGCGTCCACGACGGCCTGGCTGGCCAGGTTCCCGGCACCGAGCGCGGCGAGCAGCGGAGTGCGCAGCTGCTCCACGGCCGTGTTCACCGCCTTGCGGACGTCCTCAGTCCTGTCGTTCCCCTTGTTCGCCATGAGGCTCACTCTCCTTCGGAAGTTCTGTTGTCTGGTTCTCGCGACGGAAGGACTCGTAAACATCGAGCAGGATCTGTTTTTGCCGCTCGGTCAGTTCCGTCGCCGCCCGGATCGCGTCGGTCACCGGTCCACCGGTGGGGAGATCGAGAATTCCGGCCTGCACGTACAACGCTTCCGCGGAAATCCGCAAGCCCTTCGCGATCTGCTGCAGAATCTCCGCGCTGGGCTTGCGGACTCCTCGCTCGATCTGACTCAAGTACGGATTGGACACTCCGGCGAGCTTCGACAGCTGCCGCAACGAGATCTTCGCGTTGTTGCGTTGCTGCCGGATGTACTCGCCGATGTCGGAAGCGATGTGACCAACCTTGTTCCTCGGCCCCGCCGGCGAGCCGTTGAGGTTTCCCTCTGTCGTCATGTGGCTCATCTCCTCGCGACAGCTCCAATCTACCCCGCGCTGCTAGCTGCTGCAAGCGCATTGCTTGCACCCATCGGGGGAAACTTGCCGTCCGTCACCCGGTGAAAGGATGAACGGCGCCGCAGCGTCGGGGATCACGGTCGCGAGGAACCGTCAGGAGCGCACCTGGCCGCCGCGACGGACCCAGGTGACCACCCGTTCGACGGAGGCGTCCAGCGAGGCGCCGGTGGTGTCGAAGAGGCTGACCGGCGGGTCCAGCGCGGCCGCGTCACGGCGTAGCCAGTCGTTGAAGGCGAGCGTCTCCACGATGCGGGCCTCGTCCCACCCTCGCCAGGCGGGACGCCCACGCAACCGCTCCGCCAGCGCCTCCGGCTCCGCCACCAAGGCCAGGTAGCGGATCTCGGAAAACAACGCCCGCTCGGGCAGCCGCTCGAACTCCGGCGGTACCACCGTGCCGCAGAGCAGCACGGGAACGCCGTTCTGGTGGATCATCGCGGCCATCCGCAGCCAGGTGGCGCGGAACGCGGGATGCCCGTCCACGTCGTCCCGCAGGCCCGCGGTCCACAGCACGTCCTGTTCGAGCACGACCACCTCGCCGGCGAGCCGGGACACCAGACGGGAACCGACCGTCGACTTGCCGGCCCCGCTCGGGCCGGTCAGGGCGTAGAGCGGGAGCCGGTGGAACGGCCAGCGGTGGCCGCATCGCCCGCACCGCCTGATCTCGCCTTCGACGAGAGGAACACGGGCAAGGTCCCCGCAGTCGGGGCAGATCCGCGGATCGAGCATGAGGAAGGCGTTCCTAGTCGAACAGGTCTTCCAGGAAGCTGCGCTTGCGGTGCCCCTTGTAGGGGCGCGGCGAGTCCGCGTAGTACCCGCCGCCACGGTAGGGCCGGGGCGAGTCCTGGTACCCACCGCGGTACGGGCGGGGTGAATCGTGGTGGGGCTCCGGTCGGTACTGCGGCGCCGGGCCGCCGTAGTAAGCGCTCTCCGCGCCCACGATCTGCTCAAGCTCCCCACGGTCCAGGAAGATCCCCCGGCAGCCTTCGCACTGCTCGATGTGGATGCCGTTCTTGCTGACGGTCCGCATGACATTCTGACACTTCGGACAAATCACGCGGCCCAGACTACGCGTCATTCGGCGCGCAGCGCCTCCAGCTTGGTCGCGGACCTGAGCACGGGCAGGCTCGCGGCGGTCACCCCGAGCACGAGCAGCACGGCCACCACCCCGACGACCAGCACGAAGATGCCGTCCACCAGGAAGGGCGCCCCCTGAGCCATTAGCCGGAGCATGAGCGCGGCCAGGCCGACACCGGCCCCGACCGCCAGCAGCACCCCGAACACCACCGGCAGCGCGTTCTGCCACAGCAGGGAACGCTCGAGCACCCCGAGGGGCACCCCGGCGGCGTTCATCGCGGCCAGCGGCCGCCTCCGCTCGGTCAACTGCCCGGTGACCATCAGCAGCAGGTTGCCCCCTGCCAGCAGCAGGGTGAAGATCGCGCCGACGTAGAGCAGGTCCCGCAGGGCCGCTACGAAACCTTCCTCCGACAGTCCGCCGAAGTCGAGCAGCGTGCTCACCGACGCTTGCCAGCCCAGCACGGAAATCGCCTGCCGGACCCCGGCGAGTGCACCCGGAACCGCGGGATCAAGCCGGAGTTCCAGCGTGAGGTGGTCGGTGGGCAAATCGGCGCCCCGCACGGCGCCGGGCGTCGCCAGGAGACCAATCCACGTCTTCTCGCCGGGCAGCGGTTGCAGTGGCCGGGTACCGGTCGGCACGACGAACCGGGTGCCGCTGCCGTCCACCCGCAACGTCGTGCCGGGCGTGAGCCCGGCAGAGAGGGCGTACGCGTCACCGTCCGAGCACTCGCCCACCTGGAAACGCGCTCTCAGGTAGGAGCAGGACGCCACCAGCAAGGTCTCCGCGGTTTTCCCGCGCAGGTACACCCACTGCTGGGGGTCGACGCTCCGGACTCCGCGCACGCCTTGGAGAAGACCCGCAGCCTGGTCCAGGGCAGAGGCTTCCATCCCCACCGTGACCGTGGTCGGATCCCGGTCGCGAGCGTCGGCCGCGCGTGCGTGCTCGTCCACCGAACCGAGCAGGGTGTGCAGCGAGATGATGGAGGCCAGCACCACTGCGATCCCGCCGACGACCCGGCTCGGGGTACCGCTGTCCAGTTGCAGCCTGCGCACTGCCAGCTGCCAGGCCGGGAAGCCACCACGGATCCGGCCGACGACGTGCTCGGTCACCCAGGGGAGCAATGTCGGGATGCCGATCAGGAGCAGGACCGTGCCGCCGAGGATGAACGGCAGCACGTCGGCGGGCCGGTTCGCGACACCGAACAGCTTGTCGGGCACCAGCATCGCCACACCGAGCATCACGACCAACAGCCGCCACCACAGACGGCGGCGCGGCGGCCGCGCCCGGCGCATCACGGACAGCGGCTCGACGATCAGGCCGCGTAGGCCGAACCAGGCGGAGGCGACCGTGATCGCCGGTATGACCACGACAACGCACAGAGCCAGCGCCCAGCCGGGAACGAAGTCCTGCGGGAACACCGAAATCCCGGCGAGCCTGGCCCCGGCGGCGAACGGCCGGACGACCAGGAACAGCAGTGTGCCGAGCACGACTCCGGCGACCGCACCGACGAGCGATTCCCCGGTGGCGATCCGCCGGACCTGCGTCGCGGCCGCGCCGGCCAGCCGGAGCGCGGACAACCTACGGTCCCGCTCCGCCCCCGCGATCCGGCTCGCGCTCGCGACGAAGACGAGCATCGGCACGAGCAGCGCCAGCACGGCGATCGCACCCAGCATCGCCAGTTGGGGCGGCACCGCCTGGATGGCGTTCCCGCCGAATCGGGTGACCCGTTCCGCGTGCGGTGAATCCCGCAGGCCGGTGGTGCCCACGTAGGCCCAGAGTTCGTCCGGACCGGCGAGTCCGGCAGGACCGACCGTGCCCGCCAGGCGATACGGGAACCGGGCGGCAAGACCGCGGTCCCCGGCCAGCCTGCCCGCCAGTGCGGGGGAAAGGACCATCTCGCCGGTCGCCGGGAGGGCGGACAGCCCGGGCGGGACCGGCGCGCCGGGACCGGCGGGCTCCACGTAGCGGACGGTGATGGCATCGCCTGCGGGCTGTTCGATCAGGTAGAGCGCCGCGCCCGAACCCTCGGCCGCTCCCGCTTCGACCGTTTCACGAGCGTCGATCCGTGCGCCCCGCTCGGCGATCGCCGAAGCGGCGGTGACCAGCAAGAAGAGCATGGTCGTGGCCAGCCCGATCCCGGCGGTGGACAGTGCGAGACGCAGCAGCGAAGGCTTGAGCGTCCGACCGTTCCCGGTGGCCAGCCTGGCCCCCAGCAGGAGATCCTGGATGAGGTTCACGCGACGACCGCCTTACGGGTCCTGCCGTCGCGGACCACCACTTCCCGGCTGGAGTAGGCCGCGACCCTGGCCTCGTGCGTGACCAGCACGACGGCCGTGCCCCGCTCCTTCGCCACTTCGACCAGCATCCGCATCACCCGCTCCCCGTTCAGCGAGTCGAGTGCGCCGGTCGGCTCGTCCGCGAAGACCACCTTCGGCCCGGTGACGAGGGCTCTGGCGATCGCCACCCGTTGCCCCTGACCGCCCGACACCTCCCCCGGCCGCTGAGCGGCCAGGTCCGCGACCTCCAGCCGGGCCATGGATTCCCGTGCCCGCTCCTCGGCCTGCTTGCGCCGCAGGCCCCCCAGCCGGAGGGGCAGCGCGACGTTCTCCAGGCAGCTGAGCTCCGGCACCAACTGCCCGAACTGGAAGACGAAGCCGAACTCCGTACGCCGCAGTGTGGTGCGCTCGGCGTCGGAGATGCCGTGGAGGTCGGTGCCGTCATAGGTGACCGAACCCTGGTCCGGCCGGACGATCCCCGCCAGACAGTGCAGCAGCGTCGACTTTCCGGATCCGGACGGGCCCATCACCGCGACGACCTCGCCAGGGGCGATCTCGAAACTCGCCCCGAGCAGCGCCTGCGTGGCTCCGAAGGACTTGTGCAGCCCGGAGGCCGTGAGCAGGGCGGTCACGCGCCGACCTCCCTGGCGAGCTCGGCAAGCCGGGCCGCGGTGAGTTCGAGCCACCGCAGATCGGCCTCCAGGTGGAACAAGGCGTGATCGCAGATCAGCGCGTCGGCCAGGTCACCCGCGCCTTTGCGCTGGGTGAGCTCGCGCATCGTCTTCAGATGAGCCGCTCGCTGGGTGTCGAGCACCTCCTCGGCACTCCGCCGGGACAGGAGCGCGAGCACCACCTTGGTGTAGAGCGTGTTCTGCAGGTAGAGCTCGGGCTTTTCGGGCGTGGTCAGCCATTTTTCGACGTCGGTCACCCCGGCGTTGGTGATGGCGTAGCTCTTGCGCTCGGGCCCGCTGCCGGGTTCGGTGCCGACCTCGGTGACCAGCCCGTTGCGGAGCAGCCGCGCGAGCGTGGCGTAAACCTGCCCGTAGTGCAGGGGCCGCTCCAGCGCGAAGCGCTCGTCGTAGGCACGCTTCAGTTCGTACCCATGACGTGGCCCGTTTTCCAGCAGGCCGAGAAGTGTGTGTGCGATGGACATACTCACAGACTATACACAGAGTGTATAGAAGTCGTCTATACACTCTGTGTATAGCTCACGAGCAGGGGTGATTCAGTCACAGACGCACAGGCAGAACGGATGCCCGGCCGGATCGGCGTACACGCGGAAGGTCTCGTGCGAGTCGTCCAGCAGCTTGCTTCCCAGCGTGAGAGCGCGCTCCTGCCCCGCGTCCAGGTCCGCCACGTCGAGGTCGAGGTGGAACTGCTGCGGCACCGCCTGCCCCGGCCATTCCGGCGGCCGGTAGCCCTCGACCCGCTGGAACGCGATCTTCACCCCCTGCGGGCCGGTCACGGTGACCCAGTGCCCGTCCCAATGCTCGACCGGCTCCGGCCACTCGAGCAGGGCCGCGTAGAACCTCGCCAGTTCACCGGGGTCGGGACAGTCCAGCACGACACAGCCGAAGGTCGGTACCGCACTCATCGGACGCTCCTTTCGTAACCTACGAACTGACTATGACGGTTACGCACATCGGTCGCAACCGGTATTCGCCCTACACTGGTTAGGTGAACGACCCCGCCGCGGACGCCGCGTTCGTCGTGGACTTCCTCAACACCGTGGACGTCGAGAAGGGCAGCGACGTGCTGTCCGCACGGGCGACGTGGCAACGGTGGGTGGCCCAGCGGGGCCTCGCGCCGGACGCGCTGGCCGTTGCGCGCACGACACGGGAGGCGCTGCGCGCGGCGGTCGGAGATCCCACGGCGGAGCAGGTTCCGCTCTCTCACCCGCTCACCGTGGAGCTCGACGGGAAGGGACCGCGACTGGCCGCGTCGAGCGCGGTGGGAGCTGTTCTCGCCGCCGCCACCCGGCTTGCGATCCTGGGCGAATGGGCCCGGATCAAGATCTGCCCGGCGGACGATTGCCTCTGGGCGTTCTACGACCGCTCCCGCAACCGCTCCCGCACCTGGTGCTCCATGCGGGTGTGCGGGAACCGTGAGAAGGCCCGCGCTTGGCGCGAGAGGGGAACACCCGAGCGAGTTACCCACATCGAACCTGTGGATAACCCCTTATCTTGTGGATAACTTGGGGATGACTCCCACAGAGTGGGCTGTGTGGGCTGTGTGGGCTCTGGGGGGCCCTGTATGAGCCGGCGCGGGGTCAGAAGAGCAGCTGCGCCACCGTGTAGATGAGCAGTCCCGCGAGCGCGCCGACGACGGTGCCGTTGATGCGGATGAACTGCAGGTCCCGCCCGACCTGGAGTTCGATCTTGCGGGAGGTCTCCTCCGCGTCCCACCGGGCCACGGTGTCCGTGATGACGGTGAGGATCTCGCGGGAGTAGTTCGTCACCAGGTGGGCCGCCGCGCCTTCCACCCAGCCGTCCACCTTGGCCCGCAGGCCACGATCCGAGCGGAGCCGCTCACCCAGCGAGCAAAGGCCGTCGTGGACGCGGCGTCGCAGCTCGCTCGACGGGTCCTCGGCGGCGGACAGGAGCATGCCCTTCGCGGTGGACCACGCCGAGCCGATCAGCTTCTGCACGTCCGGGTGGTCGAGGATCTGCTGCTTGACCTGCTCGGCCCGGGCCATCGTGTCGGGATCCTTCTGCAGGTCCTGCGCGAACTCGGCGAGGAACTTGTCCAGCGCCAGGCGCATCGGGTGGTTGACGTCGGTCTTGACCGCCCACGCGAACGACAGCACCTCGCCGTAGACCTTGTCGGCGAGCATCGAGTCGACGAACCGCGGAGACCAGCTCGGGGCGCGCTCGGAAACCACGCGGAGCACCGTCGCGTGGTTGTCCCGGACCCATTCGTACGAACGGTCGCACATCAGATCCACCAGCTTGTAGTGCGCTCCGTCCGCGAAGACCTGCTCCAGCAGCTTCCCGAGCGGCGGCCCCCACGGCTGGGCGACCAGGCGCCGGACGATCGCCTGCTCCAGCACCGCCTGCACGTCCTCGTCCTTCAGCACGGTGATCGCGCCGCGGATCAGGCTCGACAGCTCCGAGGTCACCCGCTCGGCGTTGTCCGGCTGGACCAGCCAGTCCCCCAGCCTGCGGCCGATCTCGGCCCGGCGCAGCTTGTCCCGCACGATCTGCTCGGACAGGAAGTTGGTGCCCACGAACTCGCCCAGGCTGTCCCCGAGCATGTCCTTCTTGGTGGGGATGATCGCGGTGTGCGGAATCGGCAGCCCCAGGGGACGGCGGAACAGCGCGGTGACCGCGAACCAGTCGGCCAGCGCGCCGACCATGCCCGCCTCGGCGGCGGCCCGCACGTATCCGACCCAGCCCGGCCAGCCCGCCGCCTGCGCCCAGCTGGTCAGCGCGAAGACCAGGGTCGCGCCCAGCAGGAAGGACAGTGCGACCAGTTTCATCTTGCGCAGCCCGCGCCGCTTGGCTTCCTGGGCGGCAGGAGCGGCGGTGGTGAGCTGGGCCAGGGTCTGTTGCTCCACAGGGCCATTGTCCGTGAGGATCGGGGATTATGCGCGTACCAGCTCTCGTCCCCCGCCTGCGGCCGTTCACCTCGACCATCTTCGCGGAGATGACGGCACTGGCCGTCCGCACCGGATCCATCAATCTCGGCCAGGGATTTCCCGACACGGACGGCCCCGAGGGCATGCTGGCGGCGGCGAAGGACGCCCTGTACGGCGGGGCGAACCAGTACCCGCCGGGACCGGGCATCCCGGAGTTGCGCGAGGCCGTCGCGCGGCATCGCGCGCGCTACGGGCTCGACTACGACCCGGACACGGAGATCCTGGTGACGGCAGGCGCCACCGAAGCGATCACCGCGGCTCTTCTCGCGCTGACCGAGCCCGGCGACGAGGTGATCGTCATCGAGCCCTACTACGACTCCTACGCGGCGGCCGTCGCGATGGCGGGCGCGACCCGGCGCGTGGTGCCGCTGGCCCCCGGCCGCGCGGGCGGACACGGCCGTTTCTTCCTGGACGTCGACGCGCTGCGGGCCGCGGTCGGGCCCGCCACGCGGGCGATCCTGATCAACTCGCCGCACAATCCGACCGGCACCGTGTTCGACACCGCCGAGCTGTCGGCGATCGCGGAGCTGTGCGTGCGCCACGACCTGATCGCGATCACCGACGAGGTGTACGAGCACCTGGTGTTCGACGGCGCCGAACACCGGCCGCTGGCGACCTTTCCCGGGATGCGTTCGCGCACGGTCGCGGTGTCGAGCGCGGGAAAGACGTTCAACTGCACCGGCTGGAAGATCGGCTGGGTGTGCTCGACCCCGGAACTGGTGGCCGCGGTCAAGGCCGCCAAACAGTTCATGACCTTCGTCTCCGGCGGCCCGCTGCAGCCCGCGGTCGCCTACGCGCTGGACCACGAACTGGCCTGGGTCGACGGCCTTCGGGATTCGCTGGCCGCCAAGCGGGACCGCCTCGGCGCCGGGCTCACCGAGGCCGGGTTCACCGTGCATCCCAGCCTGGGCACCTACTTCGTCTGCGCCGACGTCCGTCCGCTCGGCTTCACCGACGCGGCCCAGCTCGCCTGGCAGCTGCCCGAGCGGATCGGGGTGGTCGCGGTGCCGGTCAGCGTGTTCACCGACCATCCCGAGCAGTGGCGCCACCTGCTGCGCTTCGCCTTCTGCAAGCGCGACGAGGTGCTCGACGAGGCCATCGAACGGCTGCGAAAACTGGCCTGATCAGGCGTGGTCGTACCCCTGGACGGTCAGTGCGCGGCGGAGCCGGTCGAGCGCCCGGCGGCGCAGGGGCCCGACGCTGCCGGGCGGGATGCCCAGTTCCGCCGCGAGTTCGGCGTGGGTGAGCGACGGGCGGGTGGCGAGCAGCCGGATCAGCCGCCGGTGCTGTGGCGGGAGGCGGTCCACGGCCTGCCACAGCACGCGATCGCGTTCCGAGCTGAGCACCGAGAGTTCGGGGGACGGCAGGGGCGAAGGCATGGCGTCGGCAGTCTCTCCGCCGCCGGTGGGGACTTCCCGATCGCGGTTCTTCAGCACGCGCAGGGCCTGGCGGCGGGCGGTGGTGGCCAGCCAGGCGGGCAGCCGCGCCGGATCGCGCAGGCCGGACGGCAGCTGCGCCAGCGCGAGCCAGGTCCGTTGGCAGACGTCGGAAGCGTCGGCGTCACCCAGCCGGTAGGACCGGGCGATGGCCAGGATGAGCGCGGACAGGCCGTGGACGAGGGCACGCCAGGCGGCCTGGTCCCCGGCGAAGGCGCGGGTGAGCAGCGCGCCGAAGTCGGCGTCGGCCATGAACGAACCTCCCCACCTTTCCCCCATCGGAAACTTGACACCCGTTCGGACGCGACCGTCCGCACACGGGATCCCGGAAAACGGGGACAAGGACGCAGTTGAGTAGTCATACTCACCGGTGATGCAGATTTCGCTCTGCAAAATGTGATACGCAGAGTGATGAATGCCAGGGCGGGTGCACGCAAGCAGGTGGGGCTTTTCCGCCGTCCGGGGTGGATCGGCGGCTCCCGAGATGAAACACTCCCCAGCAATGCTAAAAAGGGGGCCAGCTTTTGCCGGCGCCGACCTGGTCAGTGGAAACGTCGGCGAGAGCGATCCGAGACGCGCCTAGATAGGCCGGGAGTGGGGATGATGGTGGCGGCGGTGAGGCACGCGGATACCGCGTACCCCGCGGACCGCGGCCTGTCCCTGCCCGCCAGGCTGCTGCTCGTGGCGGGATTGGTGGTGGGCTGCTGGCTCGCGCTGGTTCTGCTGGGCGCAGGCCGGGCCTCGGCGGACGAGCCGGTCACCGTGGCCGGCATCGACGCGCCGAGCGGGCAGGCCGTTTCCTCCGGTACCCAGGCGGGCACGGAGTTGCTCGGCTTCCTCGGCACCACGCTCACCACGACGCTGGGCACGGTGGTCGACACCGTCGGCCAGGTCGGCGGCACCGTGACGACACTGACCGGCACCGTGACCACCACGGTGACCACCACGGTGACCACGACGGTGACCGGCACCGCCGGCGTCGTGGGCGCGGTGACCGCACCGATCACCACGATCCTCGCTCCCCCGCCGGGGAAGGCCCCGGTCACGGCGACACCGGTCACGGGAACCCGCAGGGCGGTATCGGCCGCCGAACCTGCGACTCCGCCCGTGCAGACGGCACCGGCCGCGGTGCGGGACGCCACCGCGCCCGCCGCGGTCAAGAAGGCGCTCTCCCCGCAGCAACCCGCCAGGTCCGGACATCCACACCGGACAGGCACGCCGCAGGCGGCGGGGCCCGCCCAGTCGGCGGGCGCCCAAGGCGGCGCTCCCGCCCCGGGCCCGTCTCTGCCGGGAAACCAGTTCTGCAGTGTCGCCTCGGCGGCCGACAACGGCAACACCGGTAAGCACCCGCTGGCGACCCTGTGCGCCCAGGCTGGCACGCCTCAGCCGCGGGGCCTCGGGCTCACCTCACTGGCGGCCCGGGCGGGCGGCGGGCGCGACGCGGCGCTGCCCACCACATCGCCCGACTGACTCCGGCCTCGTTCTTCAGGACACCCGCGCCCAAATCAAGATCAACTTCGTGGGACGCCTCGCGTTTCCCGCATCCGTGAGCCCTGACCAGACTTCCCGTCCGGCCGACCGCGCCTGGCCGTTCGGGTTCCGGTTCCGGCACCAAGGCAGCCCCGGTGGTGCCGGAACCGCATCGGGCACGCGCCGTTGGTGCCCTGCTCACCGCGCCGAGCAGGGCACCGGCCCCCGGCGCGCGCCTGGCCGCGGGGCAGCCGGCACGTCGAGGGGCGGTGCCGGCACCCCGAGCGGCGCGGCCGGTGCGCTGGATGACCAGAACCGTTGCACTTACTCCCTGGAGTGGCGGACCTCATCCAGCGCACCGGCCGCTCTCACGTGACCGGCAGCCCGGCGGCCACCCCGTGCACGGACGCCGCGGCGGCCGCAAGTCGCTGCATCCCCTCCTCGATGCGATCGGGCGGCTGCGAGAACGGCACCCTGAGCCAGCGCTCCAAACCACCATGGGCCGCGAAGCGGGAACCGGGTGCGATGTGCACACCGTGACTGGCCGCGGCGATCGCCAATCGCGTACTGATCGGTTCGGGAAGCCTGCACCACAGGGAAAGTCCGCCGTCCGGCAGCCGGAACGACCATTGTGGACAGTGTTGGGGCACGGCGCGGGCCAGTACGTCGCGCTGCCGCCGGACCTCTTCCCGCCGCAGGCGCAGGGCTTCCGGATCGGCGAGCAGTTCGGCCAGCACGAGTTGTTCGAACACGGGCGAGCCGAGATCGAGACCGTATCGGGCCGAAGAAAGCCGCGCCAGCACGTCTTCCGCTGCCCTGAGCCAGCCGATGCGCAGGCCGCCCCAGTGCGATTTCGAGGAGGTGCCCACGAGAATCGAGAAGTCGCCCGCGGAAAACGGCCGTGGTGCCACGGTTTCCGCCAGATCCAGTTCCGCGAGCGTCTCGTCGATCACCACCGGCGTCCGCGACCGCGACAGCACGGTGGCGAGGCGTTCGCGTCCTTCGTCGTCCAGACGGAGACCGGTGGGGTTGTGGAAGTCGACGATGAGGTAGGCCAGTCGCGGCCCGGCCTGGCGCAAGGCCGCCTCGATACCCTCGAAATCCCAGCCGTCGTCACCGAGCGCAACCGGGACCGGGAGGGCGTGGGCCGCGCGGACGGCTTCGAGCGCATTCGGGTACGTCGGCTGTTCGACCAGGACGCGGTCCCCCGGCGCGGTGAGCATGCGCAGCACGAGCACGAAGGCGTGGTGCGCGCCGTTGGTGATCATGATCTGGTCGGGCGTGGTGGGCAGGCCCCGCTCGGTGTAGCGCTGGGCAATCCGCTCGCGCAGGACGAGGAGGCCCCGTTCGAGGTAGCCGATCCCGCCCAGTTCGGCGGGCAGCCGTTCGCGCGCGGCGTCGACCGCGCGGACCAGGCCCGGCGGCGCATAGGGCGCGGCCCGCGAGAAATCGATCAGGCCCGGCGAGGACGGCCCGGGGTCGGGGCCGGGGCGGCCAGGCGAAGTGATCCACGAACCGGCACCCCGGCGGCTCGACACGACGCCGAGCTCACGCAGGCGGTCCAGCGCGGTGCCGATCAGGGTGCGGCTGACGCCCAGTGCCTCGGCGAGTTCGCGTTCCGCGGGCAGCCGGGTGCCGACCGGGAGGTGGCCGTCGGCCACCTGAAGTTCGATAGCGGTGGCGAGATCGACGGCACCCTGGCGACCACCGTGTCGCCAGGAGCCCAGCAAGGTGGCCAATCTGCCGCCGGAGATGCGTCCACCGAGGACAACCTGGGGGTTCACCAGTCCAATACTTGCATATTGGCCCTGGAAAACCAGGCCAATCCTGGAGCAGGCTGCACTCGTGGCTTCCGTCGATCTCGCTCCCGTCAGCCTGTCCGTCGACCCGGTTCGGCGTTTCCCCCAACTCCTGGGCGGCCTCGCCCTGTACGGCACCAGCATGGCCATGCTCACCAGGGCACGCCTCGGCCTGGACCCGTGGGACGTCCTGCACGAGGGGCTGACCAAACGCACGGACCTGTCCTTCGGCACGGCCGTCGCGATCGCCTCCGTGGCCGTGTTGCTGCTGTGGCTTCCGCTCCGCCAGCGCCCGGGGATCGGCACGGTGCTCAACGTGGTGGTGATCTCGTTCACGGTGGACCTGGTGCGCGCGGTCCTGCCGCCGCAGCACGACCTCGCCTGGCAGATCACCCTCCTGACCGGCGGGATCGTGCTCAACGGCCTCGCCACCGCCGTCTATGTCGGTGCGCGGCTGGGCCCCGGCCCGCGTGACGGGTTGATGACGGGGCTGGCCACGCGGACCGGATGGCCCGTCGGCCCGGTCCGCACCGGTATCGAACTGGCCGTGCTCGCGACCGGCTGGCTGCTGGGCGGCACGGTGGGCGTCGGAACGGTGCTCTACGCGGTCACGATCGGACCGCTGGCGCAGACCTTCCTGCCGCTGGTGGTGTGGCGGCGGGCCGACCCCGACGCGGCGTGATCAGGACACCGCCTGCCGCAGCCGGGGCGCGTCCAGCCCGAAGCGCGCCAGCACGTCCGAGGCTGGGCCACGAAGGACCGCCAGCGCGAGCAGGATGTGTTCGGAGCCGAGGCGCTTCCCGCCGGCCCGGACGAGTTCCTTCAAGGACAGTTCCAGTGTCTTCTTCGCGTCGCCTGTCAGCGGGACACGACCCCGCCGTCCCGGCCGGGCCCGGGCGGCATCGAGCGCGTTCGGCCCGTGGGCACGCTCGATCCGATCGACGATCTCGTCGACGTCGATCCCGAATTCGCCGAGGGCTTCGGCCTCCGCGAGGCTGATGCCCCCGCGCCGCCGTACCCGCTCGGCCTCCGCGACGATTTCCTCGGCAGGCACGCCGAGCCGGTGCAGCACACGCCTCGCGCCACTGTCCGGGACACGCAGCAGCGCGGTGAGCACCTGCAGCGGGGCGATCTCGGGACTGTTGTGTGCCAAGGCATCCCGCTGCGCTTCCACGACCGCCGCACGGGCGTCACCGGTGAACCTTTCGAACATCAATTCCTCCCGTGCTTCTTGTGTACCGCCTGCCTGCTGACGCCGAGTTCGGCGGCGATCTCCTGCCAGGACCAGCCCTGGACGCGGGCGCTGCGCACCTGCACGGCCTCGAGTTGTTCGAGGAGCCGGCGCAGCGCCGCGACGGCCCGGAGGCCCACCCGGGGATCGCGGTCGCCCGCCCGGGCCGCCAGTTCGGTTGCCTCAGTCATGGTGTCAACTTACATTGACACTCGGCGAGTGTCAACCAAAGTTGACGGACCGTAGGCTCGGGACATGCCCAAGATCGCCATCGCCGAACACGCGGGCGTCGGCGCCGACGGCAGGCCGCGCCCCACCGAAGACCACGTCGTCGTGCTGGACAACGCCGCGCTCCTGCTCGACGGCGCCACCTCCCCGAGTCCCGACCTTCCGCCGGGCGGCTGGTACGCGGGCCTGCTCGCCGACCGGCTCTCGGCCGCGCTCCGCGCCGATCCGGAAGCGGAACTGACCGGCCTCCTCGCCGGCTCGATCGCCGAGGTGGCCGAGGCGGAGGGACTGCGGCCCGGACGGGCACCGTCGAGCACGGTCGCCGTGCTGCGCTGGACCGCCGAACGGATCGACGCGCTCGTACTCGCGGACAGCCCGATCGTCGCTTTTGGACAGACTGGGTACGAGGTGGTCGCCGATGATCGGCTGATTCGCTTGCGACGGGCGGGAAAGCTCATGACCGGGGCCGCGGTGCGAGCTCTGCGCAACACCCCGGGAGGATTCTGGGTGGCCGAGGCCGATCCGGCCGCCGCCACCCATGCGGTCTGCCGGAGCTGGCCCACGGACGCCCTTAGCACCGTGCTGCTCGCGAGTGATGGAGTGGCGGTCGGCGTGGACGAGTACGGCCTGTTCGACTGGCCCGAAGCGCTCGCGCTCGCCCGTCGTCACGGGCCCGCCGCGGTCCTGGACGCGGTGCGCGCGGCGGAGGACGAAGATCCACACGGCGAGAAATGGCCGCGCCCCAAGCGACACGACGACCAGGCGCTGATCGTGGCCGACTTCGCCGAGGCGGCGGTCCACGACGCCTGACCCCGGCCGGAATCCCTAGGGGGAAGATCAGGGACTTCTCCGGATCACCGGAGCGGCGGCCTTGAGCAGGCTGAACCGCATGGGGATCACCAGCGAACAAGGGGACAGAACCCGGCTGTGGCTGATCGCCGCTGCCGTGGCGATCGCATGGTCCGGGTTCACCATGACCGTGCTGCACCTGATCAGCGGCCACAATCCCGTCACCGACACGCTGTCCAGCTACGCCTTCACCGATCGAGGCACCGGCATGCTCGCGGCGAGCATGCTCGCGCTGGCCGCGGGTTCCGTGGCCCTGCTCGCCGCGTTGAGCACCACCAGCGTGCCCGTACGCGGCACGCCCCGGATCCTGTTCGGCACCTGGTCCGCCGGGCTCACCCTGGCGGCGTTCTTCCCGGCCAGCTACGACAGTCATCCCGACCCGGTCAGCGGCGAGATCCACCTGTACTCGTGCCTGGTGGCCTTCCTCAGCCTGCCCGCGCTGGCACTTTGCCTGCTCGAACGCTTCGCCCGCTTCCACGAGGTTCCGGGCCGCCGCCTGCTGGCCCGGCTGTCCTACGCCGCGGTGGCCTGTCTCCTGGTGTTCGGGCTCTGCATCCTGTGCCCGTGGCTGCTCCCGGTGGGCGTCGTCCAGCGGGCCACGCTCGCGGTCGACGTCGCGCTGCTGTGCTCGATCATCGCCGTGCTCTGGAAGGCGATCTCCGCCCCCGCGGTCAGTGAACGCTGATGCGGAACACCGGGTGCTTCGGAGCGATCTCGCGCAGTTGCTCGTCGGAAGCCTTCGCGTCCACGCCGTCGAAGAACATGCCGACCTCCCACTTCCAGCGCTTCAGGTAGGCGCGCAGCAGGTCGGGCTTCTCGTCGTCGGTCAGTTCCACGGCCGTGAACGTGTCTTCGCGGCGCCCGACCCGCAGCCTGCCCTCTCCGGCGATACGCAGGTTGCGCACCCACTGGGTCTGACCGCGGGGTGCGACGAGGTACTGCTCGCCTTCGAAGGGCAGGAGGTTCACCGGCACGGATCGCATTTCGCCGCTCTTGCGCCCCCGGACCGACAGGACCCTGCTGCCCATCAGGCTGACGCCGTGCCGCGTGAGCCAGATGACGGTGGCGTGGAGCGATGCTTCGAACCTGCCGCGCTGGATGGTGACGGTCTCGCTCATCGGTTTCTCCCTCTGTTTGAGAGCGGTGATCTCTGTTGAGATCAGTGAACACCTTCAGCCGTACTCAGTCAAGAGCACTGCTCTCGAAATTGTCTAGCGCTCTCCCGCCTGGCAGACTGGGACCATGTCAGCCCCTCGTACCGCCCGCGACCGTGCCCGGGCCGAACTCACCCAGGAGATCAAGAACGAGGCGCGCCGCCAGCTCGGCGAAGTCGGCGCGAACGGACTGTCCCTGCGCGCCGTGGCCCGGGAACTGGGCATGGTCTCCTCCGCGCTCTACCGGTACTTCCCGAGCCGCGACCAGCTGCTCACCGCGCTGATCATCGACGCGTACAACGCGCTCGGCGAGGCCGCGGAGGCCGGTGACGATCCCTCGCAGACCCCCCTCCGCCGCTGGGAGCTGATCTGGGGGGCGGCGCGCGCGTGGGCGCTGGCCCATCCCCACGAATACGCCCTGATCTACGGTTCGCCGATCCCCGGCTACCAGGCTCCGCAGGACACCGTGACCCCGGCCGCCCGCGTGGCGCTTGCCCTCATCCAGGTGGTCGAATCCGCCCCGCTGCACCCCGTCAACGAGGGGCCGTCCCTCTCCGCGGAGCTGCGAGAACAGGCGGAAGCCCTCCGGAAGGCACTCGGCTCCAAGCTCACCCCGGACGACCTCTGCCGCCTGCTCCTTTCCTGGACCCAGCTGTTCGGCGTGATCAGCTTCGAGCTGTTCGGCCAGTACGTCGGCAGCGCCGACCCGGCGGACCCGTTCTTCGCCTACACGGCCCAGCAGACCGCGAGACTGATCGGACTCAGCTGATCAGGTGCGCCTCGAGCCAGGCCATTCCCCACCGGCAACGAGCGTCCGCTCAGTCGAAATGCAAGACGTAGCGGCCGCGCCTGCCACGCTGCTCGAGCAGGCGATGAGCCTCGGCCGCAGCGGCCGCGGGCAGCACCTCGGCGACGCGGATCGTGAGGCGTCCGGCTCCGGCGAGTTCGGCAAGCCGGTCCAGCCGCTCGGCAGCCCCGACGTAGTCGCGGACGAAGATCGGGGCGACGCGCACGCGTTCGCTCCCGTCGCCCTGGTAGCCACGCACGGTCACGGCGGCGCCGTCGTCCCTGACCGCCGGTAGTGCCGCGGCATCGAGGGCAGCCGCGTCGAGGAGCCCGTCGACACCGTCGGGGTGGAGTTCGCGCAGCGCCGAAGCGAAGTCATGGCCGCGCGGTACGACTTCGTCGGCGCCGCGACCGCGAACGAACTGCTCATCGGACGCGGCGGCGTCGGCGATGACGACGAGCCCGGCCAGTTTGGCCAGCTGGATGAAGTAGCCGCCGACGGTACCGGCTGCTCCCGTAACGGCCACGGTGGCACCGGCGGGCAGGGCCAGGGTGTCGAGCGCGAGTTGGGCGGTGAGGCCGTTCATGGGCACGGTGGCCGCTTCGACCTCGGACAACCCGGGCGGGATCCTGGTGACCGATCGGGCCGGTACGACGAGATCGGCGCGGTAGCCGCCGTGCGCACCACTCGGTACCACGACGGCCATCACCGGATCGCCGGCCGAAATCGGGCGGTCTACTTCCGAGCCGAGTTCGGTGACCACTCCGGCGACCTCCATACCCGGAACCCGGACGGTGTCGGCGTCGCCCTGTTGCGGGCGGGAGCGGATCATGGCGTCGGTCGGGTTGACGGTCGCGCTGCTCACGCGAATGCGGACCTGCTGCGGTCCGAGGGGCTCGGCGGCGACGTCCAGGGCGTGCAGCGCATCCGGGCCGCCGGGCTGCGTGACTCCGATTGCCTGAACCATGATCTGTTCACTCCCTGCGGGACTTGTGATCGGTCGGGTCCGACGCCGCCCCGGGCATGGCTCGCAGACCCGCGAGGAGCAGGGTGCAGACGGCGTCGAGGTCGTCGTCGACATCGGGCCTCAGCCAGTCGCCCGCGTGGGCGACGTGGTGGAAGCGGGCGGTGGCGAGGTAGACGGTCCGGGCGGTGGCCGCCGGATCCGTCGTGGTGAAACTGCCGTCGGCGGCACCGGCGGCGATGATCTGTTCGAGCTGAGCGAGCAGGTCGGCGACGTGGTCCTCGGCGACGATGCTGTGCGCGGCCGCGAGGACGCCATAGGCGTCGAACAACTCGGGGTCCTCGCGGATCTTGGCCTGTTTGCCCGCGAGCACGGCGTGCAGCCAGACGCGCAGGCGTCGTGGGGGCGGTATCCGCTCGTCGCCGGCGATCGCGGCCAGCTCGTCACGGCTCTTGTCCAGCCAGCGGCGGGTGACGGCTTCGCGAAGCGCCTGCTTGGAACCGAAGTGTTTGTACACCGCGGCGTGGCTGACGCCGAGCGACCGTGCGACGTCGACGACCGTCGCCTTGGCCGGCCCGTGGCGGCGCAGTATCTGCTCGGTAGCGGCGAGGATGCGCTCCGGGTCCAGGGGTGTACTGGCAGGCATCAGCGCTCGCTGTCCAGCAGAGCAAGCAGCGGAGCTGCGTAACGGGCGCCCGCGACCTCCGCGTTCGGGACGGCCTGCTCGATGGCCGACAGGTCGTCATCGGACAGTGCCCGTTCGAGAGCGCCGACGGCCTCCACGATGCGTTCCGGGTGGCTGGCCCCGATGGTCGCGACGATGTCGTGGTGCTCGGCGCCCTGTGCGAGCACCCAGGCGATCGCCAGTTGCGCCACCGTGATCCCGCGGACGGCGGCGACGGTGCGCAGCCGCTCGACCAGGCCGAGGTTGATCTCCACGTTGCCGGGCGCGAAGCGGGGCAAGTGGCCTCGGGTCTGCGCGTTGTCGGTCGGGGACGGCCGGTACGCGCCGGACAGCAGGCCCTGACCGAGCACGCCGTAGGCGGTGACGCCGATTCCGAGTTCGCGGCAGGTCGGGAGGATGCTGTCTTCGATACCGCGGCTGAACAGCGAGTATTCGATCTGGACGTCGGTGATCGGATGCACGGCGTGTGCCCGGCGCAGCGTCGCGGCGCTGACCTCGGAAAGTCCGATACCGCGCACGTAGCCCTTGCCGACCATCTCGGCGATTGCGCCGACCGTGTCCTCGATCGGGACCGTCGGATCCAGTCGCGCCGGTCGGTAGATGTCCACGTGGTCGGTGCCGAGTCGCTGGAGCGAGTACGCCAGGAAGTTCGCCACCGAGTCCGGTCGGCCGTTGACGCCGCGCATGCTGCCGTCCACCCCGAACAGCGCACCGAACTTCACGCTGACGACGGCCCGGCCTCGATCGACCGTCCGCAGTGCCCGGCCGATGAGCGACTCGTTGTGGCCCATGCCGTAGTGGTCGGCCGTGTCGATCAGCGTGATCCCCGCGTCGAGCGCGCTCCGGATCGTCGCGATGCTTCGCTCGTCCTGGGCTCTCCCGTAAGCACCGGACATACCGGCGCAGCCCAAGCCGATCATCCCGACGCGCAGCCCTGTTCCGAGTTGTGCTTGCTTCACGACACTGACGCTACCGAGTGGGGTTACAGATTTCAAGAATTGAAACCTGTCACCCGAGCAGTTCGATGACTTCCTCGTCCGTCGTCTGGCCGAAGTCCGCGTACCACTCCCCGACCGCCCGGAACCGCTCCGGCCGCAGCACGCACACCACGTCGTCGACCTCCGACTTCAGCCCGATCGCGGCCTCGGGCGCGCAGACGGGGGCGGCGAAGATCAGGCTGCGAGGCCGGTCCCGCCGCAGCATCCGCGCGGCGGCGCGCGCGGTCACAC
>NZ_VJWX01000340.1 GCF_007713715.1 Amycolatopsis rhizosphaerae
CGTACGGGGCGTTCTGGGCGCCGCGCACCTCGGTCTTGCTGCCCGGCGGTTCGGCGCAGTAGGCCTGGGTGTTGGCCGGGACCTCGGTGGTGTCGTTGGCCGGGCGCTGCTTCGTCGTCTCGTACCCCTTCGTGCAGGAATGGGGGTCGAAGAAGTTGAGCACCAGGCCGAGGTGGCCCTCCCCGTTGGAACTCGCCGACCGGGTGAACGCGCCGATGATCGGGAACGCGACGAGGTCCTCCTCGATGGCGTCCGTGCGCACCGAGGTCACCTGCATGGTGGTGAGCAGGTTGGCGATCAGGACGCCGAGATCGGTGCCCGAGACGGACAGGATGTTGTCCACGTCGTCGGCCAGCCCCGGCGCCTGTTCGATCACCTTCCGCAGGTCAGGGTCGGAGTTCTTGAGCTGTTCGGTGATCCGGCGCAGTCCCTGGGCCAGTGCGGTGATGTTCTGCGCCTGCCGCTGCTGCGTGGCGAGCACGGTGCGGCCGTCGGCCAGCAGCTTCGCCGTCTGCGGCAGGTTCTCGGTGGCGGTGGCGGTGAACGAGCCCGCGGTGTCGAGCAGCTGCTGCAGATCGGGACCGGCACCGGCGAAGGCGTTGTAGGTCTCGTCCACCACCGTGCGGAGATCCTTCGGGTCCACACTGGACACGAGCTTGTCCAGGTTGGTCAGCACGGTGTCCGGCGAGAGCGGAATGGCCGTCCGGTCCGGCGCGATCACCGAACCTTCGTGCAGGTACGGCCCGTTCTCGTGCGTTGGCCGCAGATCGACGTACTGCTCGCCGACGGCGGAGCGGTCGGCGACCACGGCGGTGGTGTCCGCCGGGATCGGCGGGGCCCCGGAGTCGATGTCCAGCTCGAGCGCCACCCCCCGCGGGATCAGGTGCATCGCGGCGACCTTGCCCACCGCCACGCCCCGGTAGGTGACCTCGGCGTTGACGAAGATGCCGCCCGAGTCGGGCAGTTGCGCGGTCACCAGGTAGCCGCGCGGGCCGAACAGCCGGTCCAGTCCGGCGTACTTGCCCCCGGCGTAGCCGACGGACAGCACCGCGATGAGCCCGAACGCGAGCAGTTTCGCCCAGTGCCTGCGGGTGAACATCAGCGGCCCCCTCCCAGGATGGCGCCCAGGAGACCGCCGAGCAGGTCGCCGGACGACTGCGGTTGCCCCGTGCTCTGCAACGGCAGCGGAGGCAAGTTCGCGGTGTTTCCGGTGTTTCCGGTGGTACCGGTCCCGTTCGTGGCGGTCGTGGTCGTCTTCGTGGTGCCGGGTACGGAGAACTTCCCGGCGTTGACGAGACTCTGCACGATCGAGTCGAGGTCGAGGTCGACGCGCGCGCGCACGTTGGCGTAGTCGCCCTTGATGACCTCCCCCGCGACGTCCGGCAGCGGGTAGGTGGGCAGGATCTTCAGCGCGGTGGGCAGGTTCTGCCCGGCCTCGGCGAGCTTGGTCAGGGTCGGCGTGAGCGCCTTCAGGTTGTCGATCAGCTGGTCCCGGCTCTTGCCGATGGTGTCCACGGCGACGCCGGAGAGCCGGTCCAGTGACTGGAGCATGCCGACGAGCTGGTCGCGCTGCTCGTTGACCACCGCCAGCCCGGGGGCGAGGTTGTCCAGCGCGTTGCTCAGGTTGGCGGTCTGGCCCACCAGGGTGCTCGACAGCCGGTTCAGCCCGTCGATGGCGCGGATGATCTCGCTCTTCTGCCCGTCCAGCTCGGTGGCGAGCCGGTCCACTCTGGACAGCAGCGCGCGGATTTCGGCCTCGTTGCCGGTGAGTGCCTTGTTCAGCTCCCGGGTGATGTCCCGGACCTGGTTGATGCCACCGCCGTTGAGCAGCAGCGACAGGGCGCCCAGGACCTCTTCGACCTCCGGGTTGCGGTTCGTCCGCTCCAGCGGGATGGCGGCACCGTCGGCGAGTGCGCCGGTGGCGCCCTTCCCGGGCTCGCGCAGCTCGACGAACTTCTCGCCCAGCAGGCTCGACTGCCTGAGATCGGCGTAGGCGTTGGCGGGCAGGTGCACGTCCCCGTTGACGGTCATGGCGACGATCGCCGACCGGGTGTCCGGGGCGAGGTCGATCCTGTCCACCCTGCCGACCGGCACGTCGTTGACCTTCACGCTCGCCTGCGGGACGAGGTCGAGCACGTCGGCGAACTGCGCGGTGATCCGGTACGGGTGGTCGCCGAGTTCCGCGCCGCCGGGCAGCGGGGTGTTGTACAGCCCGTCGAAACCGCCGGTACCGCAACCGGCGGCCAGCAGCAGCACCGCGGCGAGGATCGGGATCCGTTTCATTGTCCGGTCTCCGGGGTCGACACCAGCGGCATCAGGGGCAGCGGCGGGAGTTTCCCGCTGGAGATGTCGGCCATCAGCTGGGACAGCGACGGGAGCTTCGCGACGCCGTCGACCACCGTGGCGATGGACTGGCAGAGGTTGCCCACCACGTCCGGCAGTCCGGTGGGGGTGGCCGACTTGACCAGCCGGCACAGCGTGGTCATCAGCGGGTTGGTGAGTTCGTTGGCGTTGTAGCGGATGGCGATGCTGCCGGTCGCCGAGTCGTAGGAGTTGATGAAGTTGCTCATCGCGGTGGGCGACACGTCCAGCACCTCGGCGAGCGCCGCCCGCTGGTCCACCAGCACCTTCGTCACGCTTGCCAGCTTGTCCACATTGGATTCCAGGAGGGTCTTGTTCTCCGCCACGAACTGCTGCACCTCACCCAGCGAACCGCCCAGGGAGGACAGTGCCGCGCCGACGTCGCCCGAATCGGCCGCGAGGAAGCCGGAGACGTCGGCGAGCCGCTGGTAGAACTGGTTGAGCTGGTTGTCGCTGTCGGCCAGCGCGGTGGTGAACGACTGCAGGTTCCGCACCGTGGAGAACAGATCCCCCTTGGAGTTGTTCAGGGTGCGGGACAGATCGGCCAGCTCGGTGACGGTGTCGTTGAGGTTCTTGCCGTTGCCGTCGAGGTTCTTCGCCGCCGTGTCGAGCAGGCGCGACAGCGAGCCGTCGGCGTTCGCCCCGCTGGGGCCGAGACTGGTCGACAACTTGTCGATACTGCCGTACAGGTCGTCGAGTTCCATCGGGGTGGCGGTGTGTTCCTTCGGGATGAGCGTTCCCGAAGCCATCACCGGACCGCTGTCGTAGGCCGGGGTCAGCTGCACGTACCGGTCGCTGACCAGGCTCGGCGCGACCACCACGGCCCCGGCGTCCGCGGGGATCTGCACATCGGAGTCGATCGCCATGTCCACCCGCACCGAACCGCCCTGCGGGGTCACCGCGGTGATCCGGCCGACCTGCACGCCCAGCACCCGGACCGAGGATCCGGAGTAGAGCCCGACGGTGCGGTCGAACAGCGCGGAAATCGTGGTTCCGCCGCCGTCGCGGAAGATCAGCCACAACCCGGCGGTCAGGGCGAGTGCGGCGACGCAGGCGGTGGCGATCCAGCGGTAGGCGCCGCGGCCCGCCCTGGTCTGCGGGCTCATCGGTTGCTCACCCCCTGGTCCGGCGCTGCCAGCGGCACGCTGCAGCCCTCCGGGTTGATGGACAGCCCGCCCGCCTTGATCACGGGGGGCAGCAGGCCGCAGATGTAGCCCTCGAACCAGCGGCCGTTGCCGGTGGCGTTCGCGCCGAGCCGGGTGAACGGCGCCAGCAGGGCGAGACTGCGGCTCAGGTTGTCCTGGTTGCGCTGCAGGATGCCGGTGACGTCGCCGAGCTTTTCCAACGTGGGCCTGAGTTGCTGCCGGTTGTCGGCGACCAGGCCGTGCAGCTGGTCCGACAGCGCCTTGGTCCCGGTCAGCAGTGCGCTGATCGCGTCCCGGCGCTTCTGCAGCTCGCTCAGCAGGAGGTTGCCGTCGCTGATCATCTGCTGCACCTTGCCGTCGCGGTCGGCCAGGGTCTTGGACAGCCTGCTGGTGTTGGACAGCAGGTTCGCCAGTTCCTGGTCCCGGGAGGACACCGTTTTGGACAGCGCGGAAAGCCCGCTGAGGGTGTCCTTGAGGGCCTGCGGCGTGTCCTTGAGTGCGCCGGACACGGCGTCGAAGGCCCGGGACAGCTGCGCGGTGTCGATGTCACCGACCGTTGTGGACAGTTGCTGGAAGGCGTCCTGCAGCTGGAACGGGGTGGAGGTGCGCTCGAGGGGGATCGGGTCGTCCGGGTTCTGCGCGCCGTCCCCCTTCGGTTGAAGTGCGAGGTACTTCTCGCCGAGCAGCGTCTTGATTTCGATGGAGGCGGTGGTCGCGGAGCCGATCCTGGTGCCCGAGACCTTGAACTTCACCAGCACCTTCTTCCCGGCCAGCCGGACCGAGCTGACCTGCCCGACCTTCACCCCGGCGACCTGCACCTCGTTGTCCGGAGCCAGTCCGGCCGACTCGGTGAAGTAGGCCTGGTAGGTGGTCCCGGTGCCGAGCAGCGGCAGCTGGTCGGAGAAGTAGGACACCACGGTGACCAGCACGATGAGGACGAGGGTGACCCCGCCGACGGCGGCCTGGTTGCGTTCGCGCAGCGGTTTCACGACGTCTTGCACCTCTCCGGCAGTTCGGTGGCCGGCAGCGGCAGGATCGGGAGGGTGACGTTCAGGGAGGAGATCCCGATGGTGCCCGTCAGGTTGCAGAGAAAATAGTTGTACCAGCTGCCGTAGCTCATCACGCGGGTGTACTTGTCCAGGTTTCCCGGGAGTTTCCGCAGCAGCTCGTCCAGCAGCTGCCCCGAATCCGACAGGTTCGACGACAGCTTGCCGAGGCCGGCGATGTCGTCCTTGAGCGCGGGCCGAGCGTCCTTGAGCAGGCCCGCGGTGACGTCGGTGAGGTTCGACAGCGCGGACACCGCCTCCCCGATCGGGCCGCGCTGCTGCGCCAGCCCGGTCACCAGTTGCTGCGTCTGATCGATCAGGTTCGACAGTTCGGGACCGCGCTGGTTCACCGTGGACAGCACTCCGTTGAGGTTGTCGATGACCTGGCCGATCACCTTGTCCTTGTCCGCGATGGCGGAGGTGATGGACGCGGTGTGGGTGAGCAGGCTCTGGATCGTCCCGCCCTCGCCCTGGAACACCTGGATGATCTCGTAGGACAGCTGGTTCACCTGCTGCGGGTCCAGTGCCTGGAACAGCGGCTTCATCCCGTTGAACAGCACGGTGAGGTTCAGCGCCGGCTGGGTGCGTTCGGGCGGGATCATGCCTCCCTCGGGCAGTTGCGTGCCGTCCGCGACGTTCGTGCCGATCGAGAGGTAGCGCTGCCCCACCAGATTGCGGTACTTCACCGTCGCGGTGGCCGAGGCGGGCAGGTGGTAGGTGGAGGACACCGTGAAGTGCACGTCGGCGAAGCGGCGATCGCCGTCCTCGGCGACGCCGATCCTGGCGACCTGGCCGACCTTCACGCCGACGATGCGCACGTCGTCGCCCTCGTGCAGGCCGGAGGCATCGGTGAAGCGCGCGACGTAGCCGCTGGTGACGCCGAAGTTCGTGTTGGCGATGGTGGCCCCGAGTATCCCGGTCAGCACCACGGTGACCACGGCGAAGACCAGGATCTTGATCAGGGGCGCGGCGAAGTTCCTCACTGCAGTTCCACCTCCGCGCCGCGGTAGAGCGGCCCGACCAGCAGGCCCGACCAGCCGGGCACCTGGTCCGGTGTGGTGTTCAGGGTCGGCGAGACCAGCACGTCGATCAGCTGCTGCTCCTGCGGGGTGCCCGCCAGCGAACCGGTGGTGGACGAGCCCGCCGGGATGATCCCGTTGCCCGGCAGGGGCGGATTCTCGCCGGGCGGCACCGGGGGATGGCTGGAGCCGTCCTGCAGCGGCCCGTCCGGCGGGTACTGCGGCCACCGGCCCGGCGGCGGCGCCTGCGGGTAACACCGCGGCCCGCGCTTGTCGAGGTACTTCGGATCGTCGACGCCCGGCAGGTACTTGGTGCGGTCGGCGATGAAGCGGATCGTCACGTGGTTCATTTCGTCGGTGCCGTGCCCGAAGGCCTCGTAGGCGCGCGGCACCGAATCCGCGAACTGCTTCAGCAGGCACGGGTACTCGGGGGCGTACTTGGCGAGCACGTCCAAAGTAGACTGTGCAGTGGTGGTCAGCCGGATGATGTTGTTCTCGTTGACCTTGAGGAAACCGGCCAGATCACCGGACACGGTGGTCACCGAGCCGTACAGCTGCGCAAGCTGGTTCCGCTTGTCCACCAGCGTCTTCGACGTGGTGGTGAGGTCCGAAAGCGCCTGCAGCAGATCCGGCGCGGCCTTGTCGTAGACCTCGGCGACCTTGGCGAAACCGGCGATGTCCGCCTTGATGTCCGGCAGCGAAGGGTTCAGCCCGCCCAGGTAGTCCGACAGTTTCGCCAGGGTCCGGCCGAACTGCTCGCCCCGCCCCTGCAGCGCCGTGGACACCGCGCTCAGCGTGGCCGACAGCTTCTCCGGCTGGACCGCCTGGAGCAACGGCATCACGTCGTTGAGCACGGTTTCCAGTGCCATCGCGGAACTGCTGCGGTCCTGGGGAATCACCGCACCGGCCTCGAGGTGCCCGACGGGGGTGGCCGGGATCTGCAGCGCCACGTACCGCTCGCCGAACAGGGTCTTGGGCAGCAGGCGCGCGGTGACGTTGGCCGGGATCTGGTCGAGCTTGTCCGGTTCGAGCGCCAGTTCCAGCGCGGCGTGATCGCCGAGGGCGGCCACCGAGCGGACCTCCCCGACCACCACGCCGCGGATCTTCACGTCCGAACCCGTGCCCAGCTGGTTGCCGACGTGGTCGGTTTCCAGCCGCACCAGGGAAACCGGGGTGAACTTCTTCTGGTAGATCGCCACCGTGGTGACCAGGAACAGCGCGCAGACCACCAGGAACACCAGTCCCAGGGCCTGGTGCCACAACCGCCGCAGCAGGATCGCCCGTGTCATCCCGAGATCCTCACCGTCGTGGTGGCACCCCACACCGCCAGGCTGAGGAAGAAGTCCAGCACCGAGATCAGCACGATCGAGGTGCGCACCGCGCGCCCGACGGCCACGCCCACTCCGGCGGGGCCGCCGCGGGCGGTGTAGCCGTAGTAGCAGTGGGACAGGATGACCAGCGCACTGAAGATGATCACCTTCAGGAACGACCAGAGCACGTCCTGCGGTGGCAGGAACAGGTTGAAGTAGTGGTCGTAGGTGCCGGCGGACTGGCCGTAGAGCCAGACGGTGATCTGCCGGGACGCCAGATAGGACGAGAGCAGGCCCACCGCGTACAGCGGGATCACCGCGGCGATCCCGGCGAGCACGCGGGTGGTCACCAGGTAGGGCATGCTCGGGATGCCCATCACCTCGAGCGCGTCGATCTCTTCCGAAATGCGCATCGCGCCGAGCTGGGCGGTGAAACCGCAGCCCACGGTCGCGGACAGCGCCAGCCCGGCGGCCAGCGGGGCGACCTCGCGCGTGTTGAAGTAGGCCGAGATGAACCCGGTCAGCGCGGCGGTGCCGAGCTGGTTGAGCGCGGCGTACCCCTGCATACCCACGATCAGGCCGGTGAACATCGTCATGCCGATCATCACGCCGAGCGTGCCACCGATGACCGCCAGTCCCCCGGTGCCGAAGCAGACCTCGGTGAGCAGGCGCAGGGTTTCCTTGAGGTAGCGCCGGACCGTGCGCGGGGACCAGGCCAGCGCCCGCACGTAGAAGGACAGCTGGAAGCCGAGCCCCTCGAACATCGCGCCGGGCCGGGCGATGATTTCCAGCGTCCGGTCGGCGCGGTCCGCCGTTTCCACCGTCCGGGCCGTCATCAGAGCGCCTTCGGCGGGACGACCCGCAGGTAGACGGCCGTGAGCACGACGTTGATCAGGAACAGCAGCAGGAAGGTGATGACCACGGCCTGGTTC
>NZ_VJWX01000341.1 GCF_007713715.1 Amycolatopsis rhizosphaerae
CTGCTGGGACTGCTGGCCGCCACCGCGCTGCTCTACCTGTGGGACCTGGGGGCCTCCGGCTGGGCCAACGCGTTCTATTCGGCCGCCGCCCAGGCGGGCGGGCAGAGCTGGAAGGCGTGGTTCTTCGGGTCCAGCGACGCGGCGAACTCGATCACCGTCGACAAGACACCCGCCGCGCTGTGGGTGATGGGCCTGTCGGTGCGGATCTTCGGGCTGAGCGTGTGGAGCGTCCTGGTGCCCCAGGCGCTGATCGGGGTGGCGTCGGCAGGCCTGCTGTACGCCACCGTGCGGCGGGTGTCCGGCCCCGCCGCGGGACTGCTCGCCGGGGGCGTGCTCGCCCTCACCCCGGTGGCCGCGCTGATGTTCCGGTTCAACAACCCCGACGCGCTTCTGGTCCTGCTGCTGGTGGCCGGGGCGTACGGCACCGTGCGCGCGATCGGGCAGGCGAGCCCGCGCTGGCTGGTGTTCGCCGGTGCCGCCGTCGGATTCGCCTTCCTGGCGAAGATGCTGCAGGCCTTCCTGGTACTGCCCGGTTTCGCGCTCGCGTACCTGATCGCCGCGCCCGTCTCGCTGGGCAAGCGGCTGGCGCACCTGCTCGCCGCGCTCGGCGCGGTGGTGGTTTCGGCGGGCTGGTACCTCGCGGTGGTCGAGCTGTGGCCCTCGGGCAGCCGTCCGTTCATCGGCGGCTCGCAGACCGACAGCGTTCTGGAACTCACCTTGGGCTACAACGGTTTCGGCCGGATCACCGGGAACGAGGTGGGCAGTCTGGGCGGGGCGCAGAGCGGCGGGAGCTGGGCGCGCCTGCTCGGCGGCGAGATGGCGGGCGGGATCGCCTGGCTGCTTCCCGCCGCCGTACTGGCCTTCGGCGCCCTGATCTGGCTGAGCTGGTCCTCCCCCCGCACGGACGCCGCGCGCGCGTCCGCCGTGGTGTGGGGCGGCTGGCTCGTCGTCACCGGCGGGGTGTTCAGCGAGATGAGCGGCATCATCCACCCCTACTACACGGTCGCGCTCGCCCCGGCCGTCGCCGCGCTGACCGGGATGGGCGCGGTCGCGCTGTGGCGGCACCGCACGAACCCGATCGCGGCGGGGCTGCTCTCGGCCGGGGTCGCGCTCACCGCCCTGACCGCGTTCCTGCTGCTGGAACGGGAAGCGAACTGGCTGCCCTGGCTGAAGTTCCTCGTACTCCCGATCGGCCTGGGCACCGCGGTGGCGCTGCTCGTCGCCGACCGGCTGCCGTCCGCCGCCGCGCGCGGGCTCGCGGCCCTCGCGCTGGTCACGACCCTGTCCGCGAGCGGCGCCTAAACCCTCGCCACCGCCGCCACCCCCCACTCGGGCGCGATCCCGTCCGCGGGCCCGGATTCCCGCGCGTTCGGCGGCGCACCGGGCGGGACCGGTGGCCCCGGCGGTGGCCTGCGCAGGGGGATCGGCAGCCTGCTCGGCACGAGCACCCCCGGTACGGCGCTGGTGGACCTGCTGCGCGCCGGGGGCGGGGACTACACCTGGGTGGCCGCCACCGTGGGCAGCAATCCCGCCGCGAGCTACCAGTTGGCCTGCGGGCTGCCGGTGATGGCGGTCGGCGGGTTCAACGGCACCGACCCCTCCCCCACGCCGGCGCGGTTCCAGCAGGACGTGCGGGACAAGAAGATCCACTACTTCCTCGGCACCGGCTCCGGGATGCGCGGCACCAGCGGCAGCGACGACGCCCGGGAAATCGCGCAGTGGGTCTCGGAGCACTACACCGCCACCACCGTCGACGGCGTGACCGTCTACGACCTCAACCCGTGACCCGGCCCGCGGGCGCTGGCCGTGAAGGGCCCCTTCACAGTCGTATCGACCGTGAAGGGGCCCTTCACGGCACGGCCCGGGCCGGTCAGGCGCCGGGGAGGGGCGGCAGGGTGTTGGTGGTGGCCACGCGCGAAAGCCAGTGAGCCGAACGCTTGCGGGTCCGGCGCTGGGTGGCGTAGTCCACGTGCACCAGCCCGAACCGCTTCGAGTATCCCTCGGCCCATTCGAAGTTGTCCAAAAGGGACCAGTAGAAGTACCCCCGGAGATCCACCCCCTGGGCGAGCGCGGCGTGCGCGGCCCTGAGGTGCCCGTCGACGAAGGCGATGCGGTCGTCGTCGGCGATCTCACCCGCCGCGTCCGCCACGTCCGGGTAGGCGGCACCGTTTTCGGTGACGTACAACGGGACCGCGGGGTATTCGCGGTGCACCCGGACCAGCGCGTCGGCGAGCTGCCCCGGCTGGACCTGCCACCCCGACGCGGTGAGCTTCGCCGCCGGATCCGGTTCGAACCACACGTCTTCGGCACCGATCCATTCCGGGCCCGCCGGTTCGGCCGCGGACGACGGCGCCGCCGTGACCTCGTAGCCGCGGTAGTAGTTGATGCCCAGTGCGTCGATCGGCGCCGAGATCAGGTCGAGGTCGCCCTCGCGCACGTGGCCGTCGAAGCCGAACGGCGCCAGGTCCGCCAGCAGGTCATCGGGATAGCGGCCGAGCAGCACCGGATCGAGGAACAAGCGGTTCTGCAGGCCGTCGATGCGGCGCGCCGCGTCCGCGTCGGCCGCGGAAGCGGGGTCCGACGGCCGCACCGGGTACAGGTTCAGCGTGATGCCCGCCTTCGCCGAGGGCGCGTAGCGGCGGATCTCCGCCATGCCGAGCCCGTGCGCGAGCAGCAGGTGGTGCACCGCCGCGGCCGCCGCGGCGGGCTCCCGCCGTCCGGGCGCGTGGACTCCGCTGGCATAGCCAAGGAAGGCCGAGCACCACGGCTCGTTCAAAGTGGACCAGAACGGCACCCGGTCGCCGAGCCGCTCGACCGCTGCCTCGGCGAAACCGGCGAAGTGGTGGACCGTGTCACGGTTCGCCCAGCCACCCTTCTCCTCCAGCGCCTGCGGCAGGTCCCAGTGGTAGAGCGTGGCCCACGGCATGACGCCGGCGCCGAGCAGTTCGTCCACCAGCCGGTCGTAGAAGTCCAGCCCGCGCGGGTTCACCGGCCCACCGTCGGGGCGGACCCGGGGCCAGGACAGGGAAAACCGGTACGCGCCGAACCCCAGTTCGGCCAGCGACGCGACGTCCTCGGCGAATCGGTGGTAGTGGTCGGCCGCGGGCTCCCCGGTGTCGCCACCGGCGACGGCACCCGGCACCCGGCAGAAGGCGTCCCAGATGCTGTCGGTGCGGCCGTCGGCGGCGGTCGCCCCCTCGATCTGGAAGGCCGCGGTGCTGGCACCCCACAGGAAACCCGTGGGGAAGGCCAGCTTCGCCTCCGCCGCCACCTCGTCGCCCAGTACAGACATAGTCACCCTTTCACAGCACCCTGCATGATCCCGGCCACGATCTGGCGGCCGAGCAGAAGGAAAACGATGAGGATCGGGATGGTGGCCAGCGTGGTTCCGGCCAGCACCAGCGAGTAGTCGACGTAGTAGCCGCTCTGCAGCTGTTCCAGTGCCAGCTGCACCGTCGGGTTCTCCGCGTCGAGCACGATCAGCGGCCACAGGAAGTCGTTCCACGACATCATGAAGGTGAACATCGCCAGCACCGCCGCGGCGGGTCGCACCGCGGGCAGGCACACGTTGAGGAAGGTCCGGAACACGCTGCACCCGTCCACCCTGGCCGCCTCGATCAGCTCGTATGGCACGGCGTCCACTGTGTACTGACGCATCCAGAACACGCCGAACGCGGTGACCAGGTTCGGCACGATCACCGCCTGCAGGTGCCCGGCCCAGCCGAACTTCGCCATCGCGATGAACAGCGGGATGATGCCGAGCTGTGTCGGCACCGCCAGGGTCACCACGATGAACACGAACAGCGGGTTGCTGCCGCGGAAGCGCAGCTTGGCGAAGGCGAACCCGGCCAGCGAGGAGAACAGCACGGTGGTCAGCGTGACCGTGGTCGACACGATCAGGCTGTTGCCCAGTGCCTTCCAGAAGGCCACGACGTGGAACACCCGGGAGGCGTTGGCGAAGAAGTTGCCGCCGGGCAGCAGCGGCGGGACCTTGTCGGCCAGCATCGAGGAGTCCCGGCTGGCCACCAGGAACGACCAGTAGAACGGGAAGAACGACGCCAGGACGAACACCGCGAGCGCGGCGTAGACGAGGAAGTTGGGCCGTCCGATCAGCGGTCCGGTCCCCCGGCGGGATCTGAGCAGGGTCATCGTTTCGGTCCCGAGGTTGCGGCGAGGCGCCGGGTCAGCAGGAAGTTGATCAGTGCGATCACCACGATCAGCAGGAACAGCACCCACGCGATCGCGGAGGCGTAGCCGAGGTGGAAACCCTCGAATCCCGACTGGTACAGGTACAGCGTGACGGTCTGGAACTGGTTGGTGGAACCGCCGTTGTTCGAGCCCGGCATCGCGTCGAACAGCTTGGGCTCGGTGAAGATCTGCAGCCCGCCGATGGTCGAGGTGATCACCACGAAGATCAGCGTGGGCCGCAGCATCGGCAGGGTGACGCTGAAGAACCGGCGGAAGGCGCCGGCGCCGTCCACCACGGCCGCCTCCATGACCTCCTTCGGCAGGGCCTGCATCGCGGCGAGCACGATCAGCGCGTTGTAGCCGGTCCAGCGCCAGTTCACCATGGTCGCGATCGCGATATGGCTGGCGAACCGGTTGGCCTGCCAGTCCACGCGGTCCAGCCCGGTGAGCTCCAGCAGGGAGTTCACCAGGCCGTAGCGCGGGCCGAACAGGTTGGAGAAGATCAGCCCCAGCGCCACCAGGCTCGCCGCGTACGGCAGCAGGACGCCCACCCGCCATCCGGTCGGGAAGCGCAGCCGCATGTTCAGCAGCGCGGCCAGCCCCACCGCGATGACGATCTGCGGCCCGCTGGAGAGCACGAAGATCGACAGGGTGTTGAGCAGGGCGTTCCAGAACTGGTGGTCGCCGAAGAGGTCGACGTAGTTCTGCAGCCCGAGGAACTTCGGATGGTCGTCGCCGATCTCCCAGTCGAACAGCGAGACGTACCCGGTGTAGAGCAGGGGGAACAGGCCGACCAGGCCGAACACCACGAAGAACGGCGCGATGTAGAGGTAGGGCGAGATCTTCAGGTCCCACCGGGAGAGCCGCTCGGAGAACCGGGGCTTCGCGGGTTTCCCGCGCGGCGCCCGCTGCCGCGGTTGTGGATCGAGCACGGTACTGGTCATCGGACTGTTCCCCCCGGCACTACTTCACGATCCGCTTGGCACCGTCGACGACCTGCTGCCAGGCCTGACCGGCGGGCGTACCCTGCTCGACCGCCTGCAGCGCGGGCTTGATGACGTTCTCCTGGATCTGGCCGTCACCCGGCCCCTTGTACTGCGCGTGCGTGACCTTGCGCGCCTGCTCGGCGTAGAGCTCGCCCACCTTGACGTCACCGAAGTAGGCGTCGGTCTGGTTCAGCAGTTCCGGCGAGGTCAGCGCCTGCACCTGGCTGGGGAAGTTCCCCTTGGCCTGGAAGGCCTTCAGCTGCTGCTCCGGCGCGGTCAGCCAGGCCGCGAGCTCGGCGGCTTCCTTCGGGTGCTTGCTCTGCTTGGGCACGGTCAGGTACGAGCCGCCCCAGTTGCCGCCCCCGTTGGGGAAGGCGTCGGTGACCGCCCACTTGCCCGCGTTGGCCGGGCCGGCGTCCTCCTTGACCACGCCGAGCATCCACGACGGGCACACGGTGGTGGCGAAGGCGCCCTGCTGGAAGCCGGTCTTCCACTCGTTGCCGAAGGCGGTGAGCTTGGCCGACTGGCCCTGGGAAATCGCGGTGGTGATCTTGTCCCAGGCGGTCTTGATACCGGGGTTGCTCTCGATGGTCAGCTTGTCGTTGTGGTCGAGGTAGCCGACGTCGAGCTGGTTGACCATGGAGTTGAACAGCTGCGACGAGGCGTCGAACCAGGGCTTGCCGGTCTTGGCGGCGTACTGGGCGCCCGCGCTGAAATAGCTGTCCCAGGTGGCGAACAGCGACTTGACGCCCTGCGGGTCGCTGGGCAGTCCGGCCGCGGCGAGCAGGTCCTTGCGGTAGCACAGGGCGAGTGGGCCGATGTCGGTGCCGTAGCCGATCAGGCGGCCGTCCTTGTCCTTGCCCGCGTCGTACTTCCACTTCAGCCAGCGGTCGGCACTGGCGTCCTTGGGGCCGATCTCGTTGAGATCGTTGAACTTGCCGGACTTGTCGATGATGTCGGAGAAGTGGCCCTCCTCCACCGCGACGACGTCCTCGAGGCCGGAACCCGCCGCCAGCTTGGTGATCAGGTTCTGGTGGTAGGGGCCGCCCTCGCCGGTCTTGTGGTGGGTGATCTTGATGTTGGGGTGCAGCTGCTGGTACTGGGTCAGCAGGTCCTCGTAGCCGAACTCGGTGAAGGTACCGATGCTCAGCTCGATCTGGCCGCCGGAATCGCCGGAGCCGGAGGCCGAATCACCGCCGCCACAGGCGGCGAGGCTCGCGCCCAGCACCGCCAGTCCGATGGCGAAGCTCACGCCCTTGTGAAGAAGTCGCACTTCAAAACCCCTTGCTTGGTGGGTTCCGGGTGGGGAAATTTTGGGAGCGCTCCCAGAACGGCACTGAGTGTGTCCTTGACTAACACTGGATGTCAAGGTGGGCTATGCTTGAGAGCGCTCCCAGGAAAGGACGGCAGCGGTGACCCGAAGCCCGGACGAACGGCCGACTCTGGAGGACGTGGCTGCCTTCGCCGGCGTCTCCCGCTCGACGGCGTCCCGCGCCCTCAACGGCGACGCGAACGTCAGCACCCGCGCGAAGGACGCGGTGCTGACCGCCGCGCGCGACCTCGGCTACTCCCCCAACCAGGCGGCACGATCCCTGGTCACCCGCCGGACCGGCGCGGTCGCCGTGGTGCTGTCCGAACCGGAGGAGCTCGTCCTCGGCGACCCGTACCGCATCGCCGTGATGCGGGCCGCCTACCGGGAACTGGCGGCGGCGGGCAGCCAGATGATCCTGATGTTCAACGACGGGCGCGAAGACCACGCGCGCACGCTGAACTTCCTCGAAGGCGGCCACGTCGACGGCGCACTGGTGTTCGCGCCGCACCGGTCGGACCCGCTGCCGCGGGCGCTGCGCCTGCTGCGGCTGCCGATCGTGTTCGGCGGTCCCGCCGGGAACCTGTCCCGCGGGGTGTACGTGGTCGACTTCGACAACTCCGACGGCGCCCGGCAGGCGGTCGAGCACCTGCTGCGGTCCGGGCGGCGCCGCATCGCCACCGTGGCGGGCCCGCAGGACCAGACCGCCGCCGTGCACCGGCTCGCGGGCTGGCGGGAGACCCTGTCCGCGGCGGGCCTCGACCCGGCGGGCCTGTCCGAAGAGGCGGACTTCACTTTGGACGGTGGCCGCGCCGCGATGGCCCGGCTGCTGGAGCGCGTACCCGATCTCGACGGGGTCTTCGTGGCCAGCGACCTGATGGCCGCGGGCGCACTGCGCGCGCTGAGCGCGGCCGGGCGCCGGGTCCCCGGCGACGTGGCCGTGATCGGCTTCGACGACCACCCCGCGCTCGCCGCCACCATGGACCCGCCGCTGACCACCCTCCACCAGGACCCGGCGTCCCAGGTCCAGCACATGGTCGCGACCCTGCAGGCGCTGCTGGCGGGCGAAGCGGTCCGGCCCCAGCGCCAGGTGCTACCGGTGTCGATGACCGTGCGCGAATCCGCCTGAGCATCCGGCCGGGCACCCTCGCGGCGGGCACGGGAAACCTGGGGCGGCACGGGGCAGCACTGTGTTTTCCGCCGCGTGCCGCGGAAATCACATGATCATCTCAGCCGTCCCGGTTATAGGGTGACCTCCACGGGGCAAGGGACCCTGCGGCGGAGAGGGAACGGAAATGACTAGGAT
>NZ_VJWX01000342.1 GCF_007713715.1 Amycolatopsis rhizosphaerae
CATCCTCCCAGCGCTGCCGCAGGTCCCGGGTGAACCGGGGCAACTGGCGCGGCAGATCCGGCATCGCCCCCCACAGCTGGGCGAGCGCGACGTGGTCGTAGGCGGCGTACCAGGCCCACAGTTCGATCCCGCCGGACGGCTTGCCGAAGAACTCGAGCAGGTCGGCACGGATCTGCGACCGGCTGCGCCACGCCTTGTCGGCGGGCGAGGGCAGCTTGTCGAGGACGTTCTCGCGGACCCACGGGCCCGCCTTGGCGGGGTCGAAGTCGGTCGAGACCGCGTAGAACTCCCGGCCCCGCTCGTCCACGACACCGATCGACACCAGGTCGATCGTCACGCCGTCCTCGATGAATTCGGTGTCGTAGAAAAATCGCACCGAAGCACCTTAGGCCCGGGCTATCGGGTCTTCGCCCCGGGGACCCCCGCGGCCTCGGCCGACTTGGCGGCCCCATCCGCCTGCGAGGGCACCGACGGGCGCACGCCCGCCGCCTCGGCGGCCATCAGTTCCTTCGCCCGCGCCGCGTAGATGTCCACGTACTCCTGGCCGGACAGCTCCATCAGCGCGTACATGATCTCGTCGGTGATCGAGCGCTCGACGAACCGGTCACCGGAAAGACCCGCGTAGCGCGAGAAGTCCAGCGGCTTGCCGAAGCGGATCTCCAGCCGGTGCGGCCGCCACATCTTCGACCCGATGGGGTTGACCTTGTCGGTGCCGATCATGGCGACCGGGATCACCGGCACCCCGGCCTCCAGCGCGATCCGCGCCACACCGGTCTTTCCCTTGTGCAGGCGGCCGTCCGGCGACCGCGTGCCCTCCGGGTAGATGCCCAGCAGGCGCCCCTCCCGGAGCAGCCGGATCGCGGTGTCCAGCGCGGCCTGCGCGGCGGAGCCGCTGGACCGGTCGATCGGGATCTGGCCGATCCCGGTGAAGAACCACTTCTTCAGCCGTCCCTTGAAGCCCTTCTCGGTGAAGTACTCGGACTTCGCGGGGAAGGTGACCCGGCGCGGCACGCGCAGGGGCATGAAGAAGGAGTCGGCCACCGCGAGGTGGTTGCCGGCCAGGATCGCCCCGCCGGTCGCCGGGATGTTCTCGATGCCGGTGACCTTCGCGGGCCACAGCAGCCTGAGCAGCGGGCCCAGGAACACGTATTTCAACAACCGGTACAGCACCGCGACATGGCCTCCAACCTGCCCGGATCGGCTCGCCGATCCAGCGTACGGACGATGCCGGGCACGGCACAACGCCAGAGCACTGCGTGCGCGGGATGTCACAGCCCGCACGATCGCCGCAGTGGTCACCCTGTTCGTGGGTGCACCCGGCTGTTGGTGTGCAGGTACCCGGCGGCTCCGTTCGCGAAGCCGTAGATCGCGACGGTCTGGGTGTCCTCCAGCGGATCCGCGGGTGGCATCAGGAAGTGCGTCTCGCTCACCGGGAGCAACTCGTACCGGATGCGGTCCGGTTTCCCGAGGAACTGTGCCTGCATCGGGTCGAGGACCAGGGTGAGGTACAGCGTTCCGTCGTCGGCGAACACCTCGTACCGTGCGCCTGGGCGCTCGTAGACGCCCTCGTACCCGGACAGGTCGAGGTTCAGTGCCGGGTCCGGTGCGGGCAGGTCCGGGATGGTGGCCGTGCCGAGGTCGGTCAGGATCTCGTTGAACACCTTGCGGTAGAAGCTGTCCCGCGGGCCGCCGTTGGTCAGCATCACGACGGCGGTGTCCGAGTCCGGCAGGAGCCGGAGCCGGGCGTTCTGGCCGATCGTGCTGCCGTCGGTGGCGTAAACGGTTTCGCCCTGCCAGTCGCACACGATGAGGCCGAGCGCCCATTCCGGACCGAACACGTACGGGTCCGGCACGGGAACCCGCGAACGCATCATCTCCCGGATGCTCTCGGCGGACACGATCCGCCTTCCGCTGGGCGCCGTGCCCTCGCTGAGCAGGACGTGCGCCATCGTGAGCACCTCCCGGGTCGTCGAGGTGATGTTGCCGCCGGGCCCGAAGGCACGCGGCAGGTAGTCCACCGGTGTGACGATGGCGCCCTCGTCCGGCGAACGGATCAGGTGCCCGGTCGCGGCCCGGGTCTGGTCCACCTGCTCGCGCCGACTGTTCGTACTGGTCAGCCCCAGGGGATCGAAGAGACGATCCCGCATGACGTCGTCCCAGCGCTTACCGTCGAGCACTTCCAGGATGCGGGCGAGGATCGCGTAACCCAGCGCCGCGCTGTAGCCGTGGGTGCGGCCCAGCGGGAAAACCTGGGGCGCGCCGGCGATGTTGCCGACCATGCGCTCGTAGACATCGTCGTCTTCGCCGGGATCGCCGTAGGCCTCCTCGATACCGCTGGTGTGGTACAGCAGATGCCGGGGGGTGACCTTGGCGCTCGCCTCGGGATCGGCCACCGCGAAGCCGGGCAGGTAGGTTCGCACCGGCTCGTCCAGGTCGGCCCTTCCCTCGTCGACGAGCTGCATGAAGGCCAGCGCCGTCCACGTCTTGGTCATGGAGCCGCACTGGAAGACGGTGCCGGTCGTCACGGGTTCCCGCGTCTCCACGTTCTTGACGCCGACCGCGAATTCGGTCACCTCCCCGCCGTGGAGCACGCCGATCGAGGCGCCCGGGATCCCGTACTCGGTCAGGAGCCGGGCGAGGCGGGCGCGAATCCCCGGCACGTCGATCGTCATCGGGGGAGCCCGACCGCGTTCGCGGCGTCCGCTTCGAAGTACTCCGTCGTCGCGTAGGCACCGGTGTGTGCCTCGAAGAACTGCCGAACGCCCTCGATGGAGTCGTGGGTGATGACGTTGACCGCTTTGGCCCCGTCCTTGCTCGCGACCGCCACCTTCCACTCGGCGCCCTTGGGGAGATTGGCGTGCGCCCGCTTCAGGCCGCTCCAGAACTTGCCGTCGTCCGAGACGGTCGACAGTGCCATGACGTGCATCCTCGTGTCCTCCTCATTTCCGAATGAGGAAAAGCTACGTTGCGTTTCCAATCACGTCAACGAAATGACACACAAAGCCACAGTTCAAGGGCCAATCGTTGCAACGGAATTGTGAATGAATGCAACTGCCCCGACCGGTCGTTGCACTGTACTGTGGGTGAACGCAAGGAGGAGAGGTGCACCGGTGCCCGGAGGCAGGCTGACCCACGAGGACCGACGGCGGATCGCGGCCTGGCTGGCCGACGGGCTGGGGTATGCCGAGATCGGCCGACGGCTCGGCCGTCCGACGTCCACCATCAGCCGGGAGGTGGCACGGAACGGCGCATCCGGCGACTACCTGGCCGAGCGCGCCCAGCAGGCCGCCGGCCATCGTGCCCGGCGGCGCAGGACGGCCCGCCCCGCCGAGTCGACGGCCGACGGGCAGACCGAGGTGGTGCGCGGCTTCGTGGAGCGGTTCGCGACCCTGCTGGCCGCAACCGGCCTGCCCCGGATGACCGCGCGGGTGTTCGTCTGCCTGCTCACCGCGGACGCCAACGGCCTGACCGCCGCCGATCTGGTGCGCAGGCTCCAGGTCAGCCCGGCGTCGGTGTCCAAGTCCATCAGGCACCTCGAAGCCCTGGAGTTGGTCGTGCGCCGGCCGGACCCCGGTGGGCGCCGCGAGCGGTACTTCGTCGGGGACGACGTCTGGCTCCGCGCGTGGCGGACCGACACCGGCGCCCATGCCGAGATCGCGGCAGCCGCGCAGCGGGGCATCGAGATTTTCGGCGCCGACACCACCGTTGGCGCCCGGCTCGGCGAAATGGGCCGGTTCTTCGCCTGGCTCAGCGAACAGATGAGCGGCAGCCTCGTCACCGAGACGCTCGCCCACGACGCGCTGACCGTGCTCGCCGCGTTCGTGCACGCCGGCAGGCCGCTCACGCTCGCCACGCTGGCCACCGCGCTCGGCTGGCCCCCGGACCGCACTGTCGCCGCCCTGGAGGCGATCCACCGTCGCCCGGCCATCGCCGATCCACTCGCCCTGCGGACCATCGGGCCCGAGACCTACACCCTCATCGCCAGAACGGATCGCCTCAGCCCGGCTCAACGCGAAGCACTCGGGACGTGAGTGCGCACCGGCGCGGCACCGCAGGTGCGCCGGGCATGTTCGGATCGGCCCCCGCATGGGACCATGGACGGCACAACCGGATCATCAGCCGATCCACCTGCCTGATCACCTGCCTGATCGACGAAGTCAACGGAAGGGCGGCCGACCATGCCCGTACTCGCCGGTGCGGAACCCTTCACCCACAGCGGTTCCGGGCGGATCGGCGTCCTGCTGTGCCACGGTTTCACCGGTACGCCGCAGAGTCTGCGCCCCTGGGGCGAGTACCTGGCCGCGCGCGAGTTCACCGTCCGCTGCCCGCTCCTGCCCGGGCACGGCACGACGTGGCAGGAGTGCAACCGCACCGGCTGGCCGGACTGGTACGCCTGCGTGCGCGACGAACTGCTCGCCCTGCTCGACTCCTGCGATTCGGTGTTCGTGTTCGGCATGTCGATGGGCGGCACCCTGGCCCTGCGGCTGGCCGAGGAGTTCGGCGAGCAGATCCGCGGCGTGGTGCTGGTGAATCCCTCGGTCACCACGCTGCGTTGGGACGCCAAGCTGCTGCCCGTGCTGTCGAAGGTGCTGCCCTCGGTCGCCGCCATCGGCAACGACATCGCCAAACCGGGCGTGACAGAGCTGGCCTATCGCCGGACCCCGGTGCGGGCCGCGGCGAGCCTCGCCCGACTGTGGCGGATCGTCCGCACCGACCTGCCAAAAGTCACGCAGCCGCTATTGTTGTTCCGGTCCGCCGTGGACCATGTGGTGGAACCGGTGAACGCGGCGCTCATCCGTTCCGGAGTGCGCAGCGAGTGGCTCACCGAGGTAGTGCTGGAAAACAGCTTCCACGTGGCCACGCTCGACCAGGACGCCCCGCTGATCTTCCAGCGCAGCGTCGAGTTCGCACAGGAGCAGGTGGGATCCCGATGAGCTCGCACGGCACCGATCCGGAGGACGTGGACGCCGCGTTCGCGGCGATCGTCGCCGATCTGCGCGCGGAGGGCGTCGGCAAGTTCGACGAGGAAACCCTGGAACCACAGCAACCGCCACAGCAACCGCCGCAGCCACCCCAGCCGCCCCGCCCGGCAGGCGCCGTCCCGCCGCCGGAACGGGACGCGTCCTGGCGTGGTGGCGGAACGCCATGGGACGACGTCGTCCTCGGCGACGATCCGGCCGAGGACAACGAGCACTTCGTGCCACCGGAACCGCCGCCACTGCCCCGGCCCGGCAAGGGTGCCTTCGTCGTGCTGCTGTTCTTCCTGGTGGGCCTGTTCCTGCTGATCGCGCCCGGGGTGATCGGGCTGAGCGCCACCGTGGGCACCCCGCTGGGCATCCTCTCCCTGGTGATCGCGCTCGCGCTGCTCCTGTTGCGGGTCAAGCAGGGCCCGCCCGACGGGGCCGATCCCAGCAACGGAGCCCAGGTCTGACCCCGGGATCCCCCACGGAGCCGCTTGCGGTGGGCCGTCAGCCGTGCCGGCCGGTGTTGCGCTCGGCCAGCCGGGCGGCCCGCAGGTTCAGGTAGCGCTGCTGTGGGATGCTGCCGGTGCGCTGTGCTGCGGTCTGGTAGCACTCGCGCGCGGCCACCCGGTCGCCGGTCAGTTCCAGCAGGTGCGCCCGGGCCGCGTGCCATCGGTGGTCTGCCGCGATCCGCCCGTCGCCGGCCAGCCTGCCGAGCAGGTCCAGCCCGGCATCGGGTCCTTCGACCATGGCCACCGCGACCGCGTGGTTGAGCGCGACCACCGGGTTGTCCGACATCCGCAGCAGCACCTCGTAGAGCGCCACGATCTGCGGCCAGTCCGTCTCGTCGGCGCTGGGCGCCTCGTCGTGGATCGCGGCGATGGCCGCCTGGAGTTGGTAGGGCCCGGTCGTGCCGCGGGGCAGCGCATACGTGATCAGCCCGATACCCTCGGCGATCTGCCCGGTGTGCCAACGGCTCCGGTCCTGTTCGGCCATCGGGATCAGCGTGCCGTCCTTGCCGATGCGCGCCGGGCGCCGCGCGTCGGTGAGCAGCATCAGCGCCAGCAGCCCGGTCACCTCGCTGTCCTCCGGCAGCAACCGGTGCATCAGCCGGGCCAGCCGGATCGCCTCGGTGGACAGTTCCACCCGCACCAGGTTCGCGCCGGAGGTGCTGGCGTAGCCCTCGTTGAAGATCAGATACAACACGTGCAGCACGGCGGCCAGCCTGCCGGCCCGTTCGGCCTCGGCGGGCATGCGGAACGGCATGCCGCTGGCCTTGATCCGCTGTTTGGCCCGGCTGATCCGCCGGGCCATGGTGGCTTCGGGCACCAGGAACGCGCGGGCCACCTCGGCGGTGGTCAGACCGCCGACCGCGCGCAGGGTGAGCGCGATCTGCGACGCGGGCGACAGCGCCGGATGGCAGCACAGGAACAGCAGGATCAGCGTGTCGTCGGAGCCGGTGACCGGCCGGTCGGCGGGCGGTGCGAGCCAGTCGGTCGGCAGCGTCCAGGTGGCTACCGCGTCCTCCCGCCGCTGCCGGGCCTGCTCGTTGCGCAGAAGGTCGACCAGACGCCGGGAAGCAACCGTGATCAGCCAGCCGCGCGGATTGGCCGGCGTGCTGTCGCCGGTCCACTGGGTCGCGGCCGCGAGCAAGGCCTCCTGCACCGCGTCCTCGGCCAGGTCGAAATGCCCGTAACGGCGGACGATCGAGCCGAGGACCTGCGGCGCCAGTTCGCGCAACAGGCCCTCGACCTCGATGCCGGACATGGACCGATCACGGTTCCAGGTCAGCGCGCGACTCGGCAATCGGCCGGACGTCCGCGTAGGCCCGCGCGGCCACGTGCGCCGGACCGGGCGTGCGGCTGAGCCGGGAGGCGATCTCGGTTGCCCGGTCGAAGCTTTCACATTCGACGATCCAGTACCCGGCCAGGACCTCCTGGGTCTCCGCGTACGGCCCGTCGGTCACCACCGGCTCCCCGTCCGGCCCATTGCTGATCCGCCTGGTGTGCACCGGCGCGTCCAGGGCCCGGGTTTCCACCAGCTCACCGGACTCGGCCAGTTCCTGGTTGAACTTCTCCATGAACTCGCCCATGGCCGCGAAGTCCTCGGCCGTCCAGGCCGGGCCGCCGGTGGCCTTGCCCGCCATGGCGTCGTAGTCCTGCTGGGAACCGTAAGCCAGGATCATGTACTTCATGGTGGTCTCCTCATCCGTGCGGACACCGCCGTGATGTCCGTGCACCAGAGACGTCGAAGCCGCGGGCACGGACCGGACACGACCTGAGCGTAGTCGGCCATCTCTCATGGTCGTAGCCATTGGCGTCGTCGTCGCGGTGACCAGTTGCTGCGGGCGGTGGCCCGGATCCGGTCGAAGTAGGGTCCTCCCATGTCTCGTGTGATCATCGCCCCGGACAAGTTCAAGGGATCGCTGCCCGCGAAGGAGGTCGCCGAGGCGGTGGCGGCCGGGCTGCGGCGCGCGGTGCCCGGAACCGAGACACTGGCCTGCCCGATCGCCGACGGCGGGGACGGGACGGTCGCGGCCGCGGTGGCCGCCGGGTTCGCATTCGTCCCGGCCGAGGCGACCGGCCCCACCGGCGAGCGCGTGCGCACAGGCTACGCGCGCCGGGACGCGGTGGCCGTGGTCGAACTGGCCGCCGTGTCCGGGCTGAGCCTGCTTCCCGGTGGTGTCCTCGCCCCGCTGACGGCGAACACGCTCGGGGTGGGTGAACTGATCGGACGGGCCCTCGCCGACGGCTGCACGCGGATCGTGCTGGGGCTGGGCGGGAGCGCGGGCACCGACGGCGGTTCCGGGC
>NZ_VJWX01000343.1 GCF_007713715.1 Amycolatopsis rhizosphaerae
CGCTGGGCCTGTTCCTGGTCCTCGCCATGATCGTCGCCGCGACCTGGTTCCTCGGCGCCCGGGGCACCTCCCAAAACCCGGCGAACACGTCCGCACCCGTCACGAGCATGGCCGACACTCCCACGCCGGCGGTTCCGCTGGAGAACCGCATGCCCACGCTGCCGGGCACGCCGGACGTCAACAACTCGACCGTCTCGGTGGCCAAGGGGGTGGAGCTCGAGCTGTACCCCGCGCAGGCGGCGGACACCTTCACCCGTAACGGCGTCCAGCAGGTCGTGTACCGGGGCTCATCGCAGGGCGACGACAACTACTTCGTGCTCGCCATCCAGGCGGGTGACCCGGCGAAGGCGAAGGCCATCGTCGACTACATGTACAACGGCGCCCTGACCGGCGGATTCACCGCCGTGACCTCCGCACCGCCGACCGCGCCGGTGGCGAACGGCATCAAGGGCACCCGCGCGATGCGCGGCACGTGGTACGCCTCGGGCGACACGGCCGTGGTCGTGTGGGTCTCCCAGCCGCGCGGACTGGCCGCCTCCCGGCTCAGCCAGCACCTCGACTCGACGGTGACGGCGCTGCGGCAGGTGCTCCCCGCTGGATGATCATCGTCGTTTCCGCCTCGGACCGCGGTTCGGGGCGCGGCGGCGGCTTGCGCAGGTAGCGGCGCAGCCGCTGGGTCGGTTCTTCGACGAAACGCCACGACAACTGGCCCGCCAGGAAGGCAGCGGGCACGGCCAGCGCGATGAGCAGCCACAACTGCCGGACCCCGGCCATGACCAGCAACTGCTGGATCGGGAACGCCCAGATGTAGAGCCCGTAGCTGCCGTACACCAGTGATCCGGCGCGTTCCCAGCGCTTCGGCCAGTGCGAAGCCAGGGTGATCGCGCCGTAGGACGCCATCACCGCGAGCAGATAGCGGCTCACCACCGTCTGGCTCAACGGGATCCACGCCAGGAACAGGACGATGGCCACCCAGGGGCGGAGCGGGATCTTGTCCCGGTAGGTCCGCAGGATCATGCCGATCACGAACGGCACCAGGAACGCCACCGCCGAACCGATCGGCACGACCAGCAGCGAGAGGGGACGGCCGTGGTACTCGAAGGTCGCCTGGAAAACGCTGTCCGCGTAGACCATGCCGCCCAGCAAGCCGACCAGCACGAGCCGCGACACCCTGAAGGAGATCAGCACCCCGGCCAGCAGCACCAGCGCGTAACCGAGCATCTCGATCGGCAGGGTCCACAGCGCACCATTGACCGAATAGGGATAGGGATTGCCGGTGAACACGCCGGGCAGTTGGTGCTGCAGCAGGAACAGCACCGTGGTCCCGACCAGGTACCGCCAGGTCTGGACATGGGTCCAGTAGGCGTGGGCCGGCCAGGTGGTGACCAGCGGACCGATCACGAACACGGTGGTGCAGAGCACGACCACCAGCGGCGGCAGGATCCGCAGCAGACGGCGGGCCGAGTACCGCCACCACGACGGGTCGCGGGTCCAGCTGTCCTGGATCTGGAACCCGCTCATGGCGAAGAAACCCATGAGCGCCACGTATCCCGGGGACGCGTGCCACGAGGCCGGGAAGATCGTCAGCCGGTTCGGTTCCAGCAGCGGACAGCAGTGGTCGACGACGACCGTGACGGCGCCGATCGTACGCAACCAGGCGAACCCGATATTGGGATCCGCGTAGATCTTCCCCCGAGCGCCCCGCATGGCGGCTGATGGTAGTGCACGTATCCATTCACCGGGACTGCCAGTTGGAAATTCACCGCGAGAGGGTCGCGACCACCGCCCGCCCCGCCTCGGACCGCGGTTCGGGGCGCGGCGGCGGCTTGCGCAGGTAGCGGCGCAGCCGCTGGGTCGGTTCCTCGACGAAACGCCACGACAACTGGCCCGCCAGGAACGCGGCGGGCACGGCCAGCGCGATGAGCAGCCACAACTGCCGGACCCCGGCCATGACCAGCAACTGGGTGATCAGGAATCCCCACAGGTAGATCCCGTAACTGCCGGAGAGCAGGGTGCGGCCCCGGTCCCACCGCCATGGCCAGTGCGAAGCCAGGGTGATCGCGCCGTAGGACGCCATGGCGGCGAGCAGGTAGCGACTGGCCGCGGTCTCGGTCAACGGGATCCATGCCAGGACCAGAGCGACGGCCACCCAGGGGCGGAGCGGGATCTTGTCCCGGTAGGTCCGCAGGATCATGCCGATCACGAACGGCACCAGGAACGCCACCAGCGAACCGATCGGCACGACCAGCAGGGAACCGCCGCCGCCCGGGTACGCCTCGGTCGCCCCGAGCACGGTGTCCCCCCAGACCAGGCCTCCCAGCAGCACGAACAGCACGAATCGCGGCGCGCCGAAGGAGATCACCAGCCCGGCCACGAGGACCAGCCCGTAGGCGAGGACCTCCATGGGCAGGGTCCACAGCGAGCCGTTGACCGCGTACGGGTACGGGTTGCCGAGGAAGACTCCCGGCAACTGGTGCTGCATGAGGAACAGCACGGTGGTGCCGACCAGGTAACGCCAGGTCTGGACGTGGGCGAAGTAGGCGGGCGCCGGCCACGAGGTGATCAGCGGCCCGATCACCAGCGTGGTGATCAGGAGCGTCACGACCAGCGGTGGCCCGATGCGCAGCAGACGGCGGGCCGAGTACCGCCACCACGACGGATCCCGCAGCCAACTGTCCTGGACCTGGAAACCGCTCATGGCGAAGAACGCCATGAGCGTCACGTATCCCGGGGTGACGAACCAGGACGGGGGAAAGAACGCCACCCCTTGCACCCCCAGCAGCGGGATGCAGTGATCGACGACGATGACGAGCGCGCCGATCGTGCGGAGCCAGGCGAAACCCGCATTGGGATTCGCGTGGATTTTCCTTTCAGGCCGCACCGGCCGATGGTAATGCGCCGACTCGCCCCAGAAGGTGTGTCGATGTGCGCGTTATCGTAACAATGTCCCAAGTGTCCGTCGTGCGGTCTCGGGCCCGAACTGCCTGGCCACCGCGGCCTTTCCGTGCTCGGACAACGTCAGCCACAGCTTGTCGTCTTCGAGCAGGGTGACCAGCTGGGCCGCGAGTTCGGCGGCGGTTTCCCCGAGCAGCGCGCTTTCCCCCGGCACCAACGGCATCCCCTCCGCGGCCAGCGAGGTCACCACCACCGGCACCCCGTGCCCGAGCGCTTCACCGACCTTGCCCTTGACGCCCGCGCCGAACCGCAACGGGGCCACCACGGCACGGGCCTGCCGGTAGTGGGGGGCGAGTTCGGGCACCCAGCCGTGCACGAGCACGCCTTCCCCGGCGAGGTTTCGGATCTCCTCCGGCGGGTTGCTGCCGACGATGTGCGCGACCGCATCGGGCCTGCTGAGCCGCACCAGCGGCATGATCTCCTCGGCCAGCCAGCGGGCCGCGTCGCGGTTCGGCAGGTGGTCGAAACTGCCCACGAAGAGCACGCCGGAACGCCCTTCCGGCACCGCTTCCGCACGGTCGGCGGTGTGCACGTTGGACAGCACCTCCACCTTCGCCGAAGGCACCAGCTTGCCGAGGAGCTCCCGTTCCACCTCGGACACGGTCAGCGTGACGTCGGTGGTGCGGGCGAGCCCGAGTTCGAGTTCCCGCAGGACGGCGGCCCGGCGGCGCAGCGATGCTGCCTCGTCCTCGTCACCGGTCTTCGCGGCCAGCTCGGCCTGCCGCTCGAGACGCAGGAAGTGCAGGTCCACGGTGTCGTAGACGACGCGGCAGTCCGGCGCCACGCCACGGATCTGTTCGAGCAGCCGCCAGGCCACCTCGGGTCGCGACAGCAGGGCGAGGCGCAGCGCCGGGCCCGCCTCACGCAGGAACTCCCGCTGGTGCCCCTCCCCGGCGATCACCGTGATTCCCCGGTCGTGCAACAGCTTCGTGTACTCCTCCGGAAGCCAGTGGTTCATCGGGAAGAACACGACCCGCTCGCGCAGGTCCGCGAGCAGTTCGAGGATGCGGCTCATCCGCACCGAACCGGAGTCCTCGTCCGGCCGCGGCACCTGGTGGTCGGCGACCAGCACGAGGCCGCCGTGGTGGCCGGAAGCGCCGCGCTGCCGGCCAAGCCACACGTTGCGCGGACTCGCCTCGGGCAGCTGGCCGGCCAGTTGCGCGGCCCACTTGTCGGCGAACACGGTCCGGTTCAGTTCCTGGTGGCGCTTCACCCCGGAGGCGAGGTCGGTGCCGTTGGACACGCCCTCGTGGTGCACCACGACCGACGCCGGCTGCACCATCGTGCGGTAGCCCGCCGCGCGCACGGCGAAGGCGAGGTCGGTGTCCTCGTAGTAGGCGGGCGCGAAACGTGGGTCGAAGCCACCGATCTTCTCGAAGAGGTCTCGCCGGACCAGCAGCGCCGCCCCCGAGCAGTAGTCGACCTCGCGCACGGTCTGGAACCACGGCTCGTTCGCCTGCTGGTTGCGGCCGTAGTTCCAGCCGGTCCCGTCGGCCCAGATGATCCCGCCGCTCTCCTGCAGGGTGCCGTCGGGGTAGATCAGCTTGGAGCCGACGAGGCCCACGTCTTCGCGGTCCTCGACGAGCTCGACCAGCTTGTCCAGCCACCCCGGCCGGACCTCGGTGTCGTTGTTGAGGAACATGATCAGCTCGCCGCGCGCGTGCTCCGCACCCAGATTGCAGGCGCCGATGAAACCGAGGTTGCGCGGGGCGCGGACCAGGCGCACGCCGGGGCAGGCGGCCACCCGGTCGGCCGAGTCGTCCGGCGAGGCGTCGTCCACCACGATCACCTCGAACGGCGTGACCGGCAGCGCGAGTTCGATGGATTCCAGGCAGCGACGGGTGTAGTCCCAGTGCCCGTAGGTCGGGATGACCACGCTGACGATCGGCTGTTCGCTGGTCGTCACGGCGATCGGGCCGGGCACCGGAAGCGCCGAGGGCAGTACCCCGGTGGGACGGCCGAAAGCCCGCTCGTACAGGTCACGCCGCCGGGTGCCGCGCGGCGCGTACCGCTCGATGGAGGTGCGGTAGCGGTTGATCAGGCGCTGGCCCAGCGCGGACTGCTCCTCGCGCAGGCGCGCGTTCTCCACCACCAGTTCGTGCACGGTGCGCTTCAGGCTGCTGCTGGTCTCGCTGAGCCAGGAGAGGCGCGCCTGTTCGTGCCCGGCCTTGCGCTGCTCTCGGCCGAGTTCCGCGGCCAGCTGCCGGTTTTCCGCGCGCTCCCGCTGGATCCGCTCCAGCGCGGCGTCCCGTTCGGCGGCAGCCCGCCGAACGGTTTCCCGGACCTCTTCCAGTTCGGCTGCCCTGCTCTCGGCCTTCTCGGAGACGCTTTCGAGGTCTTGTTGCAGGGCCTGCGCGGTCTGGGCCAGCCGGTCCACCTCGGCGTGCGCCGCGGCGACGAGGGCCAGGTGCTCGTCGACCAGCACGGAAACACCGGGGCTCTCGACCGGTTCGTCCGAAGCGACCGCGAGGAAATAGGTGTGTGGCGCACCTTCGCGCACCGACCACTCGTCGGCCGAGGTCCGGCTCATGGTGTGCAACTCGCCACCGGTTCCCTCGCCGTGGATCAGCGAACCGACCGCGACGTTCTGCCGCAGCAGTTCGACGTGGGCGAAGCTCCCCGACAGCAGCGACCGGAAACCGTCTTCGTCCAGTTCCCTGACGTGATACGGGTTCTCGTTGCCGTGGTCGTGCGTGTAGACCTCGATGTCGGGCGTGCTGCACAGGAAGACCCCGCCGGGGACCAGCAGCCGTCGCACCAGTCGCAGCACCTGTTCCTGGGCCTCGACGTGTTCGATCGCCTCGAAGCAGGTGATCACGTCGAAGGGTTCGGCCCCGGACAGCGCCTCCGGATCGTCCATCGAGCCGACCTCGAAGCCCACCGTTCCGGACTGGTAGCGGCGCCGGGCGTGCTCGACGGCGGCCGGGTCCAGTTCCAGCCCCACCACCGCGGCCGCGGCCCGGCCGAGCAGCGCGCAGCCGTACCCTTCGCCGCTGGCCAGGTCCAGTACGCGCTTTCCGGCGACGAACCGCAGGGCGAAGGCATAACGGTGGTAGTGCTCGTAGATGACCTGGTGGTCGTCGGTCCACGGCACGCAACGTTCGCCGGTCCACTCGATGAGTCGTTCGCCCGGGGTCCCCACATCCATGCCGAGCAGGTTAGCGAACCGGCACCACCGGCCCGCGGTGCTCGGTACCCTACGTCCCATGAAGGTGGGCACCCGATCGCACCCGCCGGGCTCGGGCGGTCTGCCTCCCACTCCGGAATCCTGGCTGCCCAAGGAACACAACCTCTACCGGCCCCGGCACAGCCTGCGGCAGCGGACCGCACTGGTCTCCGCCATCGTCTTCTTCCTGGTACCGGCACTGGCCTTCGTGGTCGGTGTGCGGCCCACCGCCTTCGAAAACCGTGCCCTGCACGGGTTTCCCTCACTGGGCTCGGGATGGGCGTTCTTCACCGGATTGTCCGCATGGGCCACCGACCAGCTACCCCTGCGGCAGGCCGGGGTCGAGGCCGCGAACGGCATCAGCACCGGGGTCTTCGGGGACCCGCCCGGATCCGGCCGCGCCGGCACGCAGGGAGGACCCAGCGTGCTCGGCCCGCAGGACCAACGGCCGCCGACCCCTCCGGCGGAGAACTACCCGCCCCTGATCTTCGGTTCCGACGGCTGGATCTACCTGGGTGCCGACGTCAGCAACAAGTGCGCGCCCACCTTGAACTCCGCGGAGGTGGTGCGGGCGTTCCAGCGGTTGCGGGCTGCGGTCGAATCGTCCGGACGGCGCTTCGAGCTGATCATCGCCCCGGACAAGTCGACCGAACTGCCCGAGCACCTGCCCGCCTCCTATCCCGGGCGCGACTGTTCGCGAGCGGTGTCGGACCAGTTCTGGCGTGACGCCACCCAGCTCGGAAACATCGACCTGCGCCCGAGCCTCGCCGCGACCACCGCCCGCGTCGGCCACCCGCTGTACGACCCGAACGACACGCACTGGAACTACGAGGGCGGCCTGACCATGACCTACGCCCTCGCGGAACGGCTCCAGCCCGGCATCACCGCCTCCTGGACGGCGAAACCGGGACGGGTCAACCCGTGGCCGGCCGACCTTCCCCCACTGATCGGAAAATCGGAAAACCGGCATCTGCAGACCTACTCGCTCGCCCCGGACGGCACCGCGGATCGCTCGCACTACGTCGCGAGCGATTTTCGAACTCCCCTGCACCTCCAGCAAAACACCGCCGAACCGGGGAAGGGTGTCATCGGGGGCAAGGTCACGCTGATCGCGGACTCGTTCACGCAGTTCGCATCGCCGTTTCTCGCCGCGGCTTTCCAGGACGTCAGCATCGTGCACACCGAAACGATGGCGGCGAACCCCACGGCCGAAGCCACCCAGTTGCTCGCCGACCGGGACACCGTGGTGGTGGAGCTGGCCGAACGCAATGCCGCGGGCGGCGCGAGCCCGCTGCTCGAGGAATCCGTGATCGACCAGATCGCCGCGGTACTGGCGAATAACCCCAGGTAGCAACAACCGCACCAATGGCGGGGTGCACAATATGCAGGTCCGGGAACGGTTCGCCGTTCCCGGTTGTCGCGGCGGAGCCCGTCAGCATCGGTGAACACCTATCCCGAAGGGGGTGCCGGGGTGACCTGGCAGGAAGAGTTGCGCAAGCTCGACGAAGACCTGGCGAGCGGCACCCTGTCCGCCGACGCCTACCGCGCGCGACGCGACCAGATCCTTTCCGCCGCGGTGACCTCCGGCGATCCCGGTTCCCAGCCCAACCAGGGCGGTGAACAGGCGAACGCGACGCAGATCATCGAAC
>NZ_VJWX01000344.1 GCF_007713715.1 Amycolatopsis rhizosphaerae
AAGCATTCCTTTCCACCTCATGCCGCCAAGACGGTACGGGCACCCCGGACGGTTGCATCGGGACTCGCACGGGCGCACGGGGGAGGCTGGGGTTGAATGGATCCGCCAGGGTGCCCCGAGTGAGGAGCCAGCACTTGTCCGATCAGCTGAAGCGGCGCCTGGGCACCGGTGACGCGGTGGTCATCGGCCTGGGCTCGATGATCGGCGCCGGGGTGTTCGCGGCCTTCGCGCCCGCGGCCCGCGCCGCCGGGCCGGGCCTGCTCCTCGGGCTCGCCGTGGCCGCCGTCGTCGCCTACTGCAACGCGATGTCCTCCGCCTGGCTCGCCGCGCGCTACCCCGCCTCCGGCGGAACCTACGTGTACGGGCGGGAACGGCTCGGCCCGTTCTGGGGCTACCTGGCGGGCTGGGGATTCGTGGTCGGGAAGACCGCGAGCTGCGCGGCGATGGCGCTCACCGTGGCCGCCTACGCCGCACCCGGGCTCTCGCGGCACTGGCAATCGGCCATCGCGGCCGGTGCGGTGCTCGCTCTGACCGCACTGAACTACCGGGGTGTGCAGCGGTCGGCGCTGGTCACCCGGATCATCGTCTCGGTGACGCTGCTGGTGCTCACCGCCTCGGTGGTGGCCATCGCGGTCGTCGGCCACCCGGGCACGCAAGCGCTTTCCGGCTTCCCCGGTTCGGGGGCCGGTGGCATCCTGGAGGCGGCCGGACTGCTGTTCTTCGCCTTCGCCGGGTACGCGCGCATCGCCACGCTCGGCGAGGAGGTGCGCGACCCCGCCCGGACGATCCCGCGTGCCATCCCGATCGCGCTCGGGTTGACGCTCGTGGTGTACGCGGCGGTCGCGATCGCCCTGCTGCTCGAACTCGGACCGGACGACCTGGCCACCGCCGCGGACCCACTGGCGCAGGCGGTCCCGTCGTGGCTCGCCCCGGTGGTGCGGGCCGGTGCGGCACTGGCCGCACTGGGTTCGCTGCTGGCGCTCGTCCTGGGCGTGTCCCGCACGACCTTCGCGATGGCAAGGGACGGCCACCTCCCGGCCGTGCTCGCCGCCGTGCACCCGCGGTTCGGGGTGCCGCATCGCGCGGAGGTCACCGTCGGGGTGGTGGTCGCGATCCTGGTCGCCTTCACCGATCTGCGCGGCGCGATCGGGTTCTCCTCGTTCGCCGTGCTGGCCTACTACGCGATCGCCAACGCCAGCGCCTGGACGCTGCGCCGATGGCGGATCGTGCCCGCGGTGGGCCTGGCCGGATGTGTCGTGCTCGCCTTCAGCCTGCCCGCCGTCTCGGTGATCTCCGGGATCGTGGTCCTCGCCGTCGGTGCGGCCACCTGGCCCATCCGCTTCTCCTCGCGGACACGGTGAAGCGGCCCCGCCCACCCTCACCGGCGGGGGCCGCTTCGCACCCGCGAAATCAGCGCGTCTTGTCGAGCCTCGCCAGCGTCTGCTCGTAGCCCTCGACCAGCTCGGCCATGATCTCGGCGACGGGGCGGATCCCCTTGATGCGCCCGATGATCTGACCGGCCGGCATGGACACCAGGTCCGGGTCGTTCGTTTCGTGCAGCCGGTTGTGCGCCGGGGTGACCAGCAGGTTCTGCAGGGGCATCGGCAGCGGCTGCGGTGCGTCCGGCTTCGCCCACGCCTCGGTCCACTTCGTCCTGAGCAGCCGGGCCGGTTTCCCGGTGTAGATCCGCGTCCGCACGGTGTCCGACGAACTCGCGCGGACCAGCGCGGTCTGCATCGCGGCCGAGGCGGGCATCGTGTTGAGGTACTCCTCGGTGGCCAGCCAGTACGAACCCATCCACACCCCGGACGCACCGAGCGCGAGGGCCGCCGCCGCCTGGCGCCCGGAGCCGATCCCGCCCGCGGCGAGCACCGGTGCGCGGTCGCCTACCGCGTCGACGATCTCCGGCAGCAGCACCATGGAACCGATCTCACCGGTGTGGCCCCCGGCCTCGTACCCCTGCGCCACCACGAAGTCGACCCCGTTGTCGACGTGCCGCACGGCGTGCTCGGCCTTGCCCGCGAGCGCCGCCACCGGCACCCCGTGCGCGTGCGCCTGGTCGATCACGTCCTTCGGCGGGGAGCCGAGCGCGTTGGCGATCAGCTTGATCGGGTGTTTGAGCGCGACCTCCACGTGCGAGCGGGCCACCGAGTGCAGCCAGCCCAGCACACCCGCGCGTTCCTCGGTGTCCTCCGGCAGCTCCGGCACCCCCAGCTCGTGCAGGGTGCGCTCCACGAACGCCCGGTGCTCGTCGGGGATCAGCTTGGCGAGGTCGACCTGGGTGCCCTCGGTGGGGATCTTCGCCGGCATCACGATGTCGACCCCGTACGGTTTGCCGTCCGTGTTGGCGTCCATCCAGTCGAGCACCTCGTCGAGCTCTTCCGGATCGTTGAACCGGACGCAGCCGAGCACGCCGAGACCACCGGCCCTGCTGATCGCCGCCGCGACATGCTGTGACGGCGTGAAGCCGAAGATCGGGTACTGGATGCCGAGCGTGTCGCACAACGCGGTACGCATGAGGGTTCCTTCCTAGACCTGGACGGCGGGGGTGTGCTCCGCCGCGTACTTCTGCGCCCACGGGTAGTCGGCCTTGCCGCTGGGCGAACGGCCGATCCTGTCGACCACCCAGATCGAGCGCGGCACCTTGTACCCCGCGATCTCCTTCCGCACGTGCGCTTCGATCCCGGCGAAGTCGGGCGTCTGGCCGGGACGGGTCTGGATGACCGCGGCGACCCGCTGCCCCAGCCGCTCGTCCGGCACGCCGATGACGAGTGCGTCGAACACGTCCGGATGCGATTTGAGCGCGCCCTCGACCTCTTCCGGGAAGACCTTCTCGCCGCCGGTGTTGACGCACTGGGAGCCGCGGCCGAGCAGGGTGACGGTGCCGTCCTCCTCGTAGCGCGCCCAGTCGCCGGGGATGACGTACCGGACCCCGTCGATCTCGGCGAAGATGGTCCGGCTCTTCTCCGGGTCCTTGTAGTAGCCCAGCGGCACGTGACCACGCCGCGCGATCCGGCCGATCGCGCCCGGCTTGCGCTCGACGACGTTGTCGTCCTCGTCCAGCAGGATGGAGTGCTTGCTGAAGTTGACGCGGGGGCCCTGCGAATGGTCGGCGTCCTTGGCCACCATGCCGATCCCGGTGAAGCCGCTTTCGGTGGAGCCGATGGCGTCGGTGAGCAGCACGTTGGGGAAGGCCTCGAGATACTGCTGTTTGACCGACTGCGAGAACAGCGCGGCGTGGCTGGAGACCGCGACCAGCGACGAGGCGTCGTAACCGCCGCGGTGGTAGGCCTCGATCAGCGGGCGGGCCATGGCGTCGCCGACGACCGTGAGGACCTGGACCTTGTGGTCGACGATGTGGCGCCAGACGTCGTCCGGGTCGAACTGCGGCACGAACACGACGGTGCCGCCGGCGAACAGGCCGCCGAAGGCGGCCCACTGCGCGGCACCGTGGATCAGCGGGGCGACCGGCAGGCGGACCAGTCCGCCCTGCTTGCCCTGCTCGGCCAGGGTCCACTCGTCGGGCACGTACTCGCCGGTGACGAAGTCGATCCCGCCGCCGAGTGCGCGGAACACGTCTTCGTGGCGCCAGATCACGCCCTTCGGGAAACCGGTGGTGCCCCCGGTGTAGAGCATGTAGATGTCGTCGCCGCTGCGCTCGCCGAAGTCGCGGTTCGGTGCGCCCTCCGCGATCGCGTCGGCGTAGGCGACCCCTTCGTAGGGCAGCCCGCTCCCGTCTTCGACAACTACAACGTGTTTCAGTTTCGGCGCCTCCGGCAGCACCTGGGCGACCTTGTCCGAGTACTGGCGTTCGTGCACCAGCGCGACCAGGTCGGCATTGGTGAACAAGTACTTCAGCTCACCGTGGACGTACCGGTAGTTCACGTTGATCGCGATGGCACGCAGCTTGAACGCCGCGAACATCGTCTCGACCATCTCGATGGAGTTTCGCGAGTACACGCCGATGTGATCACCCTTGCCGACACCCTGCGCCGCAAGGTGGTGGGCGAGGCGATTGGCGCGCTCTTCCAGTTGTGCGTAGGTGACGCTCCGGCCGCCGCAGACGACCGCGGTGCGATCCGGCACGGCGTCGACGGCGTGCTCCAGCAGATCCGCGATGTTGTATGCCACCCAGCCAAAGTAGAACATGTTATCGTTCTGGGCAATGGTCTCATCGGGCCCGACGGAGGTATGCATGACCGAGCCGCACGCTCTGGTGGAACAACGCGGGCACACGCTCGTGGTGACGCTGAACCGGCCCAAGGTCAGGAACGCGATCAGCGGCGAGATGATGGCGATCATGGTCGAGGCCTGGAACCGGGTCGACTCCGATCCGGTAATCCGGAGCTGCGTGCTCACCGGGGCCGGCGGCGCGTTCTGCGCCGGGGCCGATCTCAAGTCGATGTCGGCCAACTCCCCCGCCGACTCCTACGAACGCGGCACCTTCGACCCGGGAAAGATCGAGGGTCTGCTCAAGGGCAGGCGGCTGACCAAACCGCTGATCGCGGCGGTCGAGGGGCCCGCGATCGCGGGCGGCACCGAGATCCTGCAGGGCACCGACATCCGCATCGCCGGTGAGAGCGCGAAGTTCGGGGTGTCCGAGGCACGCTGGGGCCTGTTCCCGATGGGCGGCTCCGCGGTCCGCCTGCCGCGCCAGATCCCCTACACCGTCGCCGCCGAGATCCTGCTGACCGGCAGGCACATCACCGCGGCCGAGGCGAAGGAGATCGGCCTCATCGGGCGCGTCGTCCCCGACGGCACCGCGCTGGACCACGCGCTGGAGGTGGCCGAGCTGATCGCCGCGAACGGACCGCTGGCGGTGCAGGCGATCCTGCGCACCATCCGCGACACGGAGGGCATGCACGAAGAAGAGGCGTTCAAGCTCGAAGCCCAGTACGGACTCAAGGTCTTCCAGTCCGACGACGCCAAGGAAGGTCCCCGCGCCTTCACCGAGAAGCGTCGGCCGAACTTCCAGGGCCGTTGACGGAAGAGGTGACCCCGGGGTCGCATCCAGATCCCGTGCCAGCGATGCCTGTCCCTCCGCCTGGCGCGCACCGTAATGCAATTCCAGGGCAACCTCCTTCGCCACCGAATCCGCATCCCCCAACGCTGCGACCGCGGCCAGCTTCACCGCCTGACACGCATTCGCACAGGCCTCAGCCGCAGCGATCAGCGACAACACCTCATCCCGATCGAGATGGGCGATGCGGTCGTACAGTTCCGGATCGGGCCCGGAAAACCCCCAGTTTTCGGTCACCTCACAAGCCTATCGACGACACAACGCCAACAACATCACACGATCAGGGGCTATTCGAACTGCGTTCGAATAGCCCCTGACGTGCACCGAAAGATGGGGACACCCTGAGGGCATTTACGACCCTCAGAGCCTACTCTTAAGCAAACGGGGAACTCACCCGCGAAACGTGGAACACAAGCGCGGAAAAGGGATCAGCGGCCGGCTTCCGCGCTCAGGGCACCGACGCTGATGTGCAGCACCGCGTCGGCCGCGTCGAGGGTTTCCTGGTCGAGCGGGATGTACCGCTGCTGGTGAGCGACGTCGGTTCGCGGGCGGGCGGAAGCGTCCGCGGCGGGCGTGGCGAAACCCCACGTGGCGATCCGGCGCTGGAGCGAGCCCTCATAGGTATCCGGCTCGGGCTCCGGGACCCCGAGTACCTCGCTGCGCCCCAGGCTGCCGGCGACGAAGGTGTACCGCTCGCCGGACAGAACCGCCGTAATGGCACCGGCGGAGACCCATTCGAGGTCCAGCCCCGGCACACGGATGATGCTCGGGTTCCTCTGCAGGTGGCGGTTGTGCCCGCAGACCAGAGTCGCACCGCGCCCGCTCTCGGCGCTTCGGATGTCGAGGAGGTTCTGGGCCATGAGCGCGTCCCTGGTGGCGGACAGGCGGGATATCCGCGCATTCTGTTCGAGGTGCTGCGCCGCCTGCTTGTGGTAACGCAGCAAGCCGAGACCTGCGGTGAGGTGCGTCCTGGCCCTGAACCAGCGGGCGCGTGAAGTCGCCGCGATCAGTCCCGGTGCGCGCACGTAGAGCATGACGAGCAGGTCGTCGGCGATCGATCGCAGCCGCTCGGCCTCGGCCGTGGCACCGGGCGACCGAGCCGGGTCCATGACCGCCTCCTGGCGGCTCCACCGCTCGTCCTCGCCGAGAAGACTCGCGAGATCGAGGTCGAGTTCCAGGTAGTCGCGGGCGTGTTCGAGGTAGCGCCGCGGGCTCGGAGCACTCATCGTCTCCATCGGGGCGTCGAAGCCGTGGAAGGCCACTCGCTCTTCCGGCGCCCGGTTTTCGTTGTATTCACGCATCCAGGCGACCAGTTGCCGGTTGACGTCCAGCTCTCCGAAGTCATGCGAGAAGCCTTCACGCATCACGGTGTCGAGCGTGCCCACTCCCTTCTGGACGAAGTCGTCCACGGCGAGCGCGGCCACGCGATCGGTCTCGAGGGCGATCGACCGGAAGCCGCGGCCGGCCAGCCGCGCGAACAGTTCGTTCCGGACCCGCCCGAAGGCGGGCTCCCAATGCGTCGGCTCACCAAGCGCCAGCAGCCCGTCTGACGCCGTTACGAAGTGTCGAATGTCCTGACTCATGAGTCTCAATCGTATCGTTGAAAAAACGGTGGAGACTTCTCCCGCACTCGCCACCAATCAAGGGAGTAAAGTCTCAAAGCGGTGATAACACTGCGACCAGCCGACCTCGCGCGGGGGCACGGCATCTCGACCCAGGCGGTCCGCAACTACGAGCGCGACGGGTTCATCCCGTCCGCGGAGCGCACGGCCAGCGGATACCGGATCTACACCGAGGTGCATGCGGCGGCGCTGGACGCGTATCTCGCGCTCGTCCTTGCGTACGGCCACCCGGCCGCCGGGCGGATCATGACCGCGGTCCACCGTGACGAACTCGACGACGTCCTGGCGGTCATCGACCGCGGCCACAGCCAGTTGCTCCGCGACCGGGAAACCCTCGACGCGGTACGGGAGGCGGTGGATCACCTGACCGCGGCACCCGCGGCCGGACCGGGCCGCCCGGTGGCCGCCGATGTCCGGACCATCGGCGAGCTCGCACGCCGCCTCGGCGTCACCCCGGCCACCTTGCGCAACTGGGAGGAGACCGGGATCCTCGCCCCGGCACGAGACCCGGCCACCGGATTCCGCGTCTTCCGCGCCGCCGACGTCCGCGATGCCGAGCTCGCCCACCTCCTCCGGCGCGGGGGTTACCCGCTGGAGTCCATAGCCGTCGTGGTCCGGCAGATCCGGACGGCAGGCGGCACCGAAGCCCTGTCGCACGCGCTGACCGACTGGCGGCGGAAACTCACCGCGCGGGGGCTGGCCATGCTCCGCTCGGCCACCGAGCTCGACCGCTACCTGAGCCTGCGCGACGGTGGTGCGACCCGGCGGACCTCCCGGTAAATCTAGAACTCGTTTCACATGCGGACAGGTATCACCCGTGGCATCTTGCCGCGATTTCGAGAACGTGTTTCACTTCTGCTGTGACTACACCGCTGTCTGCCCCACTCGAGGTCGGCTTCGACTACACACGCTCACTCGGGCCGGTGTTCGGGCGGTTCGTGAACGGCCTGCGCGAGCGGCGGATCGAGGGTGTCCGCGGTTCCGACGGCCGCGTCCACGTGCCGCCGGTCGAGTACGACCCCGTCACCGCGGCCCCGCTCACCGACTTCGTCCCGGTGAGCGCCGAAGGCACCGTCGTTTCCTGGTCCTGGATGGCCGAAC
>NZ_VJWX01000345.1 GCF_007713715.1 Amycolatopsis rhizosphaerae
CTCGGGCACCTTCCCGTGGCCTCGGCTCGTCCCGCCCGGCAACTGCCGGTACCCCCGCCCGAGGCCGACTTCGCGCCGGGCCTGCGCTTCCCTCCGCACGACCATCCCCACTCCGGCCTACTCGAGTCCTCCGAGGCCTGGGAGAAGGTGCGGGACGGCTACGCCCGCCTGCCCACCCCACCCGGTGAACCTCCGGCGGAGCTGACCGACGGCCACCGGCCGCTCGGCGGACTGTCCAAACGCGACTGGGAACGCCGGTTCCAGGTCGGCTCCCGCGGTGGCGTACCGGAGTACGCCTGGCCGCCCGCGGAGGTTTTTCCCGAGGGCGGGACCGCGCCGGGAGAGCCGGAGCTGCTGCCCGAGGGGGTGCTGCTCGACCGGTTCGGCGGGATCGGTGGTCGCGTGTTCGCCCTGGACGGCACTCCCTTCGCGAGCCGCTCCCTGCCGCCGGCGTTGTTGTCCGCCGGGTACCGCCGCTACCGCGTGCTGCGCGAGGTGCCGATGTGGCGGGCGGAGTCGGCGCCCTGGTTCGGGCAGCCCGGCGGCGGACCCCGGTACCGGGCCGTCTACTCCGCCGACGAACTGGTCAGCATGGGCTACCTCGCGGATGTGACCTTCGAGGAGGAGGAATGAACGTCGAATCGGTCGTGCGCTGGCTGGAAACCATCGGGGTGCCGCCCGAGGTGGTCTCCATCGGCGCCGAGGCCGACAACGCGTGGTGCGTCCTGCGGGTCGAGGAGTCCGAGGAGGGCACACCGGTGTGGGAGGTGTTCTGGCGGGAGCAGGGGAACCGGTACGACTGGGCCCGCTTCACCAACGAACAGGTCGCATGCCACTACCTGTTCGGCAGGCTCGCCTGGTCCCAGGTGGCTCGCGGCGCCGTCGGTCTCCTGCCCGCCGCCACACCGCGCTGACGGGTCCGACGGCCGGGCAGGCGTCAGTTCCGGTGCAGGGTGGACAGGGCCGCGTCGTGCAGGAGGCCGTTGGACGACAGCGCCGAACCGCCGTCGAAGGTCTCCCTGCCGGACAGGTCGCTGAACCGGCCGCCCGCCTCGGTCACCAGCACCTGCATCGGCGCCACGTCCCACGGGTTCACGATCGCCTCGGCGGCCAGGTCGATGGCGCCCTCGGCGACCAGGCAGTGGTGCCAGAAGTCGCCGAACGCGCGGGTTTCCCAGCAGGCGTCGGTGAGGGCGAGGTACGCCTCGCGCGAGTGGTACTCGGTCCACGAGCCGAGGTGCGTGGTGGACAGGTACGCGTCCGACAGGCCGGCCACGCCGGAGACGGAGATCCGCCGTTCACCGGTCGCGTCGCGCAGCCAGGCACCCTCGCCCGAACTGGCCCACCAGCGGCGGCCGAGCAGCGGGGCGCTCACCATGCCGACCACCGGGGTCCCGTCCTCGACCAGTGCGATCAGGGTGGCCCACACGGGCACTCCGCGCAGGAAGTTCTTCGTCCCGTCGATCGGATCGAGGATCCAGGTGCGGCCGGACGACCAGGCGCTGCCGCCCCGCTCCTCACCGGCGATCGCGTCGTCCGGGCGTTCCTCGGCGAGCAGGGCCCGGATGGCGTCTTCGACCGCGGTGTCGGCGTCGGTGACCGGGGTGCGGTCGGGTTTGCTGCGCACCGTGAGGTCGAGCGCGCGGAAGCGTGCGGTGGTGATCGCGTCGGCCGCGTCGGCCAGGCGCGCGGCGAGAGTGAGATCGGAGGAGTAGCTCGGCACGCGACGATGGTTTCACGTCCCCCGGCCGTAGAGTTGGCCAGGTGAGCATGGTGTTACTCGCCGAGGACGATCCGGCAATCGCGGAACCGCTGTCGCGCGCACTGCAGCGCGAGGGCTACGAGGTCGAGGTGGTCGGCGACGGTCCGTCCGCGCTCGCCGCCGCCGGTGATCACCGTGCCGACCTGCTGGTGCTGGATCTCGGCCTGCCCGGGATGGACGGGCTCGAGGTGTGCCGCCGGTTGCGCTCCAGCGGCACCGAACTCCCGGTCCTGATGCTCACCGCCCGCACCGACGAGGTGGACTTCGTGGTCGGGCTGGACGCCGGGGCCGACGACTACGTCGCCAAACCCTTCCGGCTGGCCGAGCTGCTCGCCCGGATCCGGGCGCTGCTGCGCCGCCGGGCGCCCGAGGTGCTCGAGGCCGGGGGTGTGCGGATGGATCTGGGCGCGCGCTTGGTCACCGTGGACGGCCGTGAGGTGCAGTTGGCGAACAAGGAGTTCGAACTGCTGCGCGTGCTGATGAGCCGGGCCGGACAGGTGGTCAGCCGGGACGAGATCCTCGCCGAGGTGTGGAACGACCTGGAATCCAAGACCTCGAAGACCCTCGACATGCACATGTCCTGGCTGCGCCGCAAGCTGGCGGTCACCGGTGACGGCAAGGGGGCCGTGGTGCACTCGGGCGACGGGGAGCGCCGCATCGCCACCGTGCGGGGCGTCGGCTTCCGCTTCAACATCGACTAGCCGGCCGGGGAATCGTGCGCCGCCGCATCCTGCTCGCCATCCTGCTGGCCGTCGCGGTCACCGCCGCGGCGCTCGGCATTCCGCTCGGGGTGACGGCGTGGAAGCTGGTCGACAGCATCACCGTCGAGGACCTCGGGGCGCGGGCGTCGCAGATCGCCGCCACGCTCGACACCGATCTCGCCGACGGTCAGCTCAGCCAGGCCGATCTGGACGGGGTCGCGGTGGCGATCCCGCCGGGCGGCAGGCTCACCGTGCAGCTGCCGGGGCTGCCGAAAATGATCGAGGGGGCCGATCCGGGGCCGGACGTGGTGACCGCGCGCGTGCAACTGGCCCGCGACGGGAACCTGGAGCTGGCGACCGCGGCCGGTCCGCTGAGGTCCCGCCAGACCACGGTCACGCTCGCCGTGCTGCTGCTGGTGGTGCTGTCGGTGAGCATCGGCACCGTGGTCGCCACGGTGACCGCGCGTCGCCTGGCGAAGCCGCTGCGCCACGTGGCCGAGCGGGCGTCGAAGCTCGGCGGAGGCGACTTCCGGCCCGATCCCAGCCGGTACGGAGTGGGCGAGCTGGACATGGTGGCCGAGGCGCTCGACACCTCCGCCACCGCGCTGGCCCAGCTGGTCCAGCGGGAACGGCAGCTCGTCGGGGACGTTTCCCACCAGCTGCGCAGCCGCCTGACCGCGCTGCAGCTGCGCCTGGAATCGTTGACCATCGTCGAGGACTCCGACGTGGCCGAGGAGGCCCGCGCCGCGCAGGAGCAGGCCGACCGGCTGTCGGAGGCGCTGGAGGAGCTGCTGGCCGCGGCACGTGCGGCCAGCGAGGCGGACGTCGAACCGGTGGAGCTGGCGACGGCGTTGCCGGAGGTCGCCTCGGAGTGGCGGCAACTGCTGCGCGCGGAGGGGCGCAACCTGCGGCTGCGGATCGGGGACGGGCTGGTCGCGAGGGCGACCCCGGGGCGGCTGCGGGAGGTCATCGGCGTGCTGCTGGACAACGCACTGCGGCACGGGGCGGGCACCGTCACCCTCGCCGCGCGGCGAGGGGAGGCCGAGGGCACCGTGGTGGTCGACGTCAGCGACACCGGCTCCGGTATTCCGGACGAGCTGGTGCCGCACGTGTTCGAGCGGGGTTTTTCGGGTGCCGGGTCCACGGGCGTGGGACTCGCGCTGGCCCGCGCGCTCGCCGAGGCCGACGGGGGCAGGCTTGAGCTGTCCAGCCGCCGCCCCGCCGTGTTCAGCCTGTTCCTGCGCGTCCCCAGCCCCGGGGATCTCCGCGAGGTCCGCTGGCCCTCCGAACGGGTGCCGCGGTAGCGCGTCGCGGCGTGCGGCCGAACGACCCCGGCGCATTGCGGGGGCCGTTCGGCACGGGCAAGGAGCCGGAGGTCAGACGCCGAACGCCGCCGCGTAGCGGATGACGCCGCTTGGGAGCGGCCGCTCAGGGACGAGGGCGAGCGCCATCATGTACTTGTCCTCGACGTCGAAGGACGGGTGGATGCCGAACCCGGAGGCCGGGGTGAAGCCGAACCGGGGGTAGTACTCGGCGTGGCCGAGCACGACCACCAGATTCTCGCCCTGCTCGCGGGCGGCGTGCAGGGCAGCCTGGATGGCGGCGGAACCGGCGCCCCGCCGCTGGTACTCGGGCCTGACGGCACAGGGGCCCAGCGCGAGCGCGGGGGAATCACCGACGTGACAGCGTGTGAGCAGCGCATAGCCGGCAAGGTCGCCGCCGGGTGACTCGGCCAGCCAGGACAGGCCGGGCAGCCACGCCTGCGGGTCGGCCCGCAGGGCCTCGATGAGGTCGGCCTCGTGTGGTGCGGGGAAGGCGGCGAGGTTGACGTCGCGGATGACTTCGACGTCCTCGGCGGTCTCGGGACGGGTGGTCCAGGAGTTGATGATCATGGTCGGGTTCGTTTCCTCGTTCTCCCGTGTGTGCGGGACGTAGCCGGTGTACCGGTAGCCCGCGCTGTGCTCGCGGGGCAGGGTGGTCTCTTGCGGGGTGGCCGCGACCGCCTCGGGATCGGGGCGGCCGCCGGGCCGTTGAGCGGTCCCGGGGATCGGCGGGACACGGCGGGTCATCGCTGCTGATCCCGGAACTTGTAGGTCGTGCGCAGATGACTGGTGATGGCCTTCTGCCGTTTGGCACGCTCGTCGCGCAGCCGGGCGTGCGTGCGCGAGGCCGCCCAGGCGTTCTCGCGTTGCAGCTTGCGATAGCTGTCCAGCCGGCGCTGGGGCAGTTCGCCCGCCTGGATAGCGGCCTGGACCGCGCAGCCCGGCTCGGTGTCATGCGCACAGTCGCTGAAGCGGCAGCTCCTGGCGAGGTGCTCGATCTCGGTGAAGACCTGCTCCAGACCGTCGGCGGCGTCATGGAGGCTGATCCCGCGCAGGCCGGGGGTGTCGATCAGGACGCCACCGCCGGGAAGGGGGACCAGTTCACGGCGGACCGTGGTGTGGCGTCCCTTGCCGTCTTGGGCCCGTACGTCGCCGGTCGCTAGGCGCTCCTCGCCGAGCAGCGTGTTGCCGAGGCTGGACTTGCCCGCGCCCGAGGGGCCGAGCAGCACGGTGGTACCGCGCACCAGCGCGGCCAGCGCCTCGACGTCCCGGCCAGTGGCCACGCTGGTGACCAGGATGTCCACGCCGGGTGCCAGCACGCCCGCCTCGGCGTACACGGTCTGGACGTCGTCGGCCAGATCCGCCTTGGTCAACACGATCACCGGCTGTGCCCCGCTTTCCCAGGCCAGGGCGAGCAGTCGTTCCAGTTTGGCCGCATCCAGGGGGACGGCCAGGGACAGCGCGATGACGACCGTGTCGATGTTGGCGGCGAGCACCTGCCCATGGGAGGAGTTGGACGCCGACGAACGCACGATCGCGCTGTGCCTCGGCAGCAGGGCCGCCAGGTGTGGATCGGTGCCCGGGCGCACCGCGGCCCAATCACCGGTGCAGGGCATGAGCAGTGGATCGGGCACGGGTGGCACCGCGAACGTGGCTCGCACCGGGCCCGACGCGGTGATCGCCGTGCACAGCCCGCGATCGACTCGTGAGATCCGGGCCGGTAGGAGGCCCGCTTCATAATGTTCGGTGAAGGTTTGGTCGAGCGTGTCGGTCCACCCGTACCGGGACAGGCCGGAGGGATCCGTGAAGGTAGATGGCAACGTGAGACACCTTGCGGAGAAGGGGCCCCGACGAGACGCGGACGTCACCCCTGCCGATGAGCACAACGGCTCAAGGCTGGGGGGAAGAAGTAGGTCAGACCGGGGCCCGGGACGTGAGGATGGTCCGGGCGCTGCGCAGTGCAGCGGTCTTCACCGCGGTCATCAAACCTCACCTCCCTCTCCTGCCGATCCAACATCAACTACCGGCAGCGTAGCAGCTCCACCGCGGTGAGGGAGCCAAGGCACCCCACAGCACGGTTGCTCTTCATGACCGGCTGTTGTTCAGCCTGTTCCTGCGCGTCCCCAGCCCCGGGGATCTCCGCGAGGTCCGCTGGCCCTCCGAACGGGTGCCGCGGTAGCGCGTCGCGGCGTCGGAATTTATAACCTTCAAACCATGACGGAGCCGGGTGCGCTGATCATTCTCACCGGCCCGCCGGGGGCGGGAAAATCGACCATCGCGCGTGCACTGGCCTCGCGTCGGCCGAAGGCTGTCCATCTGCACACGGATGACTTCTGGCATTACATCGTCGCCGGGGCGATCGCACCCTACGAGCCCGCGGCGGACGCGCAGAACCATGTGGTCCTCGACGTCATCGCCGGCGCGGCGTTCACCTACGCCCTCGGCGGATTCACCACCTTCGTCGACGGAATCGTCGGCCCCTGGATGCTGCCCCACTTCCACCGGCAAGCCCGAAACCATCCCGGGCTGTCGCTGCACTATGTGGTGCTACGACCGGGCCGCGACGTCGCACTCACGCGCGCCCGGCAGCGAACGGCGCCGACCGCGCTCACCCGGGAAGAACCGATCCTGCGAATGTGGGACCAGTTCGCCGACCTCGGCGAACTGGAGCGTCATGTCATGGACACCTCGCGAGACGACCCGCAATTCAGCGCGCAATCCGTCGCCGCCGCCATCGACAGTCGGCGCTTCGTCCTCTCAACAGAGGCCTGACCGACTCACGACCGGTTGTTGTCGCGGCGGCGCTCGCCGAGTTCGTCCGGGAAGACCCACTTCTTGAAGCCCCAGAAGCGGAACACCATGGCCAGCAGCATGCCGATGATGGAGCCGCTGATGAAGTCCGCCGTTTCCTGGATCCAGCGTTCGACGAACGGCGTCTCCAGGTGGAACGCGTAGCGGGACAGGTACAGGGGGATCAGGTTCACCACCACGGCCAGCCCGCTGATCACGAAGAACAGCGCGGCTTCGTGGTGCCGCTCCCGGCCGCCACGGGTCCGGAAGGACCATTCCCTGTTGAGAATGTAGGAAACGATGGTCGCGACGATGATCGCGATGGCCTTCGCAGTGGTCGGCTTGGATTCCAGCACGCCCAGTTTGAGCAGGTACCAGACGCCGTTGTCGACGACGAAGGTGGTGCCGCCGACGATACCGAATTTGAGCAGCTCCCGATGTTTGATCAGCGCCGAGCGCAACGGCTCGGGTGTGCGCGAGAGCACGCTTTCCACAACGGTCACTTCGGCAGTGTACGTAGCGGGGATGTTCCGGTGCGGTCAGGCGGCGCTTTTCTCCGGCTCCCGGGGGGTGCCCGTGACGCCCCTGACCAGCTTCGGCCGGGCGTCCGCCTGCGGGAACACCCATTTCTTGAACGCCCACCAGCGGAAGACCATGGCCAGGAGGGTGCCGAGGATCATCCCGCTCACGTAGTCGGCGATTTCCTGGGTGAGGGGCCGCACGTGCGGGACGCGCAGGTCGAGCAGGTAGTGGGAGACGGCCAGCGGCAGCGAGTTCAGGCCCACCGAGATGCCGCTCACCAGGAAGAACAGCGCCGCCTCGTGCGGGCGTTCCCGGCCACCGCGGGTGCGGAAGGACCATTCCCGCGAAAGCACGTACGAAACCACGGTCGCGACCAGCACGGCCAGGGTGAGCGCGGTGACCGGGTTGGCGGGCAGGACGGTCAGCTTCAGGCCGTAGTTCACCGCGTTCGTCAGCACGAAGCAGGTACCGCCCACGACGGCGAACCTGAGCAGTTCGGCGTGCTTGGTCAGCAGTGCGCGCAGTGGCCTCGGTAGCAGCCAGGCCACGGCGTCGAGTCCGGCCATGGCCGCAGACGTTACCGCGCCGTCATCATTCGTCCGGGAACAGCCACCACCAACCACCGTGCCGCCG
>NZ_VJWX01000346.1 GCF_007713715.1 Amycolatopsis rhizosphaerae
GTGAAGGGACCCTTCACGGCCAACACTCACGCGCCGCAGACTTCCACATGCCGCCTCTTCTCACCTCCACCGAGACCAGTACCGCGCGCGGACGGGCTTCGCCGGGATCCGGCTCCTGTTCAGGACCTGCCGGATGACCAGCACCGTCACCATGCCCACCATCACGCCGATGCTCGTGGCGAGCGCGAAGCGCTGGGTGGTGCGGGCGGTGTCGGTGACCTTCTCCGCCAGTGCCTGCGTCGTCTGGCCGAGTTCCTGCCGCGTCAGCTCCAGGTCGAGCCGCGCCTCTTCCACGTCGCGCGGGAAGGTCTCACGCCCGGCCATGGCGGCGGCTCCCTTCGCGGATCACCTGCATGTCCTTGGCCATGCCTTCCACGGCCTCCCTCGGCAGCGGCGGGATCGCCGCCTTCAACTGGCTCCCGCCCACCAGCAGCGCGATACCGCCGACCAGGACCAGGAATCCGCCGATGATCAGCGCGGCGGCCCAGCCGGGCAGGACCAGCGCCAGTGCCAGCACGGCGGCGGCGACGAGAGTGGCGCCTCCCAGCAGGGCGAGCACGCCCGCGGCACCGGTGACCCCGGCGCCGACCCCGGCGCGGCGCCCCTTCGCCTTCAGCTCCGCCGTGGCCAGCCGCAGCTCGTCACGGACCAGCCGGCGCATCTGGTCCGACAGGTCCTGGACCAGCTGGGCGATGGAGCGATCTTCCACGGGCGCCGGGCTTCGTCCTGTTTGCGCGGTCATCGTCGCCTCCTCCGCGTCGGTTCGGGAGACGGCTACCCGGCGGAGGAGGCCTTAACCACTGTGTCAGGCCTCGCCGCCGCCGTGCGGTGTGCTGGCGTCGGCGGCCTTCTCCGACAGCGTTTCCCTGGCCTGCGCGTGGGGCACGGCCTTACCGGTGAACGTGATGTGCCCCTGGGCCCGCAGGCGCTCCACCAGGTGCGGGTAGTGCAGCTCGAAGGCGGGCCGCTCGGACCGGACCCGCGGCAGCTCCAGGAAGTTGTGCCGCGGCGGCGGGCAGGTGGTGGCCCATTCCAGCGAGTTCCCGAAGCCCCACGGGTCGTCGACCTCGACCGGCTCGCCGAAGCGGTAGCTGCGCACCACGTTGTAGATGAACGGCAGCATCGAGGCACCCAGGATGAACGCACCGATGGTGGAGATCGTGTTCAGCAGGGTGAACCCGTCGGTGGACAGGTAGTCGGCGTAGCGGCGGGGCATGCCCATGTCACCCAGCCAGTGCTGCACCAGGAACGTGGTGTGGAACCCGATGAACGTGGTCCAGAAGTGGAACTTGCCGAGCCGCTCGTCGAGCATCCGGCCGGTCATCTTCGGGAACCAGAAGTAGATGCCGGCGAAGGTGGCGAACACGATCGTGCCGAACAGCACGTAGTGGAAGTGGGCGACCACGAAGTAGGTGTCGGTGATGTGGAAGTCCAGCGGGGGCGACGCGAGCAGCACCCCGGTCAGCCCGCCGAGCAGGAAGGTCACCATGAACCCGACCGACCACAGCATCGGGGTCTCGAAGCTGATCTGCCCCTTCCACATGGTGCCGATCCAGTTGAAGAACTTGATCCCCGTGGGCACCGCGATGAGGAAGGTCAGCATCGAGAAGAACGGCAGCAGCACGGCGCCGGTGGCGAACATGTGGTGCGCCCACACCGCGAAGGACAGCGCGGTGATCCCGAGGGTCGCGAAGACCATCAGGCGGTAGCCGAACAGCGGTTTGCGGGAGAACACCGGCACGATCTCGGTGACGATGCCGAAGTAGGGCAGCGCGATGATGTAGACCTCGGGGTGCCCGAAGAACCAGAACAGGTGCTGCCACAGGATCGGCCCGCCGTTGGCCGGGTCGAGGGCGTGGGCGCCGATGATCCGGTCGGCGGCCAGCGCGAACAGGGCCGCGGTGAGGATCGGGAACACCGCGAGGATCAGGATGCTGGTGAACAGCATGTTCCAGGTGAAGATCGGCATCCGCCACATGGTCATGCCGGGGCAGCGCAGGCACACGATCGTGGTGACCATGTTGACGGCGCCGATGATGGTGCCGACACCGGCGATGCCCAGGCCGAAGATCCACAGGTTCCCGCCGATCCCCGGCGTGTGCATGGCGTCCGACAGCGGTACGTAGGCGGTCCAGCCGAAGTCGGGAGCGCCGCCGGGCGTGATGAACGAGCTCATCGCGATCGTGGCGCCGAACAGGTACAGCCAGTACGACAGGGCGTTGAGCCGGGGGAACGCGACGTCGGGCGAACCGATCTGCAGCGGCAGCACGAGGTTGGCGAACGCGAACACGTTCGGCGTGGCGTACAGCAGCAGCATGATCGTGCCGTGCATGGTGAACAACTGGTTGTACTGCTCGTTCGACAGGAACTGCAGTCCGGGCCGGGCCAGTTCGGCCCGCATCAGCAGGGCGAGCACCCCGCCGATGATGAAGAACGCCAGCGAGGTCACCAGGTACATCGCGCCGATGACCTTGTGGTCGGTGGTGCGGGCCAGCCGCACCAGTGCATGGCCCCGCCGGTGGCGGACCGGGAGTTCGTACCGGTTGCCCACCACGACAGGGCGGGCGCGCAGTTCGGTCATCTCATCCCTCGCCTTCGTCGCGCACAGTGCCGGTCGGGCTTACCCACTGTCCTCCGGAACCCAAACTCGTTGCAAGGCCCCATTCTCACGCCGATGGGGTGGACACGCACGTCGGAGCGGAAGACGATCAGCTTTCGGGGCCGAGGCCGTAGCTGGCGAACGCGCTGCGGATGACCGGCTGGGCCACGTTGCGCACCCGCACTCCGCCCGGGGTCACGCCCTGTTCGCAGCCGAAATGCGCGTGCCCGTGTATCGCCAGGTCCACCCCGCATTCGTCGATCACCTCACCCAGTTGATAACACCCGAGAAACGGGTAGATCTCGGGCGGTTCGCCCCGCAGGGTCTCCGGAATGGGTGAATAGTGGGTGAGCGCGATGCGCACGTCGGCGTCGAGTGAGGCGAGTGCCTCCCGCAGCCGTTCGGCTCGCTCGATCGTGTGACCGACAAAGGCCTTCATTTCCCGCTCACCGAAATTGCTGGCGCATTTTCCGGCGAATCCGCCGCCGAACCCCTTCACCCCGGCGATGCCGAGCCGCCGCCCGTCCACCCCGAGGGTGACCGCGTCGCCTTCGAGCACGCGAATGCCGTGGTCCTCCAGGAGTTTGGCGATGTCGTCGGCCTGGTCGCCGTGGTGGTCGTGGTTGCCAAGGACGGCGATCACGGGCGCGTCCAGGTCGCCGAACTCGGCCGCGGCGACCCGGGCCTCGTCCAGGGCACCGTGCCGGGTGAGATCACCGGCCAGCAGCAGGACGTCGGCGTGTTCCCCCAGGTGTTCCAGCGCGGGCCGCAGCGAGCCCGCCGCGTCCTGGTCCAGATGCACGTCGCCGACGGCGGCGATCCTGATCACCGCAGTTCCTCCCGCCTCGACGGCTCCCGGGTGTCGGCCACCCGCACGTCGTTGCACACCTGGACCTGGGGGAGGAGCTCGTGCAGGACCCGTTCGAGATCACCGCGCCGCTCTTCGGTGGCGACCTCTCCCGAGAGGTGGACGCGGGAGCCTCGGACGTTGACGCGGATCCCGAGTTCGGCGGTCCGCGGATCCTCGGCCAGCGCCCGCCGCGCGTGGGCGACCAGGTACTGGGGCGCGTCGGTTCCGGTCATCTCCGATTCCCTTCGGCAGTGTCGGGAGCGCCGACGCCGGCGGCGGGCACCTCGGCCACCGACAGCCCCTCGACAAGGGCGAGAAACGCCTGCGCGTAAGGTGATCCGGCGGTCTCGGCGGCCACCCGGTCCCAGTCGATCTGCTCGCGCAACCCGCGCGCGATCGGCAGCAGCGGGGTGAAGTCGCAGCGGTGGGCGGTGAGCACCAGGAGTTTGTCGACCATCAGGTCGGTGGCGTCGAGCACCGGGGCCAGCGCGGGCCCGATGCGCAGCGGTTCCGCCCGCGCCAGCAGTTCCGCCATGTTGCCGCGGTAGTTGGGCCGGAAGATCAGGTCGACGAGCACGTTTCCGTCGTAGACCTTCCGCAGCCAGTTCTCCGGTGGGTCTTCCGGGCGCATGCCCGCCGCGACCAGTGCCCTGGTCGCGGTTTCCACGTCCTGCTCCGACAGGAAGATGTCGACGTCGTGCTCGGAGGGCGGCCCGCCCCGGGCGTAGACCGCAAAACCGCCCGCGACCGCGAACTCCACTTCCTCGGCCGACAACGTGGTGACGACCTTGGTCAGCGTGCGAAGCAGCGCGCGCTCATCCATAACGGGCGGGTACCCGGCCGCCGGGTCCCGAAACGGGGTCTACATCGGACAGTGGCCGGTGTTTCCCCCTCCGTGGTCACGGGTATCAGACCGCGGTCAGGATCAGTCGCAGGGAGAGACCGGATGCGCACTCGCGCGGAGATAACACTGGCCCGGGCGCCCGAGGCGGCCCGTCATGCGCGCCGGTTCGTCGAAGGGGTCTGCGCGGTCTGGCGGCTCGGCGCGCTGACCAGCGACGCCGAGACGGTGGCCAGCGAGCTGGTGGAAAACACCTTGCAGCACACGGAATCCCGGCCGCACCTGCGACTCGAGCTCGGTTTGGCGGGCGAACTCACCGTCTCCGTCTCCGACGACAATCCCGGCCACGCGCGGATCAGGAAGCCCGACCGCCGTGGGGGTTTCGGACTGCGACTGGTCGAGAAAACGGCGGCGGATTGGGGGTGTACGACCACCGGCGCCCGGGGGAAAACCGTGTGGGCGAAGCTAATCGCTTGAATTGTGTTCAGCATTACCGGTGGTAGCAGGCAGTTAACCCGCTCTTGCCTTGCGTGTACCCCGGTCACGGCCGTACGGTCGAGAACGTAGCGGTTGAGAAACCAGCCGTGCCGGGAGAGTGATTTCCGCACTCGACCGGCGGGGAGCATCTGCCAGACGGCGAACGCTCTTCCCCCTCGACACACCGACAGATCGGAAGAGCCGTGCACACTATCAGCGACGTCCGCATCGAAATCTCGCGGCGGCGGGACGGCATCGCGCTGGCCCGCACGGCCGGTGAACTCGACGCCCTCGGTGCCCCCGTCCTGCGAGCGTGCCTCAACGAACGCATCAGTACCGATCGCAGTTTCGTGCTCGACCTCGACGAGGTCACCTTCCTCGGCTCCGCCGGCCTGGAGGTCCTGCTCGACGCGCACGACAGCGCGGCCAGACACCGGGTGCCCTGGGCACTGGTGGGCAACAGCCGGGCGGTGGCTCGCCCGTTACGGGTGACCGGCCTCGCCGCCCGCCTCCCGCTGTCGCCCAGCGTCCCCGCCGCGATCCTGAGACTCACCGCCACCGGCTCGGTCGTCGGCATTCGTTAGTCGCTGATTCCGTTCGTCACTGCCCGCCCAGCGGCAGGCAGGTCAGCCCGCAGGACCGCAGCTTCGCCGGATCCAGCAGCCGCCGCGTGTCGATGACCGCGTCCCCCTCCGCCAGTCCCGCGAGCTGCGCCCAGTCCAGCGCGGTGAACTCGGGCCACTCGGTCAGCACGACGATCGCCGCCGCGCCCTTCGCGACCAGGCTCGGGTCGTCCACCGCCTGCACCGGCGCCACCTGGGGGCTCGCGGCGGGCACGGCCGGGTCGTAACCGGTCAGCACCGCCCCCTCGGCGGCCAGCCGCCGCGCCACCGCCAGTGCCGGTGAATCCCGCAGATCCGAGGTCCCGGCCTTGAAGGTCAGGCCGAGCAGGCCGAGGCGGATCCCGTCGAGACCGTCGGCGCCCACCACCGCGCGGACCTTTTCCGCCACCCGTCCCGGTTGCCGCTCGTTCACCGCGACCGCGGCGCGCAGCAGCGCGGGATCCACGCCGAGATCGGCGGCCGAACGGGCCAGCGCCGCCGTGTCCTTGGGCAGGCACGAACCGCCCCAGCCGGGACCGGGATCGAGGCAGGCGGGCCCGATGCGCGCGTCCAGTCCCATCACCCGGGTCACGGTGCCGACGTCCGCGCCCACCTGCTCGCACAGCTCCGACAGCACGTTCACATAGGACAGCCGCAGCGCGAGGTAGGCGTTGCTCGCGTACTTGGCCAGCTCCGCGCTCGCCGGGCCGGTGCGCACGACGGGGGCGCCGAGTCCGGCGTAGAGCGCGGCGGTGCGCCGTGCGGCCGCACCGTCGTCACTGCCGATCACCACCCGTCCGGGGTGGAGGAAGTCCTCCACGGCGTGCCCTTCCCGGAGGAACTCCGGATTGCTCACCACCGGATGGTCCGGCCAGGCGCGGGCGAGCCGGTCCGCCGTCCCGATCGGGACGGTGGACTTGACGACCAGCACGGTTCCGGGGCGCAGCACCGGCCGTAGCGCGTCCACGGCACCGTCGAAACCACTCAGATCCGCCTGGCCGCCTTCCCCCATCGGGGTGGGCACGCAGACGAACACGAACTCCGCGGCGGCCAGCTCGCGGTGGTCGGTGGTGTAGCGCGGGCCGGACACCAGTTCCGCCAGGCCCGGTTCGGTGATCGGCACCTCGCCCCGGCGGAGCCCGGCGACCTTCGGCTCGTCGATGTCCACACAGGTCACCGCATGGCCGAGCCGGGCGAGGCAGGCCGCGGTGGTCAGCCCCACGTAACCCGCGCCGAGCACCCCGATCGCGTGGCTAGCCATGCGGCACCCCCTGCCGCACCAGCTCGGCGGCCTCGAGCACGTCGGCCGGGGTGATCCGGAGCAGGCCCGGGCCGGGCGCGCCGGCGAAGGGGTCGCCGGGGCATCCGGACCACAGCACCGCGTGGCGGTTCCCGGTGCCCGGCGGCGGGCCCCAGCGCGACGGCGCCACGGGGCCGAAGAGCAGCACCGACGGGGTGCCATAGGCGGTGGCCAGATGCCCCACACCGGTGTCGCCGCAGACCACCAGCGCCGCGTCCGCGACCAGCGCCGCGAGCGCGGCCAGGCCGGTCCGCCCCGCCAGCACCGCGTCCGGGCCCAGACCGGCCCGCGACGCGACGGAACCGGCGAGTTCGCGTTCGGCGGCGCTGCCGGTCACCACGACGCGACGGCCCCACGCCGCCAGCGCACCGGCGACCTCGGCGAACCGCGCCGCGGGCCAGCGGCGGGCGCCGAAGGCCGCACCGGGATGCACCACCACCGCGCCCGGGGCCGGGCTGGGCACGGTGGGCCGGGCGAGCGCGAGATCGTCCGGATCGGCCGCGATGCCGTAGTGGGCGAGCAGGCGGCACGAGCGCCGTGCCTCCCGCATCCGGGGTTCCCAGGCCGGGCCGTGGAGAGCCGGATGGTCCGGATGGCGGTGGGTGAGCAGCCGCGAAGGCCGGGTGCGCACCAGGTCGGTGCTGCTTTCCGGGCCACGGCCGTGCAGGTTGACCGCGACCGCGGGCGGCTCGCCCGCCCACGCCAGCTCCCCGAGGCCGCCGGTGGGCAGCACCTCGTCCACCGCGCCGGTGAGCGAGGCCAGTTCCCCCAGCGCGCCGGGCGCGGCCAGCACGATCCGCGCGCCGCCGAACGCGGCCCGCAGCCCCCGCAGCGCGGGCACCGCCACCAGCAGGTCGCCCACGCCCAGCGCCCGCAGCACCAGGACGGTGGTCACGGCCAGGAGCCCTCCTCCGAGGAGGCCACCACCAGCTCGCGCACCTCGCACCCGGGAGGCTGGGACAGCGCGAACAGCACCGCCTTCGCCACGTCCTCCGGCCGGTTGAGCTTGGCGT
>NZ_VJWX01000347.1 GCF_007713715.1 Amycolatopsis rhizosphaerae
GCCGCACACCGTTCCTCCCGGCCCCGCGCGGCCCCGGTCTCGTGTACCACCGCGAACCGGAGCCCGCCCAGCTCGGCGCGCGCCACCTCGGGAAGGCGGGCACGCAGGCCGGGACCGTCGTTGTTGCCGTGGACGCCGATCAGCCTGCGGGTGCGGGATTCCAGCTCGTCCAGCAGGCCCACCTCGACCCAGTCTCCGGCGTGGATCACCGCGTCGGCGGCCTCCGCCGCCTGCCACACCTCCTCCGGCAGCGTCCGGGCGCGCTTGGGTACATGCGTGTCGGCGAGGATGAGCAACCGCATGCGCCAGGTCTACCCACCCGGCGTGTCCACCGCCACCCGCCGCCCGTAACCTTCATCCCTGTTGTCCGGATTCCACCGCCCAGAGCAGGGAGGGTCGAGCCTTGCCGCAGAAGTCGCCCCAGGGCCCGCAGTGGCCCACGGCCGATCCCGAGCGGACCGACGTCCTGCCCGTGGTCACCGGCACCACTCCCCCCACCGGCCGGTCCCGCGCGACGCTGCGCAGGGCCGGGCTGGCCTTCGGCGCGGTGCTGGGCGTGTTCGTCGCGCTGTACGCGGTTGATCTGCTGGTCAGCCAGGGTGACGTCCCCCGCGGCGTGACCGTGGCCGGAGTGGATGTCGGCGGCCTCAAGCGTTCCGAGGCCGAGGAGAAGCTGCGGGCCGAGATCGAGCCGCGTGTGGTCAGGCCGATCGCGGTGCGGGCCGGTGACGTCCAGGCCACCCTCACCCCGGCCCGCGCCGGGCTCAGCCTCGACTGGCCGTCCACTTTGGACGAGGCGGGGGCGCAGCCGCTGAACCCGTTCACGCGCCTGTCCTCCTTCTTCACCACCCGCGAGGTGGGGGTGGTGACCCAGGGCGACCGGGCCCAGTTGGTGAACGCGCTGCAGAACCTGCGCCCGCAGGTGGACCGCGATCCGGTGGAAGGCACGATCCGGTTCGACGGTGCCACCCCGGCCGCGGTCGCGCCGCGCACCGGGCAGGCGCTGGACGTCGAGGGGGCCACCGCGGCGATGCTGCGGGAGTGGGCCTCGGGACAGCCGGTGGAACTGCCGGTGCGGCAGACCCCGGTGCGCGTCACGGCCGAGGCGGTGCAGAAAGCCTTGGACCAGCTGGCGAAACCGGCCGTCGCCGCACCGGTCGTCATCCGCGGCGAGGGCGCGAACGCGACCGTCTCCCCCGCGGCCATCGCCGCCGCGCTGCGCTTCGAGCCCGGCGAGAACGGCGAGCTCGACATGAAGGTGGACAACGCGAAGATCGTGGAGGCCGCCGGACCGCAGCTGAAGTCCACGGAGAAACAGGGCAAGGACGCCCAGATCGTGTTCTCGGGTGGCCAGCCCACGGTCGAGGGGTCGGTGGACGGCCGGGGCGTGGACTGGGAACCGACCCTCCAGCCGCTGCCGGAACTGCTCAGGCAGACGGGACGGCGCGAGCTCGCCGCGAAGTACGTGGACACCCCGGCGAAGGTCACCACGGAACAGGCGAACCAGCTCGGCATCAGGGAAGTCATCGGCGAGTTCACCACCGGCGGGTTCGCCACGGACTCCGGGATCAACATCCGGACCGTCGCGGCGAAGGTCGACGGCGCGATCGTGAAGCCGGGGGAAACGTTCAGCCTCAACGGTTTCACCGGCCCGCGCGGGACGGCTCAGGGCTACGTCGAGGCCGGGGTGATCGAGAACGGGGCACCCGCGCGCGAGGTCGGCGGCGGCATCTCCCAGTTCGCCACCACGCTGTACAACGCGGCGTACTTCGCCGGTCTGAAGGACGCCGGGCACAAGGAGCACAGCTACTACATCAGCCGGTACCCGGCGGCCCGCGAAGCCACCGTCTTCCAGAACCCCAACGGCGCCAGCGTGATCGACCTGAAGTTCACCAACGACTCACCGGCGGGCGTCGCCATCCAGACGATCTGGACGCCTTCGTCGATCACGGTGAAGCTGTGGGGCACCAAGCGGTACACGGTGGAGTCGGTGCCCGGCACGCGGTCGGGCTTCGTCGATCCGGCGCCCAAACCCGGCCCCGCCGTGAACTGCCACGCCTCCAACGGCGCCCCGGGCTTCACCACGACGGACACCCGCATCCTCCGCGACGCCGCCACGGGACACGAGGTCCGGCGCGAAACCCGGACCGTGCGCTACAACCCACAGCCGAAGATCACCTGCGGCTGATCGCCCCGAGCCGGGCGGCGACGCCGTCGAGACAGCGCTGCATCGAGTAGTCGAAGAAGCCGGCGAAGTAGCTCGCGCGCCGCAGCGGGTCGGCGGTCTCCTCGTACACGGAGGCTCCCATGGCGGCGAGGCCGGGCCGTTCCGGCTGATCGCGGTATTCGCTCCACGCCTCGCTGATGCGGGCCACCGCGTCCGGGTGCGGGCGCTGTTCGTCCTCTATGGACACCAGCAGGCAGGCGACGTTGGACAGGAAGCGGTAAACCGGTGCGCTTTCGTCGCCGAATCCCGCGGCCTGCAGAACGCGCATCCCGCGGTCGACGGTGGGGGCCGCCGCGGACACGGTCGGCCCGCACACGGCGAGCCTGCGGGCCACCCCCGGGTAGCGGATGAGCACCGCTCTCAGTTCCTGGAACAGGCGCTGGAACCACTCGCGCCAGTGCAGGTCCTCCGGCGGCAGCGGGTACATCCCGAGCACCCGGTCGACGACGGCGGACACCACCGCTTCGCGATCCCCCACGTGGTGGTAGACGACGGCGGGGTAGGCCTGGACGGCGGCGGCCAGTTGCCGCAGTGTCCAGCTGCCGAGGCCGTGCTGGGCGGTCAGTTCCAGTGCCGCGGAGACGATCCGCTCGGGGGTGACGGCAGGCAGTCCGGCCGCGTCCCGCGAGCGTGGGCGGCCCGGTACGGCAGCAGAGTCGACCATGGGGGTAACCCTAGTCTCCCGACCCTGGGTAACTGGCAGACTGCCAGTTACTTCACCCGAAGTGTCGCTATGCCCCTTTGGTCCCCGAACGCTGCGTGTCCGGCTCGCCGGTCCAGTGACCGAAATCGGCTCGCCAAGGGGCGGGCGGCATGCGAGGCTGAAAGCGGCCGAAAGTAACCGAGAGCAACCAAGAGCACGTCCTCACCATGGAGGCATCGATGTCCGACACCCCGCCCCCGGGCGACGAGCCCGAGGACGACCTCAAGCGGAAGTTCCGCGAGGCCCTCGAACGCAAGCAGGCTCACGCCCGTTCCGGCTCCGCTCACGAGAACCTGGGCGGCAAGAACCAGCACGCGCACGGGCCCGCAGCAGGCAAGCGCACCTTCCGCCGCAAGTCCGGCTAGAACCTGTATTGGAGTGGCTGGGGCGGCGGTGCGGGTGGCGGAACCTGACGCGGCCCCTCGCTGTGGGATCGCCTCCTCATGAATGCCAATTCAGGAGCGCTGGCAGCGCTGTTCTTGCGAGGGACCACGTCAGAACCCGCGGCGGTGCAAGTGCCGTAGGTGGCGCAAGCGGCTCCGCCGCTTAGGAAACACAAGCTGGTGGCTTCCGTCCCTGTCCCTCTGAATGGCGGTCAGGGGCGGAAGGTGTCCAGGTGGTCGACCACCACGAACTCGCTGGCCGGGCTCGCCTTCGCCACCGCCGCCCGCAGGGTCTCCAGCCCGCCCCAGTCCCGCGCCGGTTCGGTCAGCGGGTAGTCGAAGTCGTCCCAGTGCGTGGGGAGCACGAACCGGGGACCGCCGACCGCACCCAGCAGCCGGGCCACGTAGTCGTGGATCTTGCCGCCCCCGGCGGGGAGCAGCACCACGTCCGGCCGCAGCCCGGCCAGCTCCGACTCGACGTAGTTGGAGCCGCCGAAGTCGAGCACGCTCGCCCCGCCGCCGCTGACCAGGTACGCCAGCGTGCCGCCCTCCACCAGCTCACGGATCACCGTCGGTTTCGGCAGCTTCGCTCCGCCGAAACCGGGGCGGGTGCCCGGGAACGGTACCTGAGCGCGGGCACCGGTGGCCGAGTGCAGCGAGCGCAGCACCCGGATCGTGTAGCCGTCGAAGGTGAGGTACTCGCCGCCCGTGGCCAGCGCCAGCTGGCCCTCCGGCGCGCCGAGCGCGGCCAGCAGGTTCAGATGCGTCTCCGTGCCCAGCACGGTCGCACCCGTTTTCTCTGCCAGGTAAGGGACATCGGAGAGATGGTCGTAGTGCCCGTGAGTCACCAGGATGTGATCGGCGCGCAGTTCGCCGCTGTCCACGTAGTGGTCGATCAGTGCGGTGTCCACCGAAATCGGCGTTTCGGGATCGGCGCCTGCCTTGCTGTAGGTGCCGGTGTGGTACCGGGTCAGCCAGGGGTCGATCAGCACGGTCTTACCGCCGGGCAGCCTGATCTCCCAGCTGTTGTTGCCCCACCACCGCAGGGTCATCCCCGAAGTGCCCGCGGGCGCCGGCTCCCCCGCCGCGGCGGCACCGGCCGTGATGGCGCCCCCGGCGGCCAGCACCGCCGCCGCACCCGCGCCCAGACCGAACAATCCCCGCCTCTTGAACTGTGTCATGCGGGCAAGACATCACAACAGCGGCGCGCCTGTCCAAGACCGGCGGTCCGCCCCGGCCATATCGGAACCGATATCGTCGCAGCGTGGACCCCCTGCGGCAGTTGCGGTACTTCGTCGCGGTGGCCGAAGAACTTCACTTCGGGCGCGCCGCGATCCGCCTCGGCATCGCCCAGCCTCCGCTGAGCCAGCGCATCCGCAAACTCGAAGACGACCTCGGCGCGAAGCTGTTCGAGCGCGACAGCCGCCGCGTCGAGCTGACCGAGGCCGGGCAGATCCTGCTCGCCGAATCCCGTGATCTGCTGGCCCGCTGGGACCGGACGAAGACCCTGGTCGCCAAGACACATCGCGGCGAGGTCGACGCGCTGCGCGTCGGCGTCCCGCCGGAACTGGCCGGGCGCGTGCTCGCCGAGATCCTCACCGCCTTCGACCGCACCGACGTGCGGCTCGACCTCCAGGAACTCAGCACCGCCGAACAGGTCCGGCTGCTCGCGGACCGGCAGCTCGACGCCGGGCTGCTGCAGCATCCCGTCGACGTGGTCGGCCTCGAGCTGGGCCCCGCGGTGGACACCCCGCTCGGGGTCGTGCTGCCCCGCGATTCACCGCTGGCCGGGCGGTCCGGGCTGACGCTGGCCGACCTCGCCGGGCTCGGGCTGGTGATCTTCCCGCGTGCCGCCGCGCCGGGACACTACGACGCCACCCTGCGCACCTGCTGGGAACACGGTTTCCGGCCGTCCTCGGTGCACCACGCGCGCAACCCGGAGTTCGTGCTCGGCATGGTGCTGTCCGGGCACGGCGTCGCCTTCGACCAGGGCATGGTGGCGCAGAAGGAACCCCGGGTGGTCTGGCGCCCGCTGCCGGACGGCACGCTGAACCGCCGCATGTCGCTGGCCTGGCCCGCGACCGCGCCGCATCCCGCCGTCCGGGAACTGGCGGAGCTGGTCGTGCGGGTGGTGCGGGGCGACGGCGTTTCCGCCCCCGCTCCCGTCCAGGACGCGGCGCAACGGCCGTGGAACGTGGTCTACGGGCATTCGTGAGGGATCCGGCCGATCGCCTCGCGGGCGGCCTCACCGATCACGTGATCCAGTGCGGGCTGCCGGGACGCCAGCACCTCCGCGCGGGTGAACACCGCGACCGCGTAGCACGTGCCCGCCGGGTATTCGACGACCCCGATCTCGTTGCGGATGGCCGGAAGCGAGCCGGTTTTGCCCCAGACCCCGACCTCGGGCGGGAAGGCGGCGGCGAGCCGGTGCCAGTTGACCTGCTGGCCCATCAGCTCCCGCAACCACCGGCACGCCTCGGGCGGGCCCGCGAGGTCGCGCGCGACGAGCGCGAGCAGCGCGGTCATGTCGCGCGCGGTACTCGCCGTGGTGCGCAAGGGATCCAGCGCCCTCGTGGCGAGGACCTGCGCCGCAGTGAGGCCGGGGAAGCGGCGGGCGAACTCCGCTGCGTCCCCCGCCCCGATGTCCTCGGCCATGGTCTGGACGATGTGCCGGGGCGGCCCGGTGATCCGGGTCGCGGTCAGGCCCAGCTCGCGCAGCAGCGAGCGCACGTTGTCCACACCCACCCGCTCGAACAACAGGTCCGCCGCGGTGTTGTCGCTGACCGTCAGTGCCAGGAACGCCGCGTCCCGCAGGCTGTACTCGACGTCGTCCAGACAACCGGCGCTACCCGTCCCGCCCAGCCGGTCCGCCGCGGTGGCCCGCACGCGGTCGGCCGGATCGAGCTGGCCCGCGGCGACTTGCCGCGCGAACTCCAGCACGAGCGGCACCTTCACCACCGAGGCGAGCACCACCGGCTCGTCCGGGGCCAGGCCCGCTTCCCCGTCACAGGCGAGACAGCGGGCGTGCACCCAACCGCGCACGCCCGCCGCCACGAACAGTTCCCTCACGGGACAAGAATGGACCTCAGCCTGCCGACCTCGGCCATGCGGCGCTCGGCGAGCCGGTCAGCCGCCGTGCCCGGGGGCACGCCTTCGGCCTCGGCCAGCGCGAACACCGCCTTGGTGGTGTCGAAGATCGCACTCGCCTTGCGCCGGGCCCGCGCGAAGTCGAACCCGTGCAGTTCGTCGCTGACCTGGATCACGCCCCCGGCGTTGACCAGGTAGTCCGGGGCGTAGAGGATGCCGCGATCCTGGAGCGTCTTGTCGATCCCGGCGTGGGCGAGCTGGTTGTTCGCCGCGCCGCAGACGATCTCCGCGCGCAGCGCGGGAACGGTGGCGTCGTTGAGCACACCGCCGAGCGCGCACGGCGCGAACACGTCCAGCGGCTGGGCGAGCAGCGCCTCGGCGCCGTCCGCCACCTCGGCCTCGGGGTGCTCCGCGCGGACCCGTGCGATCGCGGCGGGCGACACGTCGCTGACCACCACCCGGGCCCCGGCCTCCACCAGATGCCCGACCAGCAGGTGACCGACCTTCCCGGCCCCCAGCACGCCGACGCGGCGCCCGGTCAGTTCCGGCGATCCCCAGCGGTGCTCCGCCGCGGCTCGCATCCCTTGGAACACCCCGAAAGCGGTGAGCACGGAGGAGTCACCGGCGCCGCCGTCGTCGGTGGACCGCCCCGTGACGAACCGGGTTTCCTTCGCCACCACGTCCATGTCCGCCACGTACGTGCCCACGTCGCAGGCCGTGTAGTAGCGCCCGCCGAGGGACTGCACGAACCGGCCGTAGGCGCGCAGGAGCGCCTCGGTCTTGATCGCCGCGGGGTCGCCGATGATCACGGCCTTGCCGCCGCCGAGCTCCAGCCCGGCGAGCGCGTTCTTGTAGGACATCCCCTTGGACAGGGCGAGCACGTCGTCCAGCGCGTCGCTTTCCGAGCGGTAGGGGTAGCACCGGGTGCCGCCGAGCGCGGGGCCCAGCGCGGTCGAATGGATCGCGATGATCGCCTTGAGGCCGGTGGCCTGATCGTGGCAGAACACGACCTGTTCATGGCCGCTGTCGCGGTCGAATACACCATCGGTCACGGTTGGTGACTCCTCGTCTGCTGGCCGGCCCGGGTCGCTTGTGGCGCCCCGGCCGGGCTTCGGTTGTGGACGGGCGAGGCGCTGCGGGAAGGTCCTTCCCGGTGGCTGCCCTGAAGAGAACCTAACGCCTAGCCCCGCCCGGCACTACACCCCGAAAGCGCCACTCCTCCTTCCGCCGGTAGCAGCTCGGGTGCGCGCGGGACCGTGG
>NZ_VJWX01000348.1 GCF_007713715.1 Amycolatopsis rhizosphaerae
GCCTTCCCACCACCGCCTCCGCGGCCCCGTTCGCGCGGCAGGCGGCCACCGCCACGGGCCGCCGGGTCGCGGTCCTCGGCGGCGGGATGGGTGGCCTCACCGTGGCGCACGAACTGGCCGAACGCGGCTACCAGGTCACCGTCTACGAACGCAAGGCCTGGGGCGGCAAGTGCCGCAGCATTCCGGTTCCCGGCACCGGGACCGGCGGCAGAAAGGACCTGCCCGGTGAGCACGGTTTCCGGTTCTTTCCGGGTTTCTACCGGAACCTGCCGGACACGATGAGCCGCATCCCCCTGCCCGGAGGCGGAACGGCACACGACAACCTCGTGTCCGGATCCGAGGAAGTGGCTTTCTACAACGGGAGCACTCTGCGCCTTCCCGCACGGGGCAGCATCATCGGCACGCTCAGCCCCGACTCCCTGCTGACCTTCCTCGAGACCGCGCTCGGCGTGGTCACCCAGGTGCCCGCCGACCAGGTCCTGTACTTCCTGCGCAAGATCATCGTGTTCGTCACCAGCGGGCCGAAGCGCCGCCTCGGCCAGTGGGAGAAGATGAGCTTCTCCGATTTCGTGGCGGCCTCACGCATGTCCCAGACCTACCGCGAACTGCTGGTGAACATGTTCACCAGCACGCTGGTCGCGGCCAAGCCCGACCGCGCCAACGCCCGCACCATGGGGCTCATGGCCGAGGCGTGGGCCTACAGCACGCTCGGCCTCGGCGGTTACGACGCGCCGGACCGCGTACTCAACGCCCCCACCGACGAAGCGCTCATCGACCCCTGGCTGGCCCACCTGAACAACCTCGGCGTCACCTTCACCATGGGGGCCACCGTCACCGAACTGCTGGTCGGCAACGGGCAGATCACCGGGGCCAGGGTGGCCACGGCCACCGGAAGCACCGTGATCGACGCCGACCACTACGTGCTCGCCGTCCCGGTCGAACGGGCCGTTCCGTTGCTCAACAACGACATCCTGGCCCTGGACCCGACGCTGGCCCAGCTGAAGAACCTGATCACCGACTGGATGAACGGGATCATGTTCTACCTCAAGCAGCCGCTGCCGCTCAGCAAGGGGCACACCGTCTTCGCGGGCCAGCCGTGGGCGCTGACGTCGATCAACCAGGCGGAGTTCTGGAAGGCGAACTTCGCGGCCACCTACGGCGACGGGACCGTACAGGAGTGCCTGTCGCTGGACCTGTCCGCCTGGGACAAGCCCGGCATCCTGTACGGAAAGGCGGCGAAGGACTGCACCCCGGACGAGATCGTCAACGAGATCAAGGCCCAGATCCGCAAGGCCGTCCCGTTCGGTGACCTGGTCCTGCCGGATTCGATCATCCAGTCCACGTTCATCGACCCCGCGATCACCGGCCTGGCCACCCCCGGTGTCGCCGACGACGAACCCCTGCTGATCAACACCCCGGGCTCGTGGAACCTCCGGCCGGAGGCCACCACCGCCCTGCCCAACCTCTACCTCGCCGCCGACTACGTCCGTAGCGACGTCAACCTGGCCACCATGGAGGGAGCCAACGAAGCGGGCCGCAAGGCGGCCAACGCCATCATCCAGCGCTCCGGCGGTTCCGGCTCCGCGACGTTGTTCGGTCTGTACCAGCCGAACGAATTCGCCGCCATCTTCGCCGCGGACGACACCCGTTACGACGCGGGCCTGCCCAACGCGTTCGACACGACCGACCCCATGGCGCCGTAGCCGTTTCTTTCCGCCTTCTCCGGCGGCTCGCGCGCGGGCGGGCCTTGCCAGGGTTCCGGCAAAGTCCGGTCCGCTCGCGATGTACGGCGCGTCCGCCGGGCGAGTCCCACCCTCGTGCGCGTGTGTCCCACGCTCGTGCGCGTGTGTCCCACCCTCGTGCGCGTGTGTCCCACGCTCAGGCAGGAATGGGCGCCGTGAGGGGTCCCCTCACAGTCAAATCGACCGTGAGGGTCCCTTCACGGCAACCCGCAACCTCCTTTGCAGGCCCCATCGGGAACAACTACGAGACGGTGGGACTCGCGGCGTCGGAGGTGGCCTGGGGCTCCGGGGCGCCGAGCCGCATCGGGACCAGTACCAGCGCGGCGGCGACCGCGGCCACCACGAAGATCGCGCCACCGAAGTAGGCGAGCCGGAAGCCTCCTGCCAGCGCCTCGAGACGAGCGGTGCCGGAACCCAGCATGGTTCCGGCGTGGGCGGCGGCGACGGTGGCGAGAATCGCGGTGCCCATCGCGGAGCCGATCTGCAGGGTGGTGTTCACCAGTCCGGAGGCGACACCGGTGTGCTCGGGCGACTCGGCGGCCATCGCCGATCCCATCACGGCGGGCACGGCGGCGCCCATGCCGACACCGGCGAGCAGCAGCGCGGGCAGCACGTCGGTGAAGTAGTTGCCGTCCACCGGCACCCGCGTCAGCAACAGCAGGCCCACCGCCGCGATCAGCAGGCCCCCGGCGAGCACCGGGCGGACACCGAACCGGTTGACCAGGCGCGGACCGAACACGAGGCCGACGCCGGCATTGGCGATCGGGGTGGGCACGAAGGCGAAACCGGTCGCCAGCGCGTCCAGCCCGAGGACCTGCCGCAGGTACAAGGCGGTGAGGAACTGGAAACCCATCATTCCGCAGACCGCGAGCACCAGCACGACGTTCCCGCCGCGCAGCGGCCGTGACCGGAACAGCCGCAGCGGAAGCAACGGAGCCGGTGCCTTCGCCTGCCGCGGCACGAATCCGGCCAACAGGGCCACGGACAGCGCCAACAGCGACCAGCGGCGCGCGGGTGATCCACTGTCGACGATCACGTACACCAGCAGCATCGCCCCCGCCGTGACCAGGAAGGCACCCAGGACGTCCACGCCCGCCCGGATCCCGGCGCCCTGGTCGCGCTCGACGAGCACGAGGGTGGCGGCCACCACGAACACCCCGATCGGGACGTTGACCAGCAGCGTCCAGTGCCAGCTCAGCCCCTGGGTGAGCACCCCGCCGAGCACCATGCCGATGGACGCGCCCGCCGCCTGCACGAAGCTGAACAGGCCGAGCGCCCTGCCCTGTTCGCGCTGCTCCGGGAACAGGGTGACGATCATGCCGAGCACCACGGCCGAGCCGAGTGCGGCGCCCGCGCCCTGCACCGCCCGGAACACGATCAGCATCGCCTGGTTCACGGCCAGGCCACAGAGCAGGGACGCGACCGTGAACACGCTGACGCCGATGAGGAACATCCGCCGCCTGCCGATCAGATCGCCCAGCCTGCCGGACAGCAGCAGCAGGCCGCCGAAGGGCACCAGGTAGGCGTTCACCACCCAGGCCAGGCTCGGTGTGGTGAAGCCGAGATCGGCCTGGATCGACGGCAGCGCGACCACCACGATCGTCCCGTCCAGTACCACCATCAACGAGGCCAGGCACAGCACGAGGAGCGCGAGTTGCCGTGAACGGCCCGCCCGCCCTGAATTTTCGGACACCACGGTATCTCCACCTTCGACTTCGGAACCCGGGTCTTTGTCTTGTCAACAGATCGTCTGTTGCGCAGATTATCTGCCCGGACGGCGGCGCGCTACTCTGGAGTGGTGACCGAGACACTGCCCCAACTACTTCCCGACGGCCTGGGAGACAACCTCGGCTGGCTGCTCGCCCAGTGCTTCCGCGCCCACGCGGCCGCGTTGGACCGTGCCGTGGCCGGCATTCCGCACGGGCTGCGCGGGTTTCAGGCGTTGTGCGGGGCGGTGCACGGCAGCGCCCGCAACCAGGCGGAACTGGGCAGGCAGCTCGATCTCGACCGCACGGTCATGGTCTATCTCGTCGACGATCTGGCCGGTGCCGGCCTGGTGGAGCGGGTCACCGATCCGGCCGACCGGCGCAACAAACTGGTCCGCGCCACCGCCGCGGGCAAAGCCCGGTTCGCCGAGGCCCGCGCGGCCATCGCCGAAGCCGAATCGGCCGTGCTGAGCCCGCTGGACCCGGCCGAGCGCGGCCAGTTCCGCGAGATGCTGCGAAGCCTCGCCTCGCATCACCTCGCGTCGAGCAAGGAAACCGACCCGTGCGAACTCGCGATCCGGGTGACGGAGTCCGAGGGCTCCCCCTCGCTCACCAGCAAGGGCCGGTGAGCGCACGGCCAGGTTCTCCCGCTCGGCGATCTCCTTGTTGGCCGGCCTTGCTCGCCGCGCAGAGCGCGGCTCGTGATCTCCACCGGACTATCGCAGGATTGACCATCGAGCAGCGGCACGACGCCGTCCGGCGAGTTGCCGGGGGCGGGTCCGCTGCCCGTCCCCGGCAACTACGCGCTCGCGCGTCTCCCGTTCGCGGCGAGGGCCGCGATCACTTCGCGACGATCAGGTAGATGCCGTAGATCACGATCGCGAAACTCAGCACGAAGCTGAGCACGGGACCGGCGTCGCTGACATTGGTGGCGCCTTCGCCTTTGCCGGCTCCGGACCGCTTTCCCAGGCCCCGTACGCCGACCGAGAACAACGTGACCAGCAGTGCGGTCGCCGCGACCGTGGCGCCGAAGACCTGGAGCATCTCGCCCCATTGGATATGCATGGGTTTTCCCGTCTGGTTCGTCAGTAGGTGGCGTCGGCCGTCGCCGGCACCCGGGTTTCGGCCGGGGCATCGGTGACGGTGTGCGCGCCGACCGGGTTGCGCCGGGACAACGCGAAGAGCCCGGCCGCGACCACGATGCCGATCCCCGCCACGATGGCCGTGCCCAGGACTCCGGTCGAAGCGAGTTTCCCGGCGCAGGCGCCGAACACCGCGGAAGCGGGCAGGGTGACGACCCACGCGACGGCTATTCTGCTCGCGGTGCTCCAGCGCACTTCACCGCCGCTTTTGCCCAGTCCCGCGCCCATCACCGCGCCGGAACACACCTGCGTGGTGGACAGCGCGTAGCCGAGGTGGGACGAGGCCAGGATCGCCGCCGTGGCACTGGTTTCGGCCGCGAAGCCCTGGGGGCTGTCCAGCGTGGTGATCCCGCTGCCCAGCGTCTTGATGATCCGCCAGCCACCGACGTAGGTGCCGAGCGCGATGGCCAGGCCGCAGGCGACGACGACCCACAGGTAGGGACTGGAGTGCGCGGGCTGGATACCCGCCACGATGAAGGTCAGGGTGATGACCCCCATGGTCTTCTGCGCGTCGTTCGTGCCGTGCGCCAGGGAAACGAGCGACGCGGAAATGTTCTGCCCGGCCCGGAATCCCCGCGAAACGTGCTTTTTCTTCACCCCTTCGTTTGTCCGGTAGGCGATCATGGTGCCGGTCGCGGCCGCGACACCGGCGATGATCGGGGAAACCACGGCGGGCAGCAGCACCTTCTGCACCACCACGGAAAAGTTGACGACGTGGCCGCCGACGGCGACCCAGGTCGCCCCGATCAGTCCGCCGAACAACGCGTGCGACGAACTCGACGGCACCCCCAGGTACCAGGTCAGCAGGTTCCAGACGATCGCGCCGAGCAGGGCGCCGAACACGATGTAGGGACCGGTGTCGGCGTGGAATCCGCTTTCGTCCACGATGCCGCCCGAAATCGTGCCGGCCACCTTGACCGACAGGAAGGCGCCGACCAGATTGAGCACCGCCGACACGGTCACCGCGGTTCTGGGTTTGAACGCCCCGGTCGCGATCGACGGCGCCATCGCGTTGGCCGTGTCGTGAAAGCCGTTGGTGAAATCGAACGCCAGCGCGGTCGCGACGACCGCGTAGACGATCAGTGGGACATGCAAGATCAGACCTCCCGCTGGGATGTCCGGGGTGGACATCGTTGCGAAAGGTAGCCAGTTGGCGGAAACAGTTGATGAACAGCACCCGTCCCCCAGTGAAGATGATCTTGACTTCTGGTGACCGAGTACCGATCCCCGGGTAATCCTGGTGGAAAACTGCCCATTTACGGCACTTTGCCCGGCCCGCGTCACGCAACGACAATCCGTCGTATGGTTTCCGCCGTGACCGATCCCTCCGTACTGCACGACACCAAGGCTGCCTACGACGCCGTTGCGCCCCTCTACGCCGAACTTTTCGGCAACATGCTGGAGACCCTGCCGCTGGAACGTGCGCTGCTGGCGGCGTTCGCCGAACTCGTGCAGGCCCACAACGCCGGACCGGTCGCCGACATCGGCTGCGGCCCAGGCCAGGTGACCGCGCACCTGCACGCGCTCGGGCTGAACACGTTCGGCATCGACCTGTCCGCCGAGATGATCGCCCTGGCCCGCCGGGCCCATCCGGGCCTGCGGTTCGACGAGGGGTCGATGACCGCCCTGGACCTCGCCGACGAAATGCTCGGCGGCATTCTCGCGTTCTTCTCCACCATCCACACACCACCGCGGCAACTGCCCACCGTTTTCACCGAATTCGGGCGAGTGCTGGCGCCGGGCGGCTACCTGCTGCTCGGATTCCTCGCCGGCGACGACCCGCTGCCGCGGGAAGTCGACCACAAAGTCACCCTTGCCTACCAATGGTCGCCCGGCAGTCTCGCGGAACTGTTGCGCCAGGCCGGGTTCGCCGAGGTCGGCCGGTTGCGGCGCGAGCCGCACGAAGCCGAGCGGTTCCACTCCGGCTACCTGCTGGTCCGCAAGCACCAGGAGCCCTGACCACCGGTCGGGCGATGTCTTCCGGCGGTACGCCGAGCATCGTCGATCCGATGCCATCTCCTTGTCACGTACCGCGAACGGCGGTCCACGCCGTCCGCGCTCGTGGTGCCACCCCACCCGATGGATAGGCGGCGCACCGCGATGGCCGGTTCACTCGGCCGATCCCGTGCGTCGCCCTTCCGGGCATTTACCTCGATTCGAGTGACGTGCCCGAAAGGCGCTCTATACCTTTGACTCGTGTCCGAAGTCAATTGATCGAACCACTGTCCGACTCGTCGAGACGTCACGTTGAAGCGCGCCGACTCCATTATTGAGAAAGACTCTCTGGCGGGCCGTGGCGAATCGGATCCCCCGACGAGGAGAAAACGTGCGCAGAATCTGGATGGCAAAGGCCATGAGCGTGGCCGCGTTCACCACAGGAATGGCCACCGTTCCGGCGACCGCGCATGCCGCGACCATCGCGGTGCCCTGCGACAGCGCAGCACTGATCAGCGCCATCGTCACGTCGGCACCGGGCGGCACCTTGGTACTCGCGCCAGGCTGCACCTACACACTCGACAATTCCACCGGCCCCATTCCCGTTATCGACAAGCCGCTCACCATTCATGGTAATGACAGCACGATCAGCCGGGACCCGGGCTCGGCGGCATTCCGAATCCTCAGCGTGAACAGCAACGTCAACATTGACCGGATCAACCTGACGGGTGGCGCCGTGCCCGGCAGCATCGGTGCGGGGATCACGGTCTTCAGCGGCCTCGCGAACCTGAACAACGTGCACCTGTACGGAAATGTCGCCGCCTCCGGTGGTGGGCTCGGTGTGTTGTCGAACGCCACGGTGAGGTTGACCCGGAGCACGATCACGCAGAACCGGGGAATCCAAACCGGGGGCGGCCTCAGCAACACCGGTCAGCTGGCCATCGGCAACAGCGTGATCAACGAGAACGAGGCCGGTGAGCGAGGCGGGGGCATCATCAACGGCCGCCAGCTCATCATCTCCGACACGGCCCTCAACAACAACGTGACAACGACACCGACCAGCGTCGGCGGCGGCATCGGCTGATCCCGCACC
>NZ_VJWX01000349.1 GCF_007713715.1 Amycolatopsis rhizosphaerae
GGGTCCCTTCACAGTCGATTCGACTGTGAAGGGACCCTTCACGGCGCCCAGCCACGGCCTCGGGGTGGAGCAATGAATGTTTGCTACGGATCCCCGGCCCGATCCAAGGCTGTGAAGGGACCCCTCACGGCAAAGCGGGGCCGCCGCTGAGGGCGTGGAGGCGGAGGGCGAGCTGGATCTCCAGGGCACGGGCGGGCGCCTGCCAGCCCTCGCCGAGCAGCACGCCGATGCGTTCCAGTCGCTGCACCACGGTGTTCACGTGCACGTGGAGCGCTTCCTTGGCCCTGGTCAGGTTGCCCCCCGCCGCGAAGTAGGCGTTGAGGGTGCGGACGAGTTCGGTGCCGCGGCGGGCGTCGTAGTCGAGCACCGGGCCGAGGGTCTGCCGCACGAAACCGCCGACGTCCCCGCGATCCCCGAGCAGCACGCCGAGAAAGCCGAGCCCGCGGGAGGAAGCGCCTTCACCGGCACGGCCGAGGGTGAGCAGGGCCCGCAGGCACCGCTCGGCCTCGGCGTGCGCGGCGGCGATCTCCACCGGGCCGACGGCGGGCCCCGCCGCGCCCACCGTCACCGGAGTGTCCATTGTGGAGGACAACTCGGCGGCGGCGCGGGCGGCGGGCGCGTCCGGATCCTTCGCCTGCGCCAGAAGGACCACCTGCTCGGCGTGGACCCCGGCCAGGGTCGCGTACCGTGACGCGGCGGCGAGCAGTCTCCGGCGCGACACCGTGTCCGCGTGCGCGATCAGCACGACGTGCGGTTCGGTGAGCTGCACGCCCAGCCGTCTCGCCCGCGCCAGCAGGGCGGCCGGATTGCGGCCGGGCGCGGTGAGCAGATCGGTGAGCAGTTCCCCGCGCACCTCGTCCTCCGCCTTGGCCACCGACCGGCGCAACATCAGCAGCAGCCCGGTGACCACCGCGGCCCGCTCGAACAGCCGCCGGTCGGCGTCGACGAGCACGTCGCGGCCGCTGAGCACGATGCTGCCCAGCGGTTCCGGACCGGCCTGCACGGCGCACACCCACACCGCGCCCGCCGCCACCGCGCGGCCCGCCTCCCGTGAGGTCGTCACCGCCTCCGCGGGCGGCGCGGGCAGCGGCTTCCCGCTGTGCGCCAGGCATTCGCCGGTCGCGTCGAACAGCGCGATCGACCCGTGCAGCACCTCGGCCACGGCCCCGGCCACGTCCGGCACGTCCCCACCGCGCAGCACCAGATCCATCAGCCGGTCGTGGGCTTCCTCGGCCCGGTGCAGGGACTCGCTGTGCGCGCTGATCTCCGCCAGCAGGCGCGCGTTGTCCAGCGCGATCGCGGCGTGGTCGGCCAGCGAGGACAGCAGCGCGACCTCGTCAGGGGTGAATTCCCGGGGCGTGCGGTCGGAGGCGTACAGCACGCCGATGACCTGCTCGCCCAGTGCGAGCGGCACGCCGAGAATGCCGCGCAGCCCCTCGTCCCGCACCGCGAGGTCGATCGGGCTGGTGTGCCGGAACCGCGCGTCGGCGAAGTAGTCGCGGGTGGCCGAGGGCCTCGAAGTCTGCGCCACCAGGCCCCCGAGCCCCTCGCCCATGCCGAGGGTCACTTCCTGGAACAGCTTCGACACCGAACCGTCGGTCACCCGCATGTACGTACGCCCGGCCTCTTCGTCGTTGAGGCTCAGGTAGGACACGTCCACGCGCAGCAGGGTCCGGGCGCGGTGCACGATCGAGCGCAGCACCGCGTCCGGATCCCGCAACCGCGCCAGGTCGCTGGCGGTTTCGAACAGGGCGACCAGTTCGGCTTCGCGGCGGCGATGGCGGTTCAGGGTGGCGTGGATGCGCAGGGCCAGTTCGGTCGCGTTGCCCGGCACCCTGGCGCGCGCCAGCTGCTCGCCGCTCGCGCCGCTGGCGAGCAGGTCGAGCAGCTGGAGCACCTCGTCGGACACGAGGGTCATCTTGTCACCGGCCGGCGGCGGCGGGCAGTGCCGCCGCGGTTTCCTCCTCGGTCAGGTCGCGGCCGACGGTCTCCTTCGCCACCGCGACCGCGATCACCGTCAGCACGCACATGCCCAGCACGTACAGCGAAACCGGCACGGTGCTGCCGTAGGCCTTGAACAGCGCCACGGCGATGATCGGGGCGAGTGCCCCGGCTGCGATCGAGGACAGCTGCCCGCCCACGGACAGGCCCGTGTACCGCACGCGGGTCGGGAACTGCTCGGCGAAGAACGCGGCCTGCGGGCCGTACATCGCGCCGTGCAGCAGCAGCCCGGCGGTCGCGGCCAGCACGATCACCGCGGGCGACTTCGTGTTCAGCAGGGTGAAGAACACGAAGGCCCACACCGCCATGCCGAGCGCGCCGAACAGGTACACCGGCTTGCGGCCGATCCGGTCCGACAGGATGCCCCACAACGGGATCGTCACGAAGTGCACGGCCGAGCCGATCAGCACCGCGTTCAGGCCCACGGACTTGGCCAGGTGCAGCGGCCCGGTCACGTACACCAGGATGAACGCCGTGATCACGTAGTAGGACACGTTCTCGGCCATGCGGGCCCCGATGGTCACCAGCACCTGGCGCCAGGAGCTGCGGAACACCGCGAGCACCGGCACGTGCTTCTTCTCCTCGGCCACCACGTTCTTCTGGGCGGCGAGGAAGACCGGCGATTCGGTCACCGCGAGGCGGATCCACAGGCCGATCACCAGCAGCACACCGGAAAGCAGGAACGGCACGCGCCAGCCCCAGGACAGGAAGGTGGCGTCGGACTGGGTACCGGCCAGGATCGCCAGCACCGCGGTGGCGAGCAGGTTCCCGCCCGGCGCGCCGCACTGCGGCCACGAGGCCCAGAACCCGCGGCGCTTCTGGTCCCCGTGCTCGGAGACGATGAGCACCGCGCCGCCCCACTCACCGCCCAGCGCGAAGCCCTGGATCAGGCGGAGCGCGGTGAGCAGCAGCGGCGCGGCGGCACCCGCCACCGCGTAGGTCGGCAGCAGGCCCATCGCGCAGGTGGAGCCGCCCATCATCAGCAGGCTCACCACGAGCAGCTTCTTGCGTCCCAGCCGGTCACCGAAATGCCCGAACACCACCCCGCCGAGCGGCCGGGCGAGGAAGCCGATCGCGTAGGTGGCGAACGACAGCAGCGTGCCGGTGAGCGGGTCGTGGGCCGGGAAGAACAGCTTGTTGAACACCAGCGCGGCCGCGGAGGTGTAGAGGAAGAAGTCGTACCACTCGATGGTGGTGCCGATCAGGCTGGCACCGACGATCTTGGCGATCGATCCGCGCGAGGGGGGCTGGGACACGGCAACACTCCTTTGTGTGTCGGGACGGGGAGGTTCAGGCGGCGGTCCAGCCGCCGTCGAGGGGCAGGGAGGCACCGGTGAGCTGTGCGGCGTGGTCGCCGCACAGCCATCGCACGACCTCGGCGACGGCCTCGGGTGCGATGAGCTGCTTGATCGCGGCCCGCTGGAGCAGCACGCGTTCGAGGACCTCGGATTCGTCGATGCCGTGCGCCGTGGCCTGCGCGGCGATCTGGTCCCGCACCAGGGGGGTGTCGACGTAGCCGGGGTTGACGCAGTTGCTCGTCACCCCGTGCGGCGCGCCCTCAAGGGCGACCACTTTGGACAGTCCTTCGAGGGCGTGTTTCGCGGTGACGTAGGAGGATTTGTAGGCACTGGCCCGCAGCCCGTGGACGCTGGAGATGTTGATGACGCGGCCCCAGCCGCGGGCGTACATTCCCGGCAGCACGCGGCGGATCAGCAGGAACGGCGCGGTGACCATCACCTGCTGCATGCGCGTGAAGACCTCGGGCGGGAAGGTCTCGATCGGGGCGACGTGCTGGAAACCGGCGTTGTTCACCAGGATGTCGGCCTCGGCGGGCAGGGCTTCGACGGCGGTGGGGTCGGCAAGGTCGGCCACGTGGGCCCAGCCCCCGGTCTCCGCCGCGACGCGCCGCGCCGCCGGTTCGTCGAGATCGACCACGTGCACCTTCGCCCCGGCCTCGGCCAGCGCCCGCGCACAGGCACGCCCGATACCGCTGCCCGCACCGGTGACCAGCGCCGTCCGGCCGTCGAGGGTGGATCCGCTTCGCATGCGAAGGACGGTAAGCGAGCCACACCACAGTGGGTATGTGCCTTACCACCACAACCTTGCCGGTTTCGATGGTCGGATGCTCCATCGGCGGCGCGAGAAGAATCAGACTTGGCGGGGCGTTCCGGGATGGCGGGCGGCGGTGCTGAACCGGGCAGCGCGCCGCCGGGCGTGCCGGCGCGCGAGGTCGCGCGGCGGGGCGGTCACCGGGGCGTGCGGCACCCCGTAGAACAGCCGCTTGCCGATCTCGACCAGCCCGAGGTAGCAGACCACCATCACCACGAGCGCGGCGAAGAACCCGAACGGCAGCGGGGTGAAGCCCAGCGCCGCGGCGAACGGGGTCACCGGGAGCACCGCTCCCACCGCGATCACGCCGAGCGACGCCAGCAGCAGTGGGAGACTGGGGTGGCTCGAGAAGAACGGGATCCGGCGGGTCCGGATCGCGAACAGCACCAGGGTCTGGGTGGCCAGGGACTCCACGAACCAGCCCGTACGAAACTCGGGGGCCCCGGCGTGGAACACCCACAACATGATCCCGAAGGTGGCGAAGTCGAACACCGAGCTGATCGGCCCGAAACACAGCATGAACCGGCGAATGAACCGGATGTCCCACCGCGCGGGCCGCGCGAGCTGCTCGGGGTCCACCTCGTCGGTAGGGATGGCCAGCTGGCTGGTGTCGTAGAGCAGGTTGTTGAGCAGGATCTGCGACGGCAGCATCGGCAGGAACGGCAGGAACAGCGAGGCCCCGGCGGCGCTGAACATGTTGCCGAAGTTGCTCGAGGTGCCCATCAGCACGTACTTCATCGTGTTGGCGAAGATCCGCCTGCCCTCCATCACCCCGTCGGCGAGCACGTGCAGGTCCTTCTCCAGCAGGATCACATCGGCGGAATCCTTGGCCACGTCGGTGGCGGAGTCCACGGAGATGCCCACGTCCGCGGCGTGCAGCGCGAGCGCGTCGTTCACCCCGTCGCCGAGGAAGGCCACGTCGATGTCGGCCCGCCGCTGCACCCGCACGATCCGGGCCTTGTGCTCGGGGCTGACCCGGGCGAACACCGTCGTGGTGGCCAGCGCCCCGGCCAGTTCCCGGTCGTCGAGCCGGTCCAGCTCGGCGCCGGTGAGGATGCCGCCGACGGCCAGCCCGAGGTCCTGGCACACCTTCGCCGCGACAGCGGGGTTGTCCCCGGTCACGATCTTCACGGTGATGCCCAGCGCGGCGAGGCGGTTCAGCGCCTCCGCCGCACCGCGCTTGGGCGCGTCGAGGAAGACCAGGAAACCGGCCAGGTCCAGATCCCGCTCGTCCGCCGGGGTGATCGCGGTGAGGGGCCCTGCGGGCCGGGTGGCGACGGCGACCACCCGGTTGCCCGCCGCGAACTCGGCGTCCAGGACCTTGCGGGCGCTCTCCGGCACGTCGGCGCACCGGTCGAGCACCGCTTCCGGCGCGCCCTTGGTGATCAGCAGCCGCCCGCCGTCCCGGCCGGCGACCAGCACCGAGGCCATCCGCCGCTCGTGGTCGAAGGGCAGTTCCGCCAGCCTCCGGTACGCACCGACATCGACGTGCCGCGCCGCGGGCGACTCCCACAGCGCCGCGTCGAGCGGGTTGCCCCCGACCACGACACCGTTCTCCCGCTCGGCCTCGTTGCACAGCAGCCCCCAGGCCAGGGCCCGGTCGGACGGCGAGCCGTCCGGTCCCCGCGACCGCATGTAGCTGATCCGGCCCTCGGTCAGGGTCCCGGTCTTGTCGGTGAACAGCACGTCCACGTCACCCAGGTCCTCGATGCACACCAGCCGTTTGACCAGGACCTTGCGCCGGGCCATCTGGCGGGACCCGGCGGCGAGGCTGGTCGAGACGACCGCGGGCAGCAGTTGCGGCGTGATGCCGACCGCGATGGCCAGGGAGAACAGCAGCGCGTCGATGATCGGCCGGTGCAGCACGACGTTGATCACGAAGATCGACACCGTGAGCGCGGCGGCAACCTGCACGAGCAGGAGCGAGAACCGGCGCAGGCCGGTCTGGAACCCGGTGTCGGCGCGCCGCGTGCCCAGCCCCGCCGCGATGCGGCCGAACTCGGCGCGGGCACCTGTGCTGACCACCACGCCCCGGCCGCTGCCCGCGTGCACGACGCTGCCCATCAGCGCACAGCCGGTGAGGTCGGCCAGCGCGGTGCCCTCGGGCACCGGAGAGACGTTCTTGTCGGCCGGCATCGATTCGCCGGTGAGCACCGACTCGTCGCATTCCAGTTCGTTGACCGACAGCAGCCGCAGATCGGCGGGCACGATGTCCCCGAGGCGCAGTTCGACCACGTCGCCGGGAACCAGTTCGGCGACCGGCACCCGCCGCGAACCGCCGTCGCGGAACACGACGGCTTCGTGCCGGATCTGGGAATGCAGCGCCTCGGCGGCCTTTTCCGCGCGGTACTCGTTGAAGAACCCCAGGCCGACCGACAGTAGCACGATCACGCCGATGATGAGCGCGTCACTACGTTCCCCCACGAAGTAGGAGGCGACGACCGCGGCCATCAGCAGCCCCAGCAGGGGCGAGCGCAGCTGGTGCCACAGCACCTGCCACGGCCGGGCGCGGTGGGACGACACCGTGTTGGTGCCGTAGCGGCTCAGCCGTCGCGCGGCCTCTTGTGCGCTCAGCCCGCCTTCGGCGGTGCCGAGACGGGTCAGGACCTCGGGGCCGGGCAGGGCACCGGCCGCCCGGACGTCGAATCCGGAGGCGGGCGTGACGGCCGGGGCGGTGGCTGTACTCATCCCGGTGCTCATCCCGGTGCCCGATCCTCTGCTCATGCCCCCACTTCACCGGGCGCGCCCTCACCCGCAGGAGAGGAGAAAGTCCCTTCGCCCGGGGCCGTGGGACCAAAGCCGGGCCCTTCGGCCCCTGCGCTCCCCCGCGCCGCCGCGCCACGCTGTTCCGATGTCCGATGCGTGGTTCGAGACGGTGGCCGAAGCGCAGCGCCGTGCGAAGAAGCGGCTCCCGAGATCGGTGTACGGCGCGCTGATCGCCGGTTCGGAGCGGGGACTGACCCTCCGGGACAACGTCGAAGCCTTCGGCGAGCTGGGCTTCGCGCCGCACGTGGCCGGGCTGTCCAACCGGCGCGAGCTCACCACCACCGTGCTGGGCCAGCCGCTGTCGATGCCGGTGCTGATCTCGCCGACCGGCGTGCAGGCCGTGCACCCGGAGGCCGAGGTCGCGGTGGCGCGGGCGGCCGCGGCGCGAGGGACGGCGATGAGCCTGAGCTCGTTCGCGAGCAAATCCGTCGAGGAGGTCGTGGCGGCCAACCCGAAGACGTTCTTCCAGATGTACTGGGTGGGGACCCGGGAGGCGCTGGTGCAGCGCATGGATCGCGCCCGCGCGGCCGGCGCGGTGGGGCTGATCATGACCCTGGACTGGTCGTTCTCGATGGGCCGAGACTGGGGCAGCCCGGTGATCCCGGAGCGGATGGACCTCAGGGCGATGCTGCGGTTCGCCCCGGAGGCGGTGATCCGGCCGCAATGGCTGTGGGCGTTCGCGAAGACCCGGCACGTGCCGGATCTGACCACCCCGAATCTCACCC
>NZ_VJWX01000034.1 GCF_007713715.1 Amycolatopsis rhizosphaerae
GACCGGGGCAAGCCGTGAAGGGTCCCTTCACAGTCAAAACGACTGTGAAGGGACCCTTCACGGCCAACACTCACGCGACCTTGCCGGAGCCCTGCTCGATACGGCCGTGAGGGGACCCCTCCTCACCAGAAAGCGAGCCAGGGTTCCGGCAAAAGTCCCGTCCCCCGAGGGCACCTCACCCGGACCGAGCGTGGAACTCATGCGCACGAGCGTGGGACACAAGCGCACGAGCGTGGGACACAAGCGCACGAGCGTGGGACACAGGCGCCGGAGGGTGGGACTCGCCCCCTCACGGCGACGCGCTGCCCTCAACCGGCCCGGAGCGCCTCGGCCAGTTGCCGGGCGGCGGCCCGCGGGTCCTCGGCCTCGGTGATGGCGCGCACGACGACCACCCGCGACGCGCCCGCGTCCAGTACCTCGGGCAGCCTGGCCAGGTCGATGCCCCCGATCGCGAACCACGGACGGTCCGTGCCGCCCGCCGTCGCCCGCACCAGGTCGAGACCGGGGGCCTGCCGCCCCGGCTTGGTGGGAGTCGGCCAGCACGGCCCGGTGCAGAAGTAGTCCACACCGGCCTCCACGGCCGCCGCGCGGGCCTGTTCGACCGAATGCGTCGAACGCCCGATGACCGGCTCGTCGCCGAGAATGCGGCGCGCCGCGCTCACCGGCAGGTCGTCCTGTCCGAGATGCAGCACGTCGGCACCGGCCGCGAGCGCCACGTCCGCCCGGTCGTTGACCGCCAGCAGCGCGCCGTGGCGCGCGCACGCCTCGGCCAGCACCTCCAGCGCGGCCAGCTCCTGCCTGGCCTCCAGCGGTGCGCCGCCGGTCTTGTCCCGCAGCTGGATGATGTCCACCCCGCCGGAGAGCGCGGCGTCGGCGAACTCGGCGAGATCGCCGGATGCGGTTCGCGCGTCGGTGCACAGGTACAGCTTCGCCGCGTCGAGCCGTTTCCTGATCTGTTCACCACTGAGCCCTGGCATGGCCGCAACGGTAACCCACGGGGTAACGTGTGGGGGTCCGCACGGGAGCCCGGGACACGGGCTGAGAGGGAGCTGACCACCGCTTCGACCGTGGAACCTGATCCGGATCATGCCGGCGCAGGGAGCGTGATTTCTGTGGCAGAAACGCAGGTGGCCGTCGTGGGTGGCGGCGTGATCGGCCTGTCCGTGGCCTGGAAGGCCGCGTTGGCCGGGTACCGGGTGACGGTGATCGACCCTTCGCCTGGTCGCGGCGCCTCCTGGGTCGCGGGCGGCATGCTCGCCCCGGTGGCCGAGGCCTGGCCCGGCGAGGAGGCCGGCCTCGCACTCGGGGAGGAGTCGCTGCGGCGCTGGCCCGCCTTCGCCGAGGCGCTCGCCGCCGACGGGGGCGACCCCGGGCTGTCCACCGAGGGCACCCTCGTGGTGGCGTTCGACCGCGCCGACGCCGATCAGCTCGCCGTGCTGGCCGAATACCTTGCCTCGGTGGGCCGCGCGGTCGACACCGTCACCGGGCGGCGGCTGCGGTCGATCGAGCCCGGGGTGAGCGGCGCGCGGTCCGCGCTGCTGGTCCCCGGCGACCTTGCCGTCGACAACCGCCGCCTGCTGCGTTCGCTCCAGGCCGCCGCGCTACGGCGTGGCGTGCGCTTCCTCGACGTCGAGGCCACCGCCGTGGAGCCGGGCCTGGTGCGGACCGGTTCCGGGGACGTGCGGTGTGACGTCGCGGTGCTCGCCGCCGGCGCGTACAGTGCCCGGCTGCGGCCCGGGCTGGGCGTGCGCCCCCTCAAGGGGGAGATCCTGCGGCTGCGCGTCCGCCGAGGCAGCCTCGGGCCGCCCCGGCACACGGTGCGCGGGTTCGTCGAGGGCCGCCCGATCTACCTGGTGCCGCGCGAAGACGGGGAACTGGTGCTCGGCGCCACCCAGTACGAGGCCGGGTTCGACGAGACCGTCACCGCCCGCGGCGTGCGGGAACTGCTCGAAGGCGCGGAACGGATCTTCCCGGGCATTGCCGAGTACGAGCTGGTCGAGATGGCCGCCGGGCTGCGGGCGGGCAGCGTGGACACGCTGCCGTACCTGGGCCCGCTCGCCGACGGGCTGCTCGCGGCGACGGGGCACCACCGCAACGGGTTGCTGATGGCGCCGGTGACCGCCGACGCGATCGTGGCGTGGCTGGACGGGGAGAAGCCACCGGCCGAGGTCGAGGCCGCGGACCCCGCACGGGACGGAGGGCATTAGATGGAAGTACAGGTCAACGGCGATTGGCGCGCGTTCCCGGACGGGATCACGGTCGCCGGGCTGCTCGAAGCGCTGGGCACCGCGCCGCGCGGCGTCGCGGTCGCGGTCGACGGCGTGGTCGTCCGGCGCGGCGACTGGGCGGAGACCGTGGTGTCACCGGGCGCGCGGCTCGAGATCCTGACGGCGGTGCAAGGTGGTTGAGACGAGCACGGACGGCCGGTTCGACGGGGCCGGGGACGAGCTGGCGATCGGCGAGTACAAGCTGGGCTCCCGCCTGATCATCGGGACCGGCGGCGCGGCGAACCTCGCCGTCCTCGAACGCGCGCTGGTCGCCTCGGGTACCGAACTGACCACGGTCGCGATGCGCCGTGCCGACGCCGAGGGTGGCTCGGGCGTGCTGGAACTGTTGCGGCGGCTGGGTATCCGGCTGCTGCCCAACACCGCGGGCTGCCGCAGCGCGGCCGAAGCGGTGCTCACCGCGCAGCTGGCGCGTGAGGCGCTGGAAACCGACCTGATCAAGCTCGAGGTCCACGCCGACGACCGGACCCTGCTGCCGGATCCGCTGGAGACGCTGGACGCCGCCGAGCAACTGGTCTCGGACGGGTTCACCGTGCTGGCCTACACCAATGACGACCCGGTGCTGGCACTGCGGCTGGAGGAGGCGGGCTGTGCCGCGGTGATGCCCCTCGGCGCACCGATCGGCACCGGCCTCGGCATCCGCAATCCCCACAACATCGAGCTGATCGTGTCCAGGGCCGGCGTGCCGGTCGTGCTCGACGCGGGCATCGGCACGGCCTCCGACGCGACGCTGGCCATGGAACTCGGCTGCGACGCGGTCCTGCTGTCCACCGCGGTCACGCGCGCGCAGGATCCCGAGCGGATGGCCTACGCCATGCGCTCCGCGGTGATCGCGGGGCGGCTCGCCCGGGGTGCGGGACGCATCCCGCAGCGGTTCTGGGCGCAGGCGTCCAGCCCGCCCCGGTAGAAACGCACCGTACCGACGTGTTCACCGCGGCCACCAAGGGGAAACACGTATGGTGGTCGGCACCCTCAACGGGTGTGGATCGGGTCGGCAGAAGGAGCTCGAGGTGGACGGGTCGGCAACCGAGGATGTCGCGGGGCGGTTGTTCCTGGCGGTGGGAAGGCTTTCCCGTTCCCTGCGGCAGGCCGGCACGCCCGGGCCGGGCCACGGTTCGATCTCCGCGCTGGCCACCCTGGCCGCGCACGGCCCGATGCGCCTCGGCGACCTCGCGGCGAAGGAAGGCGTGGCCGCGGCGACCATGTCCCGCATCATCGCCGGGCTGGTGGAGGTCGGCTACGCCAGCCGTGAACCGGATCCGGTGGATCGCCGCGCCTGGCTGGCGACGGCGACCGAGGAGGGCGAGCGGATGCTGTCCGGTGTGCGCTCCACCCGCGTCAGGGAACTCAACCGCCGGATCTCACGGCTGGCCCCGAAGCTCCAGGCCGATCTCGCCGCGGGGCTGGTCGCCCTCGAAGCCCTCCTCGCCGACGAAGAGGACTGAGCCTGTGTCGGAGTGGCTGGGGCCCTGGCAAACAGAGGGGGTCCCTCACGGCACGTCAGCCACCCGCTCGTAAGTCGTGAGGGGTTCCGCCCGCGGAAGGCGCACCTCGACTATCAGGCCGCCGCGGGGGTCGGCCGTGAGTGCCACGGTGCCGCGGTGAGCGGTGACGACAGCGTCCACAATGGATAGCCCGAGTCCGGTTCCGGGGCCGGTGTGGATGCGTGATCCGTCGCCACGGACAAACGGTTCGAGCAGCCGGGCGGCGGTATCGGGCGGGATCTTCTCGCCGGTGTTTTCGACGCGCAGGAAGGCCGAACCGGCCACGATGCCGGTGAAGACCCCGATCCGGCCGCCGGCATGGTTGTGGCGCACCGCGTTGTCGATCAGATTGCCGACCATGCGCTCCAGAAGGATCGGCTCGCCAGTCGTCGAGGCGGTGTCGAGTTCGGTCCGCACGACGAGGTCGCGAGCCGCGATCTCCTCGGCGGCGCCGTTCAGAACGCGCTCCACGAAGAGGGCGAAATCCACCGACCGCGGCGTGCCCGAACCGGCCTGGCTGCGGGCCAGCGCGAGAAGCCCGTCGAGCGTGCGTTGGCTGTGCTCGACGGCGCTCGCGACATCGCCGATCATGGCGAGCAATTCGACTTTGTCCGGATCGCCGTCGAGGGTGACGTCGATGGCGGTGCGCATGGTGGTCAGCGGCGTCCGCAGCTCGTGCGCGGCGTTGGCGGTGAACATGCGCTGGCCGTGCAGGATCCGGTCGCGCTCGAGCACACCCTGCTGGATCCGGTCCAGCATCCCGTTGATCGTGTCGGCCAGCGTCGTCAGCTCGTCGGCCGGTGCCGCGACCGGCACGCGCTCGGACAGGTTCTCCGCGGACAGCCGCTGGGCCGTGGCCGAGATCGTGCGGATCGGCCGCAGCACGCGACCGGCCACGAGCCAGCCCAGCACCGCGGCCAGCACGGTCACGACCGCGAGCGCGATCCCCTCCAGCGAGAGGAAGGCGGACAACGCCGCGGCCTGCACCCGCGCGGCGACCTCCGAAGGCGGCTGCGGTACCGGAGGCAGCTGATCGCCGGCCGCGGTCCCGCCGACGACGATGACCGACACCCGGTGCACCAGGTTCTGCCGCATCAACAGGTAGGTCAACCCGGTCAGCACGATGCCCGCCGCCAGCACAAGCCCGGTGTAGAGGATCGTGAGCCGGGCGCGGGCGGTCAGGTGGCGGGGCATGCCCGGACCCGGTATCCGGCGCTGGTCACGGTGTCGATCAGCGGCGGGTCACCGAGCTTGCGGCGCAGCGTGCCCACGGTGATCCGGACCGCGTTGGTGAACGGGTCGGCGTGCTCGTCCCACACCTTGTCCAGCAGGGTCTCCGCGCTGATCACGTCGCCACCGGCGGCCAGCAACTGTTCGAGCACCCCGAATTCCTTCGGCGTCAGGTGCAGCAGCCGCCCGGCGCGCTCGACGGTGCGGCGGGCGGGGTCGAGGACCACGTCGGCGGCGCGCAACACCGGCGGGCGGGCCGGAGTGCTGCGCCGGGACAGCGCCCGCACGCGGGCGACGAGTTCGGAAAACGCGAACGGCTTACCCAGGTAGTCGTCCGCGCCGAGGGTGAGCCCCTCGACCCGGTCCTCCACGGTGCCGGACGCGGTCAACATCAGGATCCTTGCCGTGCCCTGCTGGGCCAGTTGCCGGCATACCGCGTCCCCGTGCACCACGGGCAGGTCCCGGTCCAGTACGACCACGTCGTACGGCGTGACCGCGCACTTGTCCAGCGCGGTGCGGCCGTCGAGGGCGAGGTCGACCGCGAAGCCGTGCTTGCGCAGGCCGACCGCGACGTACTTCGCCAGCGGCTGCTCATCCTCCACCAGCAGTACGCGCATCCAGCCATTGTTCCGTTCGCGACCTATGGATCCGGTATGCCCCGGACATCGGTCGCCCATCGGCACCTGCCGGTAGAACGGCAGCCATTCGTCCGAATGGAGACACGCTCATGAACCCTTCCCGCCGCTCCGTGCTGGCCATGCTCGGAGCCACCGGCGCAGTGCTGACCCTCCCCGCGAAAGCCCAGGCCGTCCCTGCCCGGATACCGAGCGGACTGCGACCGGAAGGCGAATTCGACCGGTTCGTCAAGGAACAGGCGGACCAGGACGCGTTCTCCGGCAGTCTGCTGGTGATCAACCGCGGCAGAACAGTGCTGGCCCGCTCCTATGGCATGGCGGACAAGGCGAAGTCGGTCCCCAACGGCCCGGACACCCTTTTCGCGCTCGCTTCGGTGACGAAGCTGTTCACCGCCGTCGCGGTCGCCCAGCTCGCCCAGGACGGCAAGGTGGCCTACCACGGAAAGCTGGGCACCTATCTCACCGGCTTTCCGGACGACATCGCCGGGAAGGTGACCGTCCACCACCTGCTCACCCACACCTCGGGATTCGGTGATCTCTTCACCATGCCGGGATACCTGGAAGCGGCGGCCACCTGGACGAGCGCGCAGCAGGCGATGGACAGCACCACGGACTTCGTCCGGACGTCCACGCTGTCCTTCGCGCCCGGCGCCGGATGGCAGTACAGCAACGCCGGTTACCACCTGCTCGGCGCGATCGTCCAGCAAGTGTCCGGGCAGTCCTACTACGACTACGTGCGCACGAACATCTTCGGCAAGGCCGGCATGACCAGTTCGGACTTCTACACGAAACCACAATGGCGGGCCGACCCGCGCATGGCGCATCCCTACGGCCTGCAGCCCTCAGGCGGGCGCACCGACGGCCTCGAGGACCGGATGTTCGTCGGCGGCCCCGCCGGCGACGCCTTCTCCAACTGCCCGGACATGGCACGTTTCGCCGAAGCCCTGCTCGGCCACGAACTGCTGAACCCCGAGTACACGCAGATCACGATCGGCGGCAAGGTGCCACCGAGCCCCAACGGCCCTGGCCGGCCGCCGACCGGGACAATGCGACGGCAGGCGGTCTTCCAGGCCTACGGTCCGCAGGCCGTGCTCATCAACGGCCAGTGGAACATCGGGCACAGCGGTGGTTCCTTCGGTGAGGCCACCGATTTCCAGCTCTATCCGGACAGCCGCTACGTGACGGTGATCCTCAGCAACTACGACTACGACCGCAACCTGGGAATGCCGCCCGTGTTCGTGAAGGCGCAGGAGCTCATCGTCAGCGGAGGGGCGTGAGGGGACTCCTCGCGGCGCAGCTCAACGGTTCAGGGGCGGTCTTCAGGCGCGAGGCGCCAGAAGGCGGAGACCGGGCCGACCTTGGCGCCCATCGGGTAGGAGTGGGCGACCGCGTTGCCGACGAACCACTTCCCGAAGCGGGCCGCCTCGGCCACCGTCATGCCCCGTGCCAGGCCGGCGGTGAGGGCGGAGGCCATCGAGTCGCCCGCCCCGTGGGTGTGCACGGTCGCGATGCGCGGGCCGGGGAGTTCGAGGAAGCTCTCCCCGTCGTAGAGGACGTCGACGCACTCCGGGTCCTCGGTGAGGTGACCGCTTTTCACCAGCACGTAGCGCGGCCCGAGTGCGTGCAGCGCGACCGCGGCTTCGTGCATGTCCTTCCGCCCGGTCACCGTGATCCCGGTGAGCAGCCGCACCTCGTCGAGGTTCGGCGTGAGCACGGTGGCCCGCGGCAGCAGTTCCTCACGCAGCATGGCCAGCCCCTCCTCGTCGAAGAGGGGATGACCGTGCATGGAGGCGGCCACCGGGTCGACCACGAACGGGATTTCGTGGTCCCGCCCGATGCCCGCCTGGTCGCAGGCCCGCGCCACCGCGGCGATGATCTCGGCGGAGGCCAGCATGCCCGTCTTCGCCGCGTGCACGCCCATGTCGGCCGCGACCGCCTCGATCTGGCCCGCGACGATGTGCGCGGGGATGTCGGCCCGGTCGTGCACACCGAGGGTGTTCTGCACGGTGACTGCGGTCACCGCGACCAGGCCGTGCACCCCGCAGGTCAGGAACGTCCGCAGGTCCGCCTGCAGGCCCGCCGCGCCACCCGAGTCGGAACCGGCGATGGTCAGTGCGGCGGGCGGACTGGCAGGGGTCGGCATACCCCTAGTGTGACAGCCGCCAGAACGGCGACACCGGGCCGATGCCCTCGCCCAGCGGGTAGGCGTCGGCCACGCAGTGCTCGATGAACCGCTTGCCCTCGTCGACGGCGTCCGGCACGCCCAGTTCGTGCGCGAGCGACGCGGTGATCGCCGAGGCCAGCGTGTCGCCGCTGCCGTGCGTGTGTTTGGTTTCGTAGCGCCGGCCCGACAGTTCGATGTACTGGAATCCGTCGGAGAGCAGGTCCACGCACTCCGGTTCGTCGAAGAGGTGGCCGCCCTTGACCAGCACCCACTGCGGTCCCAGTTCGAGCAGTTCGTCCGCGGCGTGGCGCTGGCTTTCCCGGTCGGTCACCGCCAAGCCGGTGAGCAGCCGCACCTCGTCGAGGTTCGGGGTGACCAGCGTCGCCCGGGGAAACAGCTGGGTGCGGATCGCCTCCAGCGCCTCGTCCCGCAGCAGCGGGTCACCGTGCATCGAGGCGGCCACCGGGTCGACCACGAACGGGACGTCGTGATCACGGCCGATGCGGACCTCGTCGAGGGTCTTCGCCACCGCCTCGATGATCTCGGCGCTGGCCAGCATGCCGGTCTTCGCCGCGTTCACGCCCATGTCCAGTGCGACCGCCCTGATCTGCGCGGTCACCACGTCCACCGGGATTTCGGTGAAACCCTGCACGCCCAGCGAGTTCTGCACGGTCACCGCGGTGATCGCGGTCATCCCGTGCACCCCGCAGGCGAAGAAGGTACGCAGGTCGGCCTGGATTCCGGCGCCACCACCGGAATCCGAGCCCGCGATGGTCAGTGCGGTCTTCGGCGTCGCGCTCATCGCTCCACGACCGGCAGATAAACCTGGTTGCCCTGCTCGCCGAACTCCGTGGACTTCTCCCGCATCCCGGCCTCGATGGCCTCCACAGTGGACAGCCCGTGTTCTTCGGCGTACTTGCGGACGTCCTGGGTGATGCGCATGGAGCAGAACTTCGGTCCGCACATGGAGCAGAAGTGCGCGGTCTTCGCCGGTTCGGCGGGCAGCGTCTCGTCGTGGAAGGAGCGGGCCGTGTCCGGGTCCAGTGCCAGGTTGAACTGGTCCTGCCAGCGGAACTCGAAGCGGGCCTTGGACAGTTCGTCGTCCCACTGCTGGGCGTACGGGTGCCCCTTGGCCAGGTCCGCGGCGTGCGCGGCGATCTTGTAGGTGATCACCCCGGTCTTCACGTCGTCCCGGTTCGGCAGGCCGAGGTGCTCCTTCGGTGTGACGTAGCACAGCATCGCCGTGCCGTACCAGCCGATCTGTGCCGCGCCGATGGCGGAGGTGATGTGGTCGTAGCCGGGGGCGACGTCCGTCGCGAGTGGACCGAGGGTGTAGAACGGCGCCTCGCCGCAGAGCCGTTCCTCCAGTTCCACGTTTTCCTTGATCTTGTGCATCGGCACGTGGCCGGGCCCCTCGATCATCACCTGCACGTCGTGTGCCCTGGCGATGTGCGTGAGCTCGCCCAGGGTCTCCAGTTCGGCGAACTGCGCGCGGTCGTTCGCGTCCGCGATCGAGCCGGGCCGCAAGCCGTCACCGAGCGAGAAGGTGACGTCGTAGGCGCGCAGGATCTCGCAGAGTTCCTCGAAATGCGTGTACAGGAAGGATTCCTGGTGGTGCGCCAGGCACCAGGCGGCCATGATCGAACCGCCGCGCGAGACGATGCCGGTCACCCGGTTGGCGGTGAGCGGCACGTACCGCAGCAGCACGCCGGCGTGCACGGTCATGTAGTCCACGCCCTGCTCGCACTGCTCGATCACGGTGTCCCGGTAGACCTCCCAGGACAGTTTTTCCGGTTCCCCGTCGACCTTTTCCAGCGCCTGGTAGATCGGCACCGTGCCGACGGGAACGGGAGAGTTGCGCACGATCCACTCCCGCGTCTCGTGGATCCGCTTGCCGGTGGACAGGTCCATGATCGTGTCGGCGCCCCATCGGGTCGCCCACACCATCTTGTCGACCTCTTCCTCCACCGAGGACCACACCGCCGAGTTGCCCATGTTGGCGTTGATCTTCACCAGGAAGTTCTTCCCGATGATCATCGGTTCGCTCTCGGGATGCCTGCGGTTGGCCGGAATCACCGCCCGCCCGGCGGCGACCTCGTCGCGGACGAACTCGGGAGTCACCCGCTCCCTGGCGGCGATGAACTCCATCTCCCGCGTGATCACGCCCGCCTTGGCCCAGCCGAGCTGGGTGTCGTGCGCCCGGCCGTCCGCCCAGCCTGCGCGCAGCGGATGGAGTCCATTGTGGACATCGATACGCGCGTCGGGATCGGTGTACGGGCCGGAGGTGTCGTAGACGTCGAAGTGGTCGCCGTTGGTCAGGTCGATGCGGCGGGCGGGCACCCGGAGCCCGGACTCGGTCTGGTGGTAGACCTTGCGGGAACCGGTGATCGGACCCGTGGTCACCGTGACGGAGGCATTGTTTTCGAGCGTCGTCAAGAAAGATCACTCCCTACGCCGGCATTACCCGGTCAGGTTCGGCGGTCGGTGACACCGGATCCCGCATGGGACGACCAGTCACCCTCTCAGCCCGCCAAGGCGCGAGCTCCCGCGATTTTTCTGTGTACGACGACCATGCCATGTCACACCACGGAGAACAAGTGGAACAGCTCACTCGCGGTGCCGCCCTCGGCATGGCGCGGTGCGGCGCGTTCGCGGATTTCCGCAGGTCAGTCGCGTCCGGTAGGCTTTCGGCCAGGAGCACGGAGGGGTCTGATGGGCACGATTCCGGTCGAATTCGGCAGTGATTGGGATGCGCTGTTGCGTGCCTGGTGGGAGCTCGACGTACCCGAGGGGTGGCGTGCCGAGATCCTGGAGGGGGGAGTCACGGTGTCGCCGCCACCCGGCAACGGGCACAACCTGATCGCGGATCTGGCGCACCGCGGCCTGGTCCGCGCGGTGCCGGTCGATTGGTCGGTGCTGCAGACGCTCGGTGTGTCGATTCCGGGTGTGAAGCGGTTGTACGAGCCGGATCTGGTGGTGGTGCCGCGCGCCGAACTCGTGGCACGTCCGGACCAGGTGCCGGTGCCCGCCGTGTTGGCCAAGTTGGCGGTCGAGATCGTTTCGCGGGGCAATGCGCGCACGGATCGTGTGGAGAAGCTGTGGGCCTACGCGCAGGCGCCGGTGCCGTTGTATCTGTTGATCGACCGGTTCGACGACGAAGGTCCGACGGTGACGTTGTTCTCCGAGCCGGTCGACGGGCACTACCGGACCGTCGAGCGGGTGCCCTTCGGTGACTCGATCACCCTGCCCAGCCCGATCGACCTGGTGCTGGACACCAAGGAGTTCTAACCGTCCAGTTCGCTGGGGGTGGCGACGACGTCCACCATGGCCCCGCTGCGGAGCACGGTCACGGCGAGACGGGTGCCGATCACCTCGGCGAACAGCAGCCGCTGGATGTCCTGGGCGTCGCGGACGCGCTCCCGCCCCACGGTCAGTACGAGATCACCCGCGTGCAGTCCCGCCCGTGCCGCCGGGCCGCCCGGCACCACCTCCACCACGCGCAGCCCCGCGCGCTGCCCGGTCCGCTCGGCCACCTCCTCGGGCAGGGGGGCGGGCACCCCCACCACACCCAGGTAGGCGCGCCGCACCCGGCCCTCGACGAGCAGGGTGTCGACGATGCGGCGGGTGGTGGCGTTGATCGGCACGGCCATGCCGAGACCGATGCCGGCGACAGCGGTGTTCACGCCGACCACGCGCCCCGTGGAGTCGGCGAGCGCGCCACCGGAGTTACCGGGGTTGAGCGCGGCGTCGGTCTGGATCACGTTCTCGATCACGCGACCGGCGCGGCGGGTGCGGACGGGCAGGGAACGGCCGAGGGCGCTCACCACCCCGGCGGTCACCGAACCGGCCAGCCCCAGCGGGCTGCCGACGGCCACCACGAGCTGGCCGACGACGAGCTTGTCGGCGTCGCCGAGCCGGGCGGCGGGAGGCGCGTCGCCGCGCACACGCACCACCGCCAGATCGGACAGCGGGTCCGCGCCGATGACGAGGAAATCGGTCTCCGTGCCGTCGGCGAAGGTGGCCACTCCACCGGAATCGGTGCCGACGACATGCGCGTTCGTGATCAGGTACCCGTCTTCGGCGAAGACCACCGCCGAACCGCTGCCGCGCGCCAGCCGCAGGCTCGCCACGTGCGGCGTCACTTCGGCCGCTACGGAACTGACGGACCGTGAATAGGCGTCGAGGGCTTCCGTGTCATCCATCACGACCACCACCCCGGATTACACCGTTACGTGCGTATCCAGTGTGCGCTCGCGCGGGTGGTCACCGCCGCCCCGTTCACCATCGGCGAACCCCGGGGTCAGACCTCGTCTTCGCCCGGCAGCCAGGTCAGTCCGGGCACGCCCCACCGGTTCCGCTTGATCATGCGCTTCGCGTCGCGGGCGTGCCGGCCGACCAGCCGGTCCAGATAGAGGTGACCGTCGAGGTGATCCGTTTCGTGCTGCAGGCAGCGGGCGAAGTAGCCGGTGCCTTCGACCTCGATCGGATTGCCATCGCCGTCGAACCCGGTGACCTTCGCCCAGTGCGCCCGGCCCGTCGGATAGGACTCGCCGGGCACGGACAGGCAGCCCTCCCAGTCGTTGTCCGGATCCGGCATGGTCTCCGGGATCTCCGAGGTCTCCAGCTTCGGGTTCACCACGACACCCTTGTGCCGGCCGCCCTCGTCGTCGTGGCAGTCGTAGACGAACAGCCGCAGGTCGAGACCGATCTGGTTGGCGGCGAGGCCGACCCCCTCGGCCGCGTACATCGTCTCGAACATGTCGTCGATGAGGGTGCGCAGTTCGTCGTCGAACTTCTCCACCTCGCGGGTCGGGTGGTGCAGCACGGGCTCACCGGCGATGCAGATGGGGTGAATCGTCACAACCTGCGATCGTACCCATTGGTGGGCCGGGACGCGCCGGGCCGTGATCCCACCATCGGCTGCCACCCTCGTGATTGAATGGCCTGGCGGAACGACAGCGTGTGTTTTGCCGAACTGAGGAGACCGATGGACGCCGCGGAGTCGATGGCTGACGATCGGCCGTCCCCGCCGGATTCCGTCGCGGGACTGTCCGAGCGCGAAGCGGCGATCCTCGCGTTCGAGCGCCAGTGGTGGCGCTTCGCCGGGGCCAAGGAACAGGCGATCCGCGAGCAGTTCGACCTGTCCCCGACCCGGTACTACCAACTTCTCAATCAGCTTCTCGAAAAGCCGGAGGCCCTGAGCGCCGACCCCATGCTGGTCAAGCGGTTGCGCAAGCTCCGCACGGTCCGGCAGCGCAGGCGGGTGGCCCGGCGACTGGGGATCGAGGCGTTATGAACTTCCTGCAAGGCCTTTCCCGGCCGCTGCGGCTGGCGGGTGTCGTCCTGCTCGGCGTCGCGCTGGTCGCGCTCGTGATCGGCACGATCACCGCGCTCAACGGCCCGTCCACGCAGAACACCGCCGCCCCGGCGAGTTCCTCCGCGCCCAGTGGCGCCCCAGGTGGCAGCACCGTTCCGAGCCCGACTTCGGCCCCGGCGGCCACCTCCTCTGCGTCCAGCAGTGCTCCGGCCGCCGCCACGCCCTCCTCCGGCGCGCCGGTCATCGGCCAGCCGAACACCGGCACCCCCGGGGACCAGGCCGAGGCCAAATGGGTCCAGGTGCGTGTCTACAACAACAGCACCATCACCGGTCTGGCCGCCCGGGCCGCCAACGACCTGCGGGCGGACGGCTGGAACGTGGCGGAGCCGTCGAACTATCCGTACGGGATCATCCCGACCACGACGGCGTACTTCACCCCCGGCACCGACGAGGAGACCGCGGCCAAGGCGCTCGCGGCCGCGTTCGGCATGAAGGCCGAGCCGCGGTTCGCCGGCATCCAGAACGCCAGCCCCGGTGTGATCATCATCGTCACCAACGACTACCAGGGCCTGCACAGCAAGGGATCCTGATCAGCGCCGTCCCGCGTAGGCCGCCAACTGGGCCAGCTGGATCGGGTCGAGCGACGGGCGCACCGCCGAGCGGGCCTTGTCCAGGTGGGCGGCGGTGACCTCGGTGGCGTCGAGTGACTCCCGCATCGCGGTCAGCGCCGCCTCCCGGATCAGGGCGGCGCAGTCGGCGGCCGAGTATCCGTCCAGGGCGGCGGCGAATTCCGCGAGATCCACGTCGTCGGCCAGCGGGGTGTGCTTCGCGGTGGCCCGCAGGATCTCCGCGCGGGCCTCGGCGTCCGGCGGCGGCACGTAGACCTGACGCTCCAGCCGCCCCGGCCGCAGCAGCGCGGGATCGACGAGTTCCGGCCGGTTGGTGGCGCCGAGGACGACGACGTCGCGCATCGGTTCGACCCCGTCCAGCTCGGTCAGCAGCGCGGCGACCACGCGGTCGGAGACCCCGGAGTCGCCGGACTGGCCCCGGCGCGGGGCCAGTGCGTCGATTTCGTCGAGGAACACCAGTGAGGGCGCGGCGTCGGCGGCGCGGCGGAACAGCTCGCGGACGGCCCGTTCGGATTCGCCGACCCACTTGTCCATCAGCTCGGCGCCCTTGACCGCGAACACGTTCAGCGCGCCGGTCGCGGCGAGCGCCCGCACGAGGAACGTCTTGCCCCCGCCCGGCGGACCGTACAGCAGCACGCCGCGCGGCGGGGCCACACCGAGGCGGGCGAACGAGTCCGGGTAGCGCAGCGGCCACAGCACGGCTTCGGTGAGCGACTGCTTCACCTCGGCCATGTCACCCACGTCGTCGAGGCTGAGCCCACCGGTCGCCAGCGTGTCCGAAGTGGACATCGAAATGGGGCGGACGGTGTCGAGTGCGGCCACCAGGTCCTGCTGGGCGATGCGCGGCTCGGCCGAGTCCCGCTGGCGCAGGGCGGCGCGCAGTGCGGCGTCGCGGCGCAACGCGATGAGGTCGGCGGCCACGAAACCCGGGGTGCGGACGGCGAGTTCGCCGCAGTCCACCCCCGGTTCGACGGGCACGTCCCGCAGAAGCAGGCGCAGTAGTTCGGTGCGGGTCCTGGCGTCGGGCAGCGGGATCGACAGCTCGCGGTCGAGTAGTCCGGGACCGCGAAGGCGCGGGTCGCAGGCCTCCGGCCGGGCGGTGGTGGCCACCAGCGCGAAGCCCGGTTTCGCCAGTGCCGCGCGCAGTTCGGCCAGCACCACCGTGGCGACCGGGGGGCTGCTCGCGCCGGAGAGCAGGGCGTCGACGTCGGTGAGCAGCAGTACGGTCGGTTCGCCGGTGGTCGCCTCGTCGAGGGTTTCCCGCAGCAGGGAGGCGGCGGCGTTCGGTTCCAGTGCGGCCATCGTGGGTGCGGCCAGGGTGCGCACCCGAATGCCCTCGGCGGCCGCGACGGAGCCGACGAGGGTCGACTTGCCGACTCCCTCGGGTCCGGACAGCAGGATCCCGAGCCGGGCGGTGGTGCCGAGCCTGGTGAGCAGTTCGGGACGGCGGAAGGCGAGGTCGAACCATTCGGTGAGGGTGCGGGCCTGTGCCTGCGCGCCCACGAGGTCGCTCACCGGGACGGCCGCCGCTTCCGGTTCGGCGGCCGGGGCAGGCGGCCGGGACGGGGTGTCGGCGGCCTGGGCCGCACGGGCGGGCGCGGCGGCCGCCGCGGGCCGCTCCCCGTCCCGCCAATTGACCACAGTGGACTGTCCGATCGCGACGACTCCGCCCGGTTCCGTGGCGGTGACGCTGAGCAGTTCCGAAGTCCAGGTGGCGCCGATGGCCCGGGACAGCTGCCCGCGCACCGAAGCGGCGTCGGACCCCGGCGGCGGCGCGAGGTCCTGCGGGAGCAGCGAAACCGCGTCGCCGACGGTGACCACCTTGCCGATCAGGGCGAGCCGGAGGGTGTGCGGGGGCACCGAAACGCGGGCGAGTTTCGAACCGGCGACGGTCACGGAGCGGGCCGCGGACACGGCGGCGGGTGCCACCACCACCTCGGCGCCCTCCGTGACCCCCAGGTTCGACATCGTGACGTCGTCGCAGAGCACGATGCCGGGAGCGTTGCCCGCCTCCGCCGGAGCCGCCAGCGCGGCGCTCACCCTGGCACCGGTCAGATGCACCGCATCCCAGGCGCGCAGGCCGAGCGCGTCCAGCACCTCGGGGTGCAACCGGACCACACCCCGGCGCGTGTCCAGCGCCGAGGGAGTGTGACGGAGGGTCAGCGTGATCTGCGGAGCGCTCACGCCCTCACTCTAGGGCCTCGTGCGGCCCCAGCCGCCCGGCTGACCTCCCGTCGCCGCCCTACCGCTCCTCGCGCTGGCGCTGGCGAAGCCCCATGCGGCGCCAGCTGCGGCGCCGGTTGCGCTCCTCGCCGTCCGGCGTGAAGGTGCGGACACCGCGCACCACATGGCCCGAGCCGCGCGGCAGGCGCATGGACAGCCCGGCCCCGGCCACCTTCGGCAGCTTCGGCCTGCGCAGGCGCAGGCGCCCGGTGCTGCGCGCCCGCCGGATCGCCCGCCGCTCGCTCACCGGCACGTGCCAGGCCTCCGGATGCTGGGCCAGCCACCGGTAGCGGCGGACCGAGAACGGGATGTGCACAAGGTAGAGCAGCAACGCCACGGCCAGCGCGATCAGCGGATACTGGATGATCGCCGCGGCCAGCAGGCCCACGCCCACGAGCAGCGGGGCGGCCGCCTTCGCGGGGGCCTTGACCTTCTTCAGCGACAGCGTCGGGATGCGGCTGATCAGCAGTAGCGAGACCGCCACCGTCCAGACCCACACCACGGGTTCCGACGCCCACCAGCCGTTGCCGAACTGGAGGGTGATGATCAGCGGCAACAGCGCCAGCAGGCCGCCGGCCGGTGCCGGGACCCCGACGAAGAACTCGTTCGCGTAGGGCGGTTTCTCCGCCTCCAGGAGGGTGTTGAACCGGGCCAGCCGCAGCACCATGCAGACCGCGAAGACCAGCGTGGTGATCCAGCCGAAGCCCTGCGGATCGGCGTGCCAGATGTAGAGCACCAGCGCCGGCGCGACACCGAAGGAGATCGCGTCGGACAGGGAGTCCAGCTCGGCGCCCATCTTGGAGGTCGCGTCCAGGAGCCGGGCGATGCGGCCGTCGAGGCTGTCGAACACCGCGGCGACGCCGATGGCGCCGATCGCCAGCACGTAGTTGTGGCTGAGCGCGAACTGCACCGCGGACAGGCCCGCGGCCAGCGCGAGCACGGTGATCGCGTTCGGCAGCAGGCGCACGCTCGGAGTCATCGCCCGGACCATGGCTACTTCCTCCCTTGGGGAAGCTCGGCGAGCGGTGTTTCGCCGCCGATGGTGCGCTGGCCCTTGCTGACCAGCACCCGGCTGCCCGGAGGCAGGTAGAGGTCGACGCGCGAGCCGAAGCGGATCAGGCCGTAGGTCTGGGCGGCGTCCGCCTTGTCGCCCTCCTGGACCTGGCAGACGATGCGGCGGGCCACCAGCCCGGCGATCTGCACGACCACCAGCTCGTGGCCGTCGACGGTGCGGAGCAGCACCGAGTTGCGCTCGTTGTCGTCGCTGGCCTTGTCGAGGTCCGCGGAGAGGAACTTTCCGGGGCGGTAGGCGACGCGCTCCACGATGCCGGTGGCGGGGGCACGCTGGACGTGCACGTCGAACACGGACAGGAAGATGCTGACGCGCATCCGCGGCTCGGCGGGAAGGCCGAGCTCCGGCGGCGGGGTGGCCTCCTCGATCAGCGACACGAGCCCGTCGGCGGCGGCGAGGGCGAGGCCGTCGCGGGCCGGGGGCACGCGACGCGGTTCACGGAAGAACGCCGCGGTGGCGAGGGTGGCCAGCCCGGCGACCGTGCCCAGTGGCTTGGACAGCCGGCGCAGCAGCAGCGTCGCGGCGATGCCTCCCGCCACGAAGGGGCGGCCCGCGGGATGCATCGGGGGGAGGGTCTCGCGGGCCAGCTGCACCGCGTGTCGGAAGGGGTTGCTCGCCTGCTCCGGCAGGTTGAGGCTCATCTGGTTCCCATGCGTCGGTTCAAACGGTGACCGGTGTGGACCGGGGTGTCCGACGAGCCGCCGACAGTCGATGGCGCCTCGCCCGCCGAACACATCCCGGCATTGTGCCGATCCGGACATCCACGCTACCGCCCGGCCGCCATGGCCGGTGCCGCGTCCCGTGTGCCTGCCACATCTTGCCCGCCCTGACGCCGCGCAACACACCCAAACGGGTGAAGGCCACAGCGATTTCTGTTAACGCAGGGTTCGGTCCGACGATGCAGAACGTAGTTGACGCAGAAAGGACCGGGTCATGCCACCGCCCTACGGCACGCTCGACGAACACCTCGCCGAGCTGTTCGACGCATGGTGGCGTGATGTGCACAGCGAGCCGATACCGGAGCTGGTCGAGCTGCCGGACGCGCTCGCGATACTGCGGGGCGAGGTCAAAGGGCGGGTGAGTCCCCCGACGGTGCTCCGGCAATGAGGTGGCCCCGGCGCCCTGCTCGGGCCCGGGGCCATGCTCGTGGTGAGGAAGCGAGGGGTCAGAAGCCGTCGCACGAAGCGGTGGCCATGGTGCCCTGCGCGGTGGCGGTCTTCGACTCCTACGGGTTCCTTCGCGGCGCTCGTGATCCAGGCCCTGACCGGCCGGAACGCCTTCCGGCTCCGTCCGCGCTCTGTGGCGCAGGGGCGGGTATGTCCCCCGACGACATACCCGCCCGGCGGGGCGGTCCCGGGCCGTGCCGCTCGGAAGCTTAGTGCGCGGCAAACGGGCCGGTGACGATTTGCCGACAAGTTGTTACAAATGGTCACCGGAGATGACTGGTGATCAGCCGCAGTGCGCCGAGCAGCACGACCGCGCCCAGCACCGGGGCACCGCGCCGTTCGTGACTGTCCGCCTCAGGCCGGTCAGAAGAGCAGGACGTCGACTTCGGCTCCTTCGAGAGCCTCGGTGACCTCCTCCGGCAGCACGATCAGGCAGTTGGCCTGGGTGAACGCGGCCAGCAGGTGGGAGCCGGGGCCGCCGCGCGGGCCCACCTCACCGGTCACTTCGCCCTCGTGGTGCCAGTAGTAGCCGCGGCGGAACTGCTTCCGGCCCGACGGCGACTTCAGGCCCTCGGTCAGCCGCGCCCGCACCCGCCTGCGGTCCACGTCGGCGTGTCCCAGCGCGGCGAGCAGCGCGGGCCGGAGGAACACCTCGAACGACACCAGCACGCTCACCGGATTGCCGGGCAGGCTCACCACCGGGACGCCGTGCCAGCGGCCGTTGCCCTGGGGCCCGCCCGGCTGGATCGCGACCTTCGCGAAGGTCACCCCGAGCCCGGTCAGTGCGTCCTTGACCACCTCGTACGCGCCCGCGCTCACCCCGCCGGAGGTCACCACCAGATCGGCCGAGGCCAGTTTCGGTTCGATCGTCGCGCGGAAGGTGGGCACGTCGTCGACCACACTGCGCACCACCTCCACCTCGCAGCCGAGAGCCCTGATCGCCGCGGCCAGCATGACGCTGTTGGACTCGTAGATCTGCCCGTGCCGCAACGGTGCCGGGGGTACCACGAGTTCGGAGCCGGTGGAGACCACCAGCACCCGCAGCGGCCGGTGAACGGACAACCGGTCCAGACCGACCGCGGAGGCCAGCCCGAGCTGCGCCGGTCCGAGCACGGTTCCCCCGTGCAGCGCGATGGTGCCTTGCTTGACGTCCTCGCCGGTGCGGCGCAGGTGCGTGCCCGGGGTGCTCGCCTGCCGGATCAGGACCCGTTCGGTGCCGCCGTCGGTGTGCTCGACCATGACAACGCTGTCCGCGCCGGGCGGGAGCGGCGCGCCGGTCATGATCCGGTGCGCGGTGCCCGGCAGCAGCACCGGCACGTCCGTGCGCCCGGCCGGGATGTCCTCCGCGACCGGCAGTTCGACCGGATGGTCCTGGCTCGCGCCCGCGACGTCCACCGCCCGGACCGCGTAGCCGTCCATCGCCGAGTTGTCGAACGGCGGCAGCGAGACACCGGCGGGCACGTCCTCGGCGAGCACGAGCCCCGCGCAGTCGGCGAGCGGGAGGCTCACCGCCGGGGCGGTGCCGAGCAGTTCGGTGATCGTGGCGCGGTACTGGTCTACGGAGATCACGTGCACATCCTCCCCCGCCGGTACCGGCGTGCAACACTCTCCCCGTTTCGTTCGGGTTCGGTGGGGGAGGTTCGGTGCAGGTCCACACCCGGCACACGCCCGCCTTCGGCGTGGCGCGGGTCCGGCTGGCGCCCGGCGAGGCCGTGCAGGCCGCGGCGGACACGGTGATCGCGAGCAGCTTCGGGATCACCGAGGTTTCCCCGGCCAGAGGCGGGCTCCGGGCGCACGGCAAGGGCGCGCCCTCGGTGTTCACCGCGCCCGCGGAGGGCGGCTGGCTCGATCTCGCCCCGGCCGGGCCCGGCGACGTCTATCCGCTCGAACTCGACGGCAGGACCGGGTGGAACGTGGCCAAGGAGGCCGTACTGGCCCGGCCCGCCTCGGTGCGTCTCGACCAGCACTGGCGACCGCTGCAAACGCTCTTCGGAGGTGACAGCGGCTTCCTCGACCACTACGGCGGGACGGGGCCGCTCGTACTGGCCTCCGCCGGGCCGGTGGACGCGCTCAAGCTGGAGCCGGGGGAGTTGATCACGGTGCGCCCGCAGTACCTGCTGGCCTATCCCGATTCGCTGCAGTGCCGGCTCCGGGCGCTGGACCCCTCGGGTCAGCAGTCGATCCGGACCGGGGAAGGGCTTGCGCTCGACTTCGCCGGTCCGGGCACGCTGCTGATGCAGGCGCGCAAGTCCCGCTGAACCGGTCCGACGGGCCGTCGCGGGGGCCGGGTACCCCGGGCGGGGCCGCCGGAGCGGGCAGGATGTTCCCGTTCGCGTGCAAAATCGCCATGAAGTATCGCTTTGGCCATTGCCCGGCGCCGTTATTCCGGTAGCGTGATCCGCATCTCGGGATGCCGGCTCGTCTCGGCCTCCCAGCGTTCTTTGTGGCAAGGAGGACGCCGTGGCAGTCGGCACGGTCAAATGGTTCAATTCCGAAAAGGGCTATGGGTTCATCGCCTCCCCGGACGGCCCGGACGTATTCGTGCACTACTCGGCCATTCAGTCCGACGGATTCCGCACCCTGGACGAAGGTGACAAGGTCGAGTTCGAGATCCAGGCGGGTCGCGACGGCCGGAGCCAGGCGGCGGACGTCCGGAAGCTCCCGTAGCGCCTACAGCTAGGCTGCGCTGTGTGACAGGCGACGTGTCGGGGGACCTCACCGGTCGCCGGCTGGGCAACTACCGTATCGACGGAGTGCTCGGCAAAGGCGGCATGAGCGTCATGTACAAGGCCACCGATGTCCGGCTCGGGCGCAAGGTGGCCTTGAAGGTGATCGGTGAGCACCTCGGTGCGGACGCCGAGTTCCGGGAGCGTTTCGTCGACGAGGCGCGCAACACCTCGGCCATCGATCACGCGAATGTCGTGCCGCTGTACGACTTCGGCGAGATCGACGGCATGCACTACATCGCCATGCGCCTGGTCGACGGTGCCGATCTGGCCAGTCTGATCTCGGCGGGACCCATTGCTCCGGAACGCACGCTGCGCCTGCTGGACCAGGTTGCCGACGCGCTGGACAGCCTGCACAACCGGGGTCTGGTCCACCTGGACGTCAAACCGGCCAACGTGCTGGTCACCAGTCGCGAGTCGGCACGCGAGCACGTCTACGTCGCCGATTTCGGGCTGACCCGCCGCGGCGCCACGGGGCACCGCACTCGCGGCGGGGACTTCCTGGGCTCGCCGACCTACGCCGCGCCGGAACACCTGCGCGGGGAACCGCTCGACGGCCGCACCGACCAGTACGCACTGGCCTGCGTGCTGTTCGCCTGCCTGACCGGGAGCCCGCCGTTCAAGGGCGACGTGCCCACGGTGATCAAGGGGCATCTCGCCAGTGAGCCGCCCGCGGTTTCGCGGCTCGTCGCGCTGCCGTCCGCGGTGGACGACGTGGTCCGCAAGGGCATGGCGAAGAATCCGGCCGACCGTTACGACAACTGTGTGGAGTTGATCTCCGCGGCGCGCAAGGCACTGGGGCCCGCCGCGGCTTCGCAGACTCCGCCAGGAGCGCCGCACACGACCGCACCACGGGGAGAGGTGGGCCAGATGCAGCCCTACGGACAGCAACCAGGACAGCAACCAGGACAGCAGCCGGGGTGGGGCCCGCCGCAGATGCCGCCCCAGCAGATGCCGCAGCAGCCGCAGCAGCAGATGCCCCAGCAGATGCCCCAGCAGCAGGCGCCGATGCCGCAGCAGCCGTACGGCCCGCCGCAGGGGTATCAGCAGCAGCAGCCCGGCTACGGGCCGCCGCCCGGCTATGGCCCGCCGCAGCAGTTCGGCCCGCCGCAGCAGTCCGGCTTCGGCTCGCCCTCGCCGTTCGGCCAGCAGCAGCCCGGCTTCCCTCAGGAGGAGAAGGGCGGCAGGAAGCTGGCGTGGCTGTGGATCGGCCTCGCGGTGCTCGTGGTCGCCGGTGGCGTGATCGCGGCCATCCTCCTGCTGGGCGGCAAGGACAGCGGTGACGGTGGAAGCGGAGGTACCGGGAAGACGACCGCGCCCAACATCCAGGTCGGCCCGACCGGAAGGCCGTCCGCTTCGGCGGGTGCGTCGTCCTCTGCCGCGGAGCCGCCGGAGAAGGTGTCGATCAAGCCCTCCGCCTGAACGGGCCGCGTTCGCTCGAAAGCGGTGACCCGGAGGTGTCGATCCCGGGGCGCATGACCTGCGCTTCTTGCACTCTGGGGTCGAGAGTGCTAAACACGGGATTGGCACTCGACGCCGTCGAGTGCCAGGCGGGTGGTCACCGATCACTCGCCTGAAGGTCGGGACGGTGAGGCCGGACTCGGGCGGAATCCGAGCACGGTCGTCCGTCGCGGGCACCGAGCCTGGCCGAAGGACGTGTCCTGCTGCTGGCGTCACAACCGGACCACGCAGCGCCCAATACCGGAGGACAACACCGCAATGGCCAAACTGATCGCGTTCGACGAGGACGCCCGCCGTGGTCTTGAGCGCGGCCTCAACACCCTCGCCGAAGCCGTCAAGGTGACGCTTGGCCCCCGTGGCCGCAACGTCGTGCTCGAGAAGAAGTGGGGCGCGCCGACCATCACCAACGACGGCGTCTCCATCGCCAAGGAGATCGAGCTCGAGGACCCGTGGGAGAAGATCGGGGCCGAGCTCGTCAAGGAAGTTGCCAAGAAGACCGACGACGTCGCGGGTGACGGCACCACCACCGCCACCGTGCTGGCCCAGGCGCTGGTGCGCGAGGGTCTGCGCAACGTCGCCGCCGGTGCCGACCCGATCAGCCTCAAGCGCGGCATCGAGACCGCCGTCGAGGCCATCGTCGAGCAGCTGCACAAGGCCTCCAAGGAGGTCGAGACCAAGGAGCAGATCGCTTCCACCGCCTCGATCTCGGCCGCGGACCGCACCATCGGCGAGCTGATCGCCGAGGCGCTGGACAAGGTCGGCAAGGAAGGCGTCGTCACCGTCGAGGAGTCGAACACCTTCGGGCTCGAGCTGGAGCTCACCGAGGGTATGCGCTTCGACAAGGGCTACGTCTCGGGTTACTTCGTGACCGACCCGGAGCGTCAGGAAGCGGTCCTCGAGGACCCGTACATCCTGCTCTTCGGCTCGAAGATCTCGAACATCAAGGACGTGCTCCCCGTCCTGGAGAAGGTCATGCAGTCCGGCAAGCCGCTGCTGATCATCGCCGAGGACGTCGAGGGCGAGGCTCTGGCCACCCTGATCGTCAACAAGCTCAAGGGCACCTTCAAGTCCGTGGCCGTCAAGGCGCCGGGCTTCGGTGACCGCCGCAAGGCCATCCTGCAGGACATCGCGATCCTGACCGGTGGCCAGGTGATCAGCGAGGACGTGGGCCTCAAGCTGGAGAACGCCGACCTGGCGATGCTGGGCCGCGCGCGCAAGGCCGTCATCACCAAGGACGAGACCACCATCGTCGAGGGTGCCGGCGACGCCGACCAGATCCAGGGCCGCGTCAACCAGATCCGCGCCGAGATCGAGAACTCCGACTCGGACTACGACCGCGAGAAGCTGCAGGAGCGCCTGGCCAAGCTGGCCGGCGGTGTGGCCGTGATCAAGGCCGGTGCCGCCACCGAGGTCGAGCTGAAGGAGCGCAAGCACCGCATCGAGGACGCGGTGCGCAACGCGAAGGCCGCCGTCGAGGAGGGCATCGTCGCCGGTGGTGGCGTCGCCCTGCTGCAGGCCTCCAAGGCCGCGTTCGCGGGCCTCAAGCTCGAGGGCGACGAGGCGACCGGTGCCAACATCGTCAAGATCGCGGTGGAGGCTCCGCTCAAGCAGATCGCTGTCAACGCCGGCCTCGAGGGCGGCGTCGTGGCGGAGAAGGTCAAGGGTCTCCCGGAGGGTCACGGCCTCAACGCCGCGACCGGCGAGTACGAGGACCTGGTCGCCGCCGGCGTCATCGACCCGGCCAAGGTGACCCGTTCCGCGCTGCAGAACGCGGCTTCGATCGCGGCTCTGTTCCTGACCACCGAGGCTGTCGTCGCCGACAAGCCGGAGAAGGCTTCGGCCGCTCCGGGTGCCGACGCCGCCGGTGGCATGGGCGGCATGGACTTCTGAGTCACGCCGCACGGCAGTAGTCACAAGGCAAGGGCCCGGGCTTCGCGCCCGGGCCTTTTGCTGTGCCTTTTCGGTTGGCCTTTTCGGTTCGGCCTTCTCGGGTGGGACAGGCGGGGGCCGGAGCGTGGCGTGGTCAGATGGCGTCTGCCGAGGTGTCTTCGGGCATGAGGATCCAGCAGACGGCGTAGAGCAGGATCGGGGTCCCGACCCCCAGCACCGTGGCCACCACGAGCAGGATCCGCAGGATCGCCGCGTCCACGCCGAGCAGCCGGGCCCAGCCGCCGCACACCCCGGCGATCATCTTGTCGGTCGAGCTGCGGCGGAGTTTCTTGGTGTCCGTGTCGTTCGTCATGACTTCATCGTCGTCCCCGCGGGGCCGGACGACATCGGGGAACAGCCCTGACCCGACCCGGGTTTTCACCCCTACCTGGAGCGACTCCACCGTTAAGGTCGGTAGGCATGGCGGGATCTTTGCTGGGTACCGAGGTGCGCCGGGTCGAGGACCCGGAACTGCTCCGCGGCCAGGGCACCTACGTGGACAACCTCCGATTCGACGGCGCGTTGTACGTCGCGTTCCTCCGCTCGCCGTTCGCGCACGCGCTGATCAACGGGATCGACACCGGCGAGGCGGAAAAGGCCTCCGGGGTGGTGGCGGTGTATACGGGCGCCGACCTCGACCTGCCGCCGCTGCCGGTGTTCATCGAGGTCAATGCCCTGTGTGAGCGCCACGGACTGGCGAAGGACCGGGTGCGGTTCGCCGGTGAGCCGGTCGTCGCGGTGGTCGCCGAGACGGCGGTCGCGGCCGCGGACGCACTGGAACTGGTGGACGTCGACTACGAGCCGCTGCCCGCCGCGATCGACGTGGAGGCGGCGCTCGAACCCGGCGCGCCCGTCCAGTTCCCGGAGCTCGGTTCGAACGTCGCCGCGGGTAACCGCGACGCACACGACGACGTGCTGGACGGGGCGGACGTGGTGGTGCGCGCCCGGATCGAGAACCAGCGGCTCGCGGTGGCGCCCATGGAGGGCAACGCGATCGTGGCCCTTCCCGGCGATGACGACTTCGACGCCACGGTCTACGTGTCCACCCAGATGCCCCACGGCCTGCAGGGCATGGTGGCGAAGGTGTTCGGCTGGCCGCGGACGCGCGTCCGGGTGGTCACGCCGCACGTCGGCGGTGGTTTCGGCGGCAAGGCGGGCATGATCGCCGAGCACGCGGTGGTGATCGAGGCGGCGCGGCGCCTCGGGCGCCCGGTGCGCTGGACCGAGACCCGCTCGGAGAACCTCCAGGCGATGCCGCACGGCCGGGCACAGGTGCAGTACGCCGAGCTGGGGCTGCGGGCGGACGGCACGATCAGCGGACTGCGGTGCCGCGTGATCGGGGACGCGGGCGCGTACGCGGGCTTCGGCGGCGCACTGGCCCTCGGGCCCACCCGCACCATGGCCCAGGGGGTCTACCGCATCCCGAAGATCAGCTACGCGGGCATCGCCGCGCTCACCAACACCACGCCCGTCGGCGCGTTCCGCGGCGCGGGCCGCCCGGAAGCGGCGGCCATGCTGGAGCGGCTGATGGATCTGGCGGCCGCCGAGCTCGGTCTCGATCCCGTCGAGATCCGGCGCCGGAACTTCCTGCGCCCCGACGAGTTCCCGTTCACCACCATCAGCGGGGCGAGCTACGACAGCGGCGACTACGACCTGCCGCTGACCGAGGCGCTGCGCCTGGCCCGGTACGACGAACTGCGGGCCGAACAGGCCCGCCGGATCGAGGCCGGGGAGACGGTGCTGCTCGGGATCGGGGTGAGCGCCTACGTCGAGATCACCGGCGGCGGTGCGGGCGAGTACGCCTCGGTCGAGGTGGACACCGACGGCGGCGCGTCGATCAGGGTCGGCACCTCCGGGCACGGCCAGGGGCACCCCACCTCGTTCTCCATGATCGTCGCGGACCTGCTGGGCATCCCGATGGAGAAGATCGGTTTCCTCCAGTCCGACACGGCCCGGGTGCCGCGCGGCGGCGGAACCGGTGGCTCCCGTTCGCTCCAGGTCGGAGGCAGCGCGGTCCGCGAGGCGGCGGAACTGGTGCTGCGGCGGGCGAAGGAGATCGCCGCGGCCCGGTTGGAGGCCGCCGTCGAGGACATCGAGGTCGCGGGAGACGGCGGGCTCGGTGTCGCCGGGGTTCCGGGCGCGACGGTGACCTGGGCCGAGGTGGCGACCATCGCCGCCGAATCCGGGCAGCCGCTGGCCGAGGAGACCGACTTCAAACCGGGTGGGGCGACCTTCCCCTTCGGCGCCCACGTTTCCGTCGTCGAGGTGGACACCGAGACGGGGTACGTCCGGCCGCTGCGGCACATCGCGGTCGACGACTGCGGACGCGTGCTCAACCCGCTGCTCGTGCGCGGGCAACAGCATGGCGGTGCGGTGCAAGGGATTTCCCAGGCGCTGTGGGAACAGGTGCGCTACGACGAGGACGGCAACCCGGTGACCGCGACCTTCGCCGACTACCTGATCCCCTCCGCGGTGGACGTCCCGGACCTGATCGCGGCGAACACCGAGACGCTCACTCCCAGAAATCCCTTGGGCGCCAAGGGAATCGGCGAATCCGCGACGGTCGGGTCCACTCCCGCCGTGCAGAACGCGGTGGTCGACGCCCTGCGGCACCTCGGGGTGCGGCACATCGACATTCCCGCGACACCGCAACGGGTCTGGCGCGCCATCCAGGCCGCCCGCCAGGGTGCACCGGGCCCGTTGTGGCGGGAACCGCCCGCGGTGTTCGACACGCTGCCGGTACGCGAGGAGGCCAAGTCCGCCGACGCCGACGAAGCGGTCGCCTAAGTAGAATCGATCGGGCACAACCCTGCATGCGGTTGCACGTCTTCTTATCCGAACCGAGTTGCTACTACTGTTCGGGGGTTGCTTCCCATGAAGCGCACAAAGATCGTCGGAATCACGGCAGCCGCAGCGGCACTGCCCTTGTTGCTGGGGGCCTGCCAATCGGGCTCTTCGGCGTCCTCTTTGGTCACTTCTTCCACGGCCGCTGCTCCGGTGGGCGCGTCCGCCTCTGCCACGGCCGGGGCACTGGGGAATGCGGGTACCGACTCGACGTCGGCACGGACCGGAGGGAGTGGGCCGACCGGCGGGTTGCAGGCCAACGTGTCGACTCCCCGTTGCCACACCGCCGATTTGAACGCCCAGCTGGGAACGCAGAAGATGACCCTCGAGGGCGACCAGATGGCGGTGTTCCTGGTCTTTACCAATATGTCCGGCCACGACTGCACGATGTACGGTTTCGGCGGGGTCGATCTGCACGGGCCAAACGACCCGCAGAACGGTCCCGTGTACTCGCTGCGCCGGTCGTCCGAGACACCCGAAACCGTCCGGCTGACCACTGGTGCCAGCGCTCACGTGACGATCACCTACCTGCGGGGCACCGGAACCCCGGCGCCCGACAACGACATTTGGCAGCCGTCCTCGGTGGTCGTCACCCCGCCGGACGAGACCACTCAGCTGACCGTGCCGTGGACGGCCGGTGACGCCATCCAGCGGCAGGATTCGGCCACGCATCCGGGCACGTACATCTCCCCGGTCGCGGCGGGTGTGGACTGACCGGGGATTCAGGCGGTGAGCGCGCGGACCCGTGCCAGGCGGTCGAGCCAGGCCTCGCGAGTGGCTTCGTTGGCGGCGAAGCGCGCGGCGAGGCCGGGCTCGGGAGCGGTGCGCGGCACCGGCAGGTAACCGTCCACAGGCGACAGTGAGTCGCCGGTGACGTCGCCGGTGAGCAGCGAGCGGGTGCCGAGGCCGCAGGCGAAGTCGAGGCTGGGCAGCGCACCCGCCAGTGCCAGCCCCGCCGCGAGCCCGACACTGGTTTCCACCGCGGAGGACACCACGCACGGCAGGCCGCACGCTTCGGCGACCTCCAGTGCCCGCCGCACACCGCCGAGCGGCGCGACCTTCAGCACCGCGATGTCGGCGGCCCCGGCCACCGCGACGCGCAACGGGTCTTCGGCGCGACGGATCGATTCGTCCGCCGCGATCCGCACCGCCACCCGGCGGCGGACCGCGGCCAGCTCCGCCAGCGAAACACAGGGCTGTTCGACGTATTCGAGCCCGCCCGCCGCC
>NZ_VJWX01000350.1 GCF_007713715.1 Amycolatopsis rhizosphaerae
GATCACGCGAGGTGAGGTGCTTGTCCACCGCGGCGGCCGCGGAGCGGCCCTCCGCGATCGCCCACACGATCAGCGACTGCCCGCGGCCCATGTCCCCGGCCACGAACACGCCGTCCACGCTGGTGTGGAACCGGCCGTCGCGGGCGACGTTGCCCCTCGCGTCGAGTTCCACGCCCAGCTCCTCCAGCAGGCCTTCCCGCTGCGGGCCGACGAAGCCCATCGCGAGCAGCACCAGCTGGGCGGGCAGTTCCCGTTCGGTGCCCTCCACCGGGACGAACCGGCCGCCCTCGTTGCGCACCTCGACGAGTTTCAGCGCCCGCACGTTCCCCTCGCCGTCGGCGAGGAACTCCTGCGTGTTCACCGAGTACAGGCGTTCGCCGCCCTCCTCGTGCGCCGAAGACACCCGGTAGATCATCGGGTAGGTCGGCCACGGGTTCGCGTCCGAACGCGACTGTGGCGGCCGCGGCATGATCTCCAGCTGCGTCACCGAAGCGGCGCCCTGCCGGTGTGCGGTGCCGACGCAGTCGGCACCGGTGTCACCGCCACCGATGACCACCACGTGCTTGCCCGCCGCGGTGATCGCCGGCTCGGCCAGCGCCCCCGAGGCGACCCGGTTCGCCCCGGGCAGGTACTCCATCGCCTGGTAGATGCCGGACAGTTCGCGGCCGGGGACGGGCAGGTCCCGCCACGCCGTCGCGCCACCGGCGAGGACCACCGCGTCGTGCTCCGCCCGCAGCTGCTCGACGGTGATGTCGACGCCGACGTTCACGCCCGTCCGGAACTGCGTCCCCTCGGCGCGCATCTGGTCCAGCCGCCGGTCCAGCCGCCGCTTCTCCATCTTGAACTCGGGGATGCCGTAGCGCAGCAGGCCGCCGATCGCGTCCGCCCGTTCGAACACGACGACGTCGTGCCCGGCCCGGGTCAGCTGCTGCGCGGCGGCAAGGCCCGCCGGGCCGGACCCGACCACGGCGACCTTCTTGCCGGTGCGCACCTCGGGCGGCTGCGGGGTGATCCAGCCCTCGTCCCAGGCCCGGTCCACGATCGAGATCTCCACCCGCTTGATCGTCACCGGGTCGTCGTTGATCCCGAGCACGCAAGCGGTTTCACACGGCGCCGGGCACAACGTCCCGGTGAACTCCGGGAAGTTGTTGGTCGCGTGCAGCCGTTCGATCGCGTCCCGCCAGTCCTGGCTCCACACCAGGGTGTTCCACTCGGGGATCAGGTTCCCCAGCGGACAGCCCTGGTGGCAGAACGGGACGCCGCAGTCCATGCAGCGACCGGCCTGCTTTTCCAGCCTGTTCGACGGGAAGTCCTGGTAGACCTCGCGCCAGTCCAGGAGGCGCAGGTCGACCGGCCGGCTCGTCGGGGTCTCCCGCTTGGTGGTCAGAAAACCCTTGGGGTCAGCCATGTGCGGCCTCCATGATCGCTTCGTTCACGTCACGTCCATCGCGCTCCGCGGCGGCCTGAGCCTGCAGCACGCGCTTGTAGTCCTTGGGCATGACCTTCCCGAACCGGGTCACGGCCACGTCCCAGTCCGCCAGCAGCGCGCGCGCCACCGCGGAATCGGTTTCGGCGTAGTGCCGTTCCACCGCGTCCCGCAGGAACTCGGTGTCCTCGTCGTCCAGCGGGTCGATGTCCACCATTTCGCGGTTGACCCGCAGCGCGGGCAGGTCGAGGACATAGGCGACGCCGCCGGACATCCCGGCCGCGAAGTTCCGCCCGATGCCGCCGAGCACCACCACGCGCCCGCCCGTCATGTATTCGCACGCGTGGTCGCCGACGCCTTCCACCACGGCCAGCGCGCCGGAGTTCCGCACGCAGAACCGCTCGCCCACCTTGCCGCGCAGGAAGATCTCGCCCGAGGTGGCGCCATAGCCGATCACGTTGCCCGCGATGATGTGCTCCTCGGCGGCGAACCGCGCGTCCCGGTTCGGCCGGACGACGATCCGTCCACCGGACAGGCCCTTGCCCACGTAGTCGTTGGCGTCACCGAACAGGCGCAGCGTGATGCCGCGCGGCACGAAGGCGCCGAAGGACTGGCCCGCGGTGCCGGTGAACGTCACGTCGATCGTGTCGTCCGGCAGCCCCTCGCCGCCCCAGCGCTTGGTCAGCTCCGAGCCGAGCATGGTGCCCACGGTCCGGTTCACGTTGCGGACCGGCAGTTCCAGCCGCACCTTGTCACCGGAGGACAGCGCGCCCTCGGCGAGCTGGATGAGCGTGTTGTCCAGCGCCTTCTCCAGCCCGTGGTCCTGGGCCACCACCTGGTGCCGCGCCGCACGCGGCTCCAGGTCGGGCACGTGGAAGATCGGGGTCAGGTCCAGGCCCGCGGCCTTCCAGTGCTCGACCGCGCGCCGCTTGTCCAGCAGTTCGGCGTGCCCGACGGCCTCCTCGATGGACCGGAAGCCCAGCTTCGCCAGGTACTCGCGCACCTCCTGCGCGATGAACTCGAAGAAGTTCACCACGTAGTCGGCCTTACCGCTGAACTTCTCGCGCAGCTTCGGGTTCTGCGTGGCCACGCCCACCGGGCAGGTGTCGAGGTGGCAGACCCGCATCATGATGCAGCCCGAGACCACCAGCGGGGCGGTCGCGAAGCCGAACTCCTCCGCACCGAGCAGCGCGGCGATCACCACGTCCCGGCCGGTCTTGAGCTGGCCGTCGGTCTGCACGACGATGCGGTCGCGCAGGCGGTTGCGCAGCAGGGTCTGCTGCGTCTCGGCCAGGCCGAGCTCCCACGGCCCGCCCGCGTGCTTGATCGACGACAGCGGCGAGGCGCCGGTGCCGCCGTCGTGCCCGGAGATGAGCACGACGTCCGCGTGCGCCTTGGACACGCCCGCCGCGACCGTGCCGACACCGACCTCGGACACCAGCTTCACGTGGATGCGGGCGGCCGGGTTGGCGTTCTTGAGGTCGTGGATGAGCTGCGCCAGGTCCTCGATGGAGTAGATGTCGTGGTGCGGCGGCGGCGAGATCAGCCCCACCCCCGGCGTGGAATACCGGGTCTTGGCGATCCACGGGTACACCTTCGCGCCGGGCAGCTGGCCGCCCTCGCCGGGCTTGGCGCCCTGGGCCATCTTGATCTGGATGTCGTCGGCGTTGACCAGGTACTCGCTGGTCACCCCGAACCGTCCACTCGCGACCTGCTTGACCGCGCTGCGGCGCTGGGGGTCGTAGAGCCGTTCCGGGTCTTCGCCGCCCTCACCGGTGTTGGACTTGCCGCCCAGCCGGTTCATCGCGATCGCCAGCGTCTGGTGCATCTCCTGCGAGATCGACCCGTAGGAGATCGCGCCGGTGGCGAACCGCTTCACGATCTCGGAGACCGGCTCGACCTCCTCGATGGGCACCGGCGGCCGCACACCCTCGCGGAACTCGAACAGACCGCGCAGCGTCATCAGCTTCTCGGCCTGGTCGTCGACGGCGCGGGTGTACTCCTTGAAGATCTCGTACTTCCCGGAGCGCGTCGAGTGCTGCAGCTTGAAGATGGTGTGCGGGTTGAACAGGTGCGGTTCGCCCTCGCGCCGCCACTGGTAGTCCGCGCCGGTCTCCAGTTCGCGGTGGCTCGGCCGCATGCCGTCGCGCGGGAACGCCCTGGCGTGCCGCTGCCGCACCTCCTCGGCCAGCGTGTCGAACCCGACGCCGCCCAGCCGTGAGGTGGTGCCCGCGAAGCAGGTGTCGACGACCTCCTTGCCGAGCCCGATCGCCTCGAAGATCTGGGCGCCGGTGTAGGAGGCCACAGTGGACACACCCATCTTCGACATGGTCTTGCGCACACCCTTGCCCAGCGCCTTGATCAGGTTCCGGGTGGCCTGCTTCGGGGAGACGTCCCCGATCCTGCCCTGGGCGGCCAGTTCCTCGACGGTGGCCATCGCCAGGTACGGGTTGACCGCGGCCACGCCGTAGCCGATGAGCAGCGCGATGTGGTGCACCTCGCGGGCGTCGGCGGCCTCGACCACGAGACCGACCTGGGTGCGGGTCTTCTCCCGGACCAGGTGGTGGTGCACGGCGCCGGTGAGCAGCAGCGACGGGATCGCCGCCCGCTTTTCGTCCACGCCGCGGTCGGACAGCACGATCAGGCGCGCGCCCTCGGCGATCGCCTCGGACACCTCCGCCCGGATCTCGTCCAGCCGGTGCAGCAGCGCCTCGCCGCCACCGTCCACTTCGTACAGGCCGGACACGGTGACCGCCTGGAACTCGGGCAGGTCGCCGTCGTCGTTGATGTGCACGAGCTTGGCCAGCTCGTCGTTGTCCAGCACGGGGAAGGGCAGCACGATCTTGCGGGCGTGCCCGGGCCCGGCCTCCAGCAGGTTCGGCTCGGCGCCGAGCTGGGTGCCCAGCGAGGTGACCAGCTCCTCGCGGATGGCGTCCAGCGGCGGGTTGGTCACCTGGGCGAACAGCTGGCTGAAGTAGTCGAAGATCTGCCGCGGGCGGCTCGACAGCGGGGCCAGCGGCGAGTCGTTGCCCATCGAGCCGATCGGCTCCGCGGCGGTGCGGGCCATCGGTTCGAGCAGGGTTTCGAGCTCCTCCTGGGTGTAGCCGAAGGCCTGCTGCCGCCGTACCAGCGACGCGTGCGTGGGCACCTCGCGCTCACGCTCGGGCAGTTCCTCCAGGTGCACCAGCCCGGCGCTGACCCATTCGCCGTAGGGGTGTTCGGCGGCCAGTGCGCCCTTGATCTCCTGGTCGTCGATGATGCGGCCCTGTGCGGTGTCCACCAGGAACATCCGGCCCGGCTCCAGGCGACCCTTGCGCACGATCGCGGCCGGGTCGATGTCGAGCACGCCGACCTCGCTGGCCAGCACGACCAGCCCGTCCTCGGTCACCCAGTACCGCGCGGGGCGCAGGCCGTTGCGGTCCAGCACCGCGCCGATCTGGGTACCGTCGGTGAACGACACCAGCGCGGGCCCGTCCCACGGTTCCATCAGGCAGGAGTGGAACTCGTAGAAGGCGCGGCGCGCCGGATCCATCTCGTCGTGGTTTTCCCACGCCTCGGGAATCATCATCAGCACCGCGTGCGGCAGGCTGCGGCCGCCGAGGTGGAGCAGTTCCAGCACCTCGTCGAAGCTCGCCGAGTCGCTCGCACCCCGGGTGATGATCGGGAAAACGCGCTTGAGGTCACCGTGGACGAGGTCGGTGGACAGCATCGACTCGCGTGCGTCCATCCAGTTCCGGTTGCCGCGCAGGGTGTTGATCTCACCGTTGTGCGCGACGTAGCGGTACGGGTGGGCCAGCGGCCACGACGGGAAGGTGTTCGTGGAGAACCGCGAGTGCACCAGGCCGATCGCGCTCGTCACACGCTCGTCGGTCAGGTCGGGGAAGAACCGCTCGACCTGGGGCTCGGTGAGCATTCCTTTGTAGACGATGGTGCGCGAGGACAGGCTCGGGAAGTACACGTCCTCGTTGGCCAGCGCGTGCTCGGCCCGCTTGCGCACGCAGAAGGCGGCGCGCTCCAGGGCCAGACCGGTGACGCGTTCGTCACGGGGAGCGAGGAAGAGCTGTGTGAAGTGCGGCATGGTGGACAGCGCGGTCGCCCCGACGCCGTCGGGCTCGACCGGCAGTTCGCGCCAGCCGAGCACACGCATGCCCTCTTCGGCGGCGATGCCTTCGATGGCGCTCATGGCGCGGCCGCGGGCCTGGGCGTCGGTGGGCAGGAAGGCCGTGCCGACCGCGTAGCCGCCGGCCTCGGGCAGGCGGAAATCCACCACTTCCCGGTAGAAGGCGTCGGGGACCTGGATCAGGATGCCCGCGCCGTCACCGGTTTCCGGCTCGGCCCCCCGCGCGCCGCGATGCTCGAGATTGCGCAGCGCGACCAGAGCCTTGCGCACGATTCTGTGATCTCGCCGTCCGGCGAGGTCGGCGACGAAGGCAACGCCGCACGCGTCGTGCTCGTGTTGCGCCGAATACAGGCCTTGCTCGTCGGCCGGGTTGTTCGGCTTGGTCGGGCTGTGGCGGGTCACGGCTGGCCGCCTCCTTGGGCGTCGGCGGTTCGGCTCACCCGATCGCGTGGTCTTGGCGACCTGGCTAACGGAGTGGGCTCGGACCGCGATGGTCAGTCGAGAGGAAAAGAAGGCGAGCGCCTGAATCTGGGCAGACGTCATCGCCAGGCCACACAGCGGCGGGTGGCCGGTCAGGGGTGCACATCGTCGGGCAGTGGTGCGCGTGGGAGGTCGAAGTGGTGGGTGCCGTTCCCACGGCGCGCTTGTTACTCCCGGGTTCGCCGGTCTTATGACAGTAGTGTGAATTGGCCGTTATCGATATACGTCGAACGCCGCAGGTGGGAAATGCCACGTGCCCGTTGACGGAGTACCTCTGAGTGTACTTCACTCCACGGACCACCCCTGACCTGCGAAGACTCCGGATCGTGCGGGCCCATGGCCGCCTCGGGAGCCGGGAGAACGGTAACCGGCTTGTTACGTTCGGCGTCAACGAACGGAGTAACGGGCACCGGCAAAAGGCGGAAAAGTTTTCACGGGTGTCGAGTCGTGAAGGGTCCCTTCACGGTCGAATCGACTGTGAAGGGACCCTTCACGGCCTCGCCGGAGTCGCGCCGCCGGGGCCCGGGTGTCAGGCGGCGAAGACGGCGGTGACGGTGCCCAGGGCGCCCATGTCGGCGGTGACGGTGTCGCCGGCGCGGACCGGGTAGGCGCGGGTCATCGAGCCGGGCAGCACGACGTGGCCCGGTTCGAGGTCGATCCCCAGCGGGCCGATCGTGTTCGCCAGCCACACCAGGGCGTTGACCGGCGAGCCGAGCACCGCCCCGCCCGCCCCGGTCGCCACCATCTCGCCACCCAGTTGCAGGGTGCACCCCACGGGCCTCAGATCGAGGTCGGTCAGCAGGGTCGGCTTGCTGCCGAGCACGACCCCGCCGGAGGAAGCGTTGTCGGCGACGGTGTCCACGATGGAGATGTTCCAGTCCTTGATGCGCGAGTCCACGATCTCCAGCGCGGGCAGTACGAAGTCGACCGCGCGGATCGCGTCGGCGACCGTGACACCGGGGCCGGACAGGCGCCGCCCGAGCACGAACGCGATCTCCGGTTCGATGCGGGGCTGGAGGTACTTCTCGGCCGCGATGGGCTCGTGTTCGAGGTGGAACATCCCCGCGAGCAGATGCCCGTAGTCGGGTTGGTCCACCCCCATCTGCTGTTGCATGGCTCTCGACGCCAGTCCGACCTTGTGTCCCTTGATCACATCGCCCGCCGCGACCCAGGACCGGACCTGTTCCTGCTGGATCCGGTAGGCATCGGTGATCGTCGCCTCCGGGAACGACTGGATCACCGGGACGGTCGGTTCGCCCTTTTCGTAGGCGAGCAGCAACTGGGCGGCCGCTTCCCGCACCGCTGTGGGTTCCATGGTCCGCACTCTGACCGCCCCGTGCGACGGCCGCAACCCCGGCGTTCCGCTGTCCGGCACGATCTCGCCGCCCCAGGAGCCGCCCCAGGAACGCAACAGGAATGCCGTGAAGGGCCCCTTCACGGTCATATGTGCTGTGAAGGGGCCCTTCACGGCCAACGGCCGAGCGGACCGGACGAAGCCGGGGGGCTGCCGGACAGAAAGAGGC
>NZ_VJWX01000351.1 GCF_007713715.1 Amycolatopsis rhizosphaerae
ACCGAGCACGGCACCATCCCGCTCGTCCTCGACCGGGCAAAGTCACCCTGCGCGGTGCGGGCCCTCCTGTTCCTGGCCACGAAGAAATACTTCGACAGCTCGCCATGCCACCGGCTGGTCGTCGCGGTCCGCTACAAGGTGCTGCAGTGTGGTGACCCCTCCGGAACCGGGTGGGGCGGCCCCGGCTTCACGTTCAAGGACAAGCCGCCCACCGGCCTCCAGCCGGCCAGGGACGGCAAGGTTGTCTACCCAGCGGGGACGGTTGCGATGGCCGAGATGCCCGGTTCCTCCTACGGGAGCCAATTCCTGTTGATCTACGGCGACACCGAGATGCCGGCGAGCGACCCGATAGTCGGCACCTACCGCGAGACCGGCCAGGCCACCCTCGACGCGATCGCCGCCGGCGGCGTCGAGCAGGCAACGATACCGGGCACAAGTCTGCGGATCACCCGCCCGAAGACGCCGGTCGTCATCCAAAGCGCGACAGTTGCGGCGTGACGCGGACGTGATGACCACGTCTGTGGGCGGCGTAATGCGAGAATCTCAGTCGTGGACGCCCGCTGCTACCTCCGGGCGATCGGCCGTCGTCGGCGCGTGTTGGCAATTACCGTGCCTGGCAACACGATCCGGGACTATTGCGGGGGCTATCACCTCGCCCCGGGACCGGGCAACCGAGAAGATCACGTTCGACGACTTCCTGGCGGGACACCGGCGATGCGGCAGTGGGTGACCGGACCGCGCTCGTCACGTACCTGATCTGGGCGATCCACTTCTTCGTACACCGGGCCATGCTCGATCACCTCGCGCCACCGACCGCCACACTGCTCGTGGTCACACTCGGCCTGACGATCGCCTGGACGGCAGGCCTGCTCGCACTCACCAAACGGGAGCCGGGCAACGCACCGGCGTAACCGTCGAATACCCGCATCGGTTGAAGCCAGCGATTACCGCCGCCCCAGGTCGGTGGCCAGAACCAACTTCCCCGGATGACGCTTCGGCTGGCAGCCTCTGCCGGTGACGCCTCCGCGATATCCAGTAGCCCCGCGAAGCGATCAAAACCCGAGCCGCTACGCACTAACTTGGCCGAACTCGGGGCGCGGGTCGGCGTCGGTGGTCTCGAGATCGAGCTCGATCAGTGGCCAGTCCGCCCATGCCGCTAGAGGTTAGCCATGCGCGGATCGTGGATCTCGTGTCTGACAGTTTCGGTGTTATGGAAGCACGGCTGCCCCCAGTGCGCGCCATTCAGGAACCGCGAAGGGTTTCATGGGTGTTGCCAACACGGCAGGTTGGGGAGAAATGTCGGCGGGCGATCGTATGTCTCCGCGTGCCGGACGCAGAGCTGCCCCGGATCGCCTCGACGGCGGGTTGTTCATCGCACAGTTCGGCCCCGTATCACGGGTGGCGGGGATAGGCGCAGACGGTGGTCGATGACGCCGCGTAGACCGCATCCGGCGTGGCGCAGGCGAGCCAGTCCGCGATGCCGCCGGCGGATACATTGATGGCGCTGCCCGATTCGGCCCAGGCGATGGTGCCCGTTTTGCCGTCCAGGACAACGATACCGAGCCGTACCGTGGCGCCCGACTCGGCCTGGGTGGGAACGAGGACCAGGTCCGCCGAGGTGGTCAGGCTCGTGGCCATCAGGCGCTGGATGGGTGTCGCCCATACCTTGCTGCCGTCGCGCGGGTTGATTCCCCATGCCGTGTAGTCGTTGTCCCCTGATGCCGTTTCGGTCTCCTCGCCGACGATGAGCAGGTCGGCCGCCACGCCGACCCCTCTAATGCTGGTCGACGCCTGGAGCACCGTCTGGCGCTGGGTACCGGTGACGGTGTCCAGAACGACCAGCCGTTCTCCGGCGATCGCGAGGACATCTGCGACCGACACGATGCTCGACGCACCATTGGCCGTGCAGGTGTTGGGTGTGGCCCACAACTGGTTGCCGGTGGTCATGTCCAGGCAGAGGGTGGCGGTGTAGTCCTGTAGGTAGCAGCGCTGGCCACCGATGACGGCGCTGGCGCGATTGTATGCCGTGAGCGCACGCCTCCACAGCTGTTTACCGCTGGACACCTCGATCGCGACGATTTCGTTCCTGGTACCGAGCAGGACGTTGATGCCGTCGAAATCGAAAACCTGCGTGAAGCCCATGCCGTGAGCGTTGCGGCCGACGTCGTGGCTGAACTGCTGTTTGCCGTCCGAACCAATGGCGAACACCAGACTCGAATTGGTCTCGGCGTCCTGCGTGGCCCCGATCAGCAACGAGTCGTTCAGACCGATCCAGGAGAAGCCCGAGTAGCCGGCAGGCAGGTCGGGGCGTCCCGTCCACCGTGGCGCGCCGGTTTTCGTGTCGAACGCTTGCGCCATCGCGTTGTCCCACCGGACGAGGACGCCACCCATCACGCCGAGGCCGCCGCTGCGATCGCCGTTGTTGAAGTGGTTGTCCAGGGCCTGGGTCCAGGTCGGCGCGGGGCCGTTGGGCACCGGCGCTCCGGTGGGTGGCGTCGAGGCGGCGTTGCCGCCGTGGGTGGAGTCGCGGGTCAGCGCGACCGCGGCGACACCACCCACGGCGGCAAGGCCGGCGACGCCGATCCCGGCAATCCACAGGAACTTGCGTCGATTCGGCATCGGTGCGGCCGCCGGCGGTGATTGCTGAAACGTGGCTGGCGGGACCGTGATTTCCTGCTGGTGACGAAAGAGGTCGGAGTGCAGCTCTGGGCTGAACAGCACGGCGGGCTCGACCGGGCCCGCCGCGGCGAGCACGCCCTCCCCGGGAGCCGGGTCCTGTGCCACCGCGCCGGGGACGCCCGGCCACGCCTCAGGCGCGGCGCACTGACGCGCAGTCCACTGGCCGCCGTCCCACCAGCGCAGGCTCGGCCCGCCGGCGGGATCCTGGTACCAACCCGGTTGCGACACGACTCGTCCTCTCGTCCGGAGCCGCAGTCTAACCTGCAAAAGATGAAGTCCTGATGACACCACTGGCCCGGGCGTCCGGCTCGGGCAGACGGAACCGCTCGGCGCGCGGGACCGACACCAGCACCAGTTCGCCGTCGCGGATCATCCACAGGCCGAAGCAGCAAGACCGGCGCCGCAGCCCGTGCACGAGTCGGGCTCGTGCCGCACCTTCTCCTTCGGATCAGCGACCAGCGTCAGTGTCGGTCCTGGATGACCAAGCTGCCCACCCGGCTTGCGCCCGCTCTTACGCCGCAACGACTTCGGCGCTGGCTTGGTAAACGGTGAGTCCGGCGAGGGTGGTTTGGAAGAGTTGGTCGAGTCCATCCCCAACCGGCGCTTCAACTCGGCATTCTCGGCTTCCAGCACGGCCACCCGCTGACGAAGCTCAGCGATCACCCTCGCCTGATCCACGACCAGAGCGGCAAGCTCGTCATACGACGGAAGCCCATCCCCGGCCTGTACCCCGAGATCATCCCACAGAGACGATCAAACCCCACAAACAACCTGACCAGTTACCCGCGGCCCAGCCTTCCGCACTTCAGTCCGCGAACTCGATCATTTCGTCGACCGGCAGGATGGCTCGCTCCGTACGCAGGGTGCCGAGTGCCTTACGTTCGCGGTTGAACCATGCCGCGGTGTCACGGTCGAGCGCCCCGTCAAACACCTTGACCGCGACGCAGGCGCCATTCAGCCGTCCCGTGTAGACCTTGGCGACCGGCCGCTCGGCGAGCAGCCGTTTGGCGCCCGCCCCGATGCATCATCCGCCCGTTCTTCCGTTATCCGCCAACCCGCGTCCCGCAAGGCCCGCAACCGCTCCAGCGCGGCGGCCTCCGCCACGGTCGCACTCGAAACGATCAAACAAGATCGTCATGACACAGCAAAAATCCCCTCCGACCAGCTAAAACAAGCCGATCGAAAGGGATTGATCAAAACGTGGAGCTAAGGGGACTCGAACCCCTGACCCCCTCACTGCCGGGCGACCACTGCGGTCTGCGCCTTCTGGCCGTCCGGCGCGGTGGCGACATCGTAGACGTCGGCGGCGATGCCGAGAACGGCGAAACCTCGTCCGGCCCACTTGAACGCCGTGCTCACCTTCCCGAGGAACCCCGCTCCCTTGCTCGTCTCCTCTACGGCAGCCGCTGCACCGCTGGTACTCACCTTCGGACGCGGAAAAGTGAGCTTCAGCTCGTTCTGTCACCGGCCGTTTTCCCGGAAATCCGTGTCCGGTTTGAACTGCGGCGATGACCACGAGTGCGGAACATTCCTTCAAGACAGCCTGGCTGTGCGGACGCGATGCTGACGGTCATTGCCTGGTCATGAAGGAGAACTCATGCGGTTGAAACGTTGTGTCGCACTGGTCATCGCTGCGGTGGTCGGAGTTGCCATCTCGTCGCCGGCGCGCGCGGTGGGTGGGCCGCCGACCCTCGACGATGCCTGGTTGCGGGCAGAAATCCAGAACCTCGTCAACGTCGAGGGCGTTCCCGGCGTAGCTGCGGCCACGAGCTACGACGGGCAGCCGGTGCGGCGGATGGCTGCGGGCCTCGCGGACATCCCCGCGGACCGGGCGATGCGCCCCAACGACCAGTTCAGAGTCGCTTCCATAACCAAGACCTTCGTGGCCACGGTGGTATTGCAGCTAGTCACCGAGCACCGGCTCGCACTCGACCAGCCGATCGCGGGGCTGCTGCCCGAACCGGTGCCGCTCGCCGACCAGATCACCCTGCGGGAACTGCTCAACCACACCAGCGGGCTCTTCGAATACTCGGATAATCCTCGCTTCGACCCCGGCGCCACTTACACCCCCGCGCAGCTCATCGCCTTGGGCGTGGAGCATTCGCCATACTTCGCGCCAGGGACCGGCTTCCGCTACTCGAGCACCAACTACATCGTCCTCGGCGAGATCGTCCATCAGGTCACCGGTCACACGATCCAGGACGAAGTGCAGGCGCGCCTGATCCACACCCTCCACCTGAGCAGCACGACCTTCCCCACCACGACCACGGCCGCACCCCGGCAGGCACACGGCTACGTTTTCGCCGCTCCGCTGCCGCCTCGTTCCGGTCCCGCACTCGACGTGACTACCCGGACAAGCGCCAGTGCGGCAGGGGCGGCGGCAGCGATGGTGTCGACAGGCGACAACGTCGACCGGTTTGTTGGCGCACTGCTCGGCGGGGGACTCTTCTCGCAGCACCTGCTTACCGAGATGAAGCGCCCCACGCCCGGAGCCGATGCGTTCTTCGCCGGTGCCGGTATCCCCGGCATCAGCTACGGCCTCGGCCTGGTGATCGCCTCGACTCCGTGCGGAACGGCCTACGGCTCTTTGGGAGACATCGACGGGTACACCTCCAGCGTGCTCCAACTCGGCCCTCGCCGGGTCGCGCTGCTCATGAACACTGACTCCCTGCAGCCCTCGCTGCGCCAGCAAACGCTCTCCATCGCCCAGCGGGAACTCTGCCGCGCTGGCTAGCCGCATCAGGCCTGCGGCTCGCTATCATGGGACGGTGCGGACGTTCGTGCACAATGCAGCTGTGTGGGGCGTTGCGTGCCCGCGGCGCCCCAGCCGGGTGGCCGGTGTCACCATGGCCGGATTCCGTATCCGTGACCTGAACGCGCTCCGGATGGTGCCGCACCCAGCCGTGACGCTGATTGTGGAGTTCGGCGCCGGTTCGCCCGTCCTTGACTGTGCCGCCGGGCCGCGGCTGGGCAGCATCGCCGCCGGGCCCGGGTTCGGGTCCGGCGGCGCGGTCCGGGCGTGGGGAGAGAACGTTGAGTGCGTGCAGGTGCGCCTGTCCCCGGTGATCGCACGTGCGGTTCTGGGCGCATCCCCCGCCGACCTCGACGGCGCCGTCGTGCCCCTGGGCGACCTGTGGGGCCGGTCGGCGGCACGAGTCCGCGAGCAACTGAGCGAAACCTCGTCGTGGCAGGATCGCTTCGCGTTGACGGACGCGCTGCTCGCCCGCCGGCACGAGGCGGGGCCGCCGGTGGACCCGGAGGTGGCCTGGGCTTGGCACCGGATCGTCGGCAGCCGTGGCCTGGCCCGGGTCGACGGACTCGCGGCCGAGGTCGGATGGAGCCGTAAGCGGCTGTGGTCCCGGTTCCGGTTGCAACTCGGTCTGCCGCCCAAGCGCGCCGTGCGGCTGGTCCGCTTCGATCATGCCGCCCATCGCTTGGTCGCGGGCGAAAGCGCGGCCCAAGTCGCGGCCAACGCCGGCTACGCCGACCAGTCCCACCTGCATCGGGACGTCATGGCGTTCACCGGGGCAACCCCCGCGACCATGACCGGCGAACCGTTCCTCACCGTTGACGACATCGCCTGGCCCAGCGCCGGGACCTGATTTATGGACCCACCGGCACAACCCCAAACACCACAATGGCAACCACACCTCCCTGCCCTGCTGCCACCATCGCGGGTGGGTCATCGTCCACGCGACCTGCGGACGCTGCCCGGCATGACCACGTTGCGATCCTCGCTGGCTCCGGAGAGCCAGCGCTGCAGGACCGAGCACACTTCGGCGTGGCTGCAGACGATGAGGTTGCGATCCTCGCTGGCTCCGGAGAGCCAGCGCTGCCAGCGGGCGGGAGGTGGCCGATGGTGACCCGCCAGTTGCGATCCTCGCTGGCTCCGGCGGGTAGGGCTTCAAGATGTTGCGGCCTGAGCCGGTGAAGACGTACGACTCTTCGTCCCACTCCCGGCCGGGCTCTTTGAAAACAGCCTGACAGCGCTTCTTGTACTCGCGGAGCAGGACGGTGGTCTCGGTGTCGAGAGCGATGCGCCGCATCTGGTGGGTCTTGGTGTCCTTTTCCCGGCCGACGCCGCGCAGCGTGGTGTAGCTCTTGCGGACTTCGAGGATGCCTTTGTCCAGGTCGATACGCGCCCAGCGGAGGGCGCAGATTTCGCCACGCTGCATGCCCGTGGTCATGGCGAGCCAGACGAGTGTGCCCCAATCCTCGTCCAGCGAGAACGCCTTTTCGACGAGCTTTGCCGCCTGTGCTGATGTGGGGGGGATTGGGTTGTGGCGGGGTCTGCCGCGGGCGCTGCGCGACTTTCGCGGGGTTGGAGCTGATCCATTCCCACCGCACGGCAGCGCTGAGAACTCCGTTCAGGATCGAGTGAATCTGCCTCACCGATGAGGAAGCCATGGGCTTGCATTTGTGCGGCCCGCGCTCGGCTTCCTTGCAGTCGTGGTCGTCTTTGGTCTTGTGCTCGATGAAGGGCTTTCCATCGCACGGCATCGGCGAAGTTCGCCGTAGAGCGTTTCCAGCATGCGCGCACTCAGCTTGTTCACCGGCGCATCTCCGAGCGCTGGCCGGATGGTGCGCTCGATGTACCCGACATAGCCGTGCCGCGTCGTCGCCTGGATATCGGCATTGCGCAGCCATTCGTCGATCGCGTACCCCAGGGACACGGAAGTGCTGGCGGAGCGCTGCTGGTCGGCCTGGGCGAGGAGCTTGGTCATGACCTTCTCGGCGCACTTCTTCGCCGCCCGGGTCCGTGCCTGTGACGGTCTCGGTGAGGTAACTCGGCTTACCCGTGACCGGGTCCACGCCTGCGTAGACCCGGACCTGCAACGAG
>NZ_VJWX01000352.1 GCF_007713715.1 Amycolatopsis rhizosphaerae
CCAACGAGCTGCGCCGGCTCACCGCGGGCAAGCTGCCCAAACTCGCGGTCGCCGCGCTGGTTCTGGTGCCCCTGCTCTACGCCTCGTTCTACCTCTACGCGAACTACGACCCCTACGGCAGGCTGAGCAAGCTGCCCGCGGCGATCGTCAACGAGGACGCCGGCAGCGGCGGCCGCAACGTGGGCCGGGAGGTGACCGACGAGGTGGTCAGGTCCGGGACGTTCGGCTGGCACGAGGTGAGTGCGGACCAGGCTCAGCAGGGCGTGCGGGACGGCACCTACTCGTTCGCGATCACCATCCCCGCGGACTTCTCCACCGCCCTGCTCTCCACCGGGAACTTCAACCCCCAGCAGGCCACCATCCGGCTGACCACCAACGACGCCAACAACTACCTGTCCCACACGATCGCCAACCAGGTCGCCCAGCAGATCCGCACCACGATCGCGGAGAAGGTGGGCGCCGAGGCGGCGAACCGGTTCCTGATGGGCTTTTCCACCATCTACGGCAAGACGCAGGAGGCGGCCAACGGCGCGAGCAAGCTCGCCGACGGCGCGGGCCAGCTCCTGGGCGGCCAGCGGCAGCTCGCCGACGGCGTCGGCCAGCTGGCCACCGGCAGCACTCAGCTGTCCTCGGGCCTGGCCACCCTGAAGGCGGGCACGGCGAGCCTGCCGCAGGACACCCGGCGGCTCTCCGACGGCGCCGCCCAGGTCGCCGCGGGCAACGCCCAGCTCGCGGCCGCCGCGAACGTCCTCGCGAGCAGCTCCGCGGACCTGCGCCGCAACCTGGACAGCGCCAACAACCAGCTCACGCAGCAGTTGCGCGACGGCGGGTTCACCGACGCCCAGGTGCAGCAGGTCCTGAGCGCCCTCGGACAACTCCGCGCGCCACTGGACAACGCGGACAACCGCATCCAGCAGACCGCGGGCCAGGTCAACCAGCTCGCCGACGGCTCGCGGCAGGTCGCGACCGGGGCGGCCGCCCTCGCCGCGGCCGCGCCCTCGCTGTCGGGCGGCATCGCGCAGGCTTCCGACGGGGCGAACGCCCTGTCCGCCGGCGCGGTGAAACTCGACGACGGAGAGAAGAGCGCGGTGACCGGCGCGAGCCAGCTGGCCACCGGGGCCGCCCAGCTCCGGGACGGGCTCAACGCCGGGCTGCGCGAGATCCCGAACCCGAACGACCCGACCCGCACCGCGACCGCCGACACCATCGCCGACCCGGTGGCCGTCCAGTCCGCCGGGGTCGCCAACGCGGGCACCTACGGCGCCGGGCTCGCCCCGTTCTTCATCTCGCTCGCCACCTGGATCGGCGCGTTCGTGCTGTTCCTGCTGCTGCGGCCGCTGTCCACCCGGGCACTGGCCGCCGGGACCGCCCCGCTGCGCGTGGCCGTCGGCGGCTGGCTGGCCTCGGCACTGCTGGGCACCGCACAGGTGCTGGTGCTGTTCGGCGCGGTGACCTGGCTGGTCGGCATCCACGTCGCGCACCCGGTGGCCGCGATCGGGTTCGCGATCCTCGCCTCGCTCACCTTCACCGCGATCGTGCACGCGCTCAACGCGCTGTTCGGCGCCGTCGGCAAGTTCCTCGGCCTGGTCCTGCTGGTGCTGCAGCTGGTCAGCGCGGGCGGCACCTTCCCGTGGCAGACCCTGCCCGACGTGCTGTACCCGCTGCACGTCGTGCTGCCGATGGGATACGTGGTCGACGGGCTGCGGCACCTGTTCTACACCGGGGCGTCGCTGCAGAGCCTGCTCGACGTCGGTGTGCTGTGCGCCTACCTGGCCGGCGCGATCGCGGTGTCCACACTGGCCGCCCGCAAACGTCGCGTGTGGACGGTGTCGGCCCTGCAACCGGAGCTGAGCCTGTGACCTCCCGCGCCGAAACGACGAAGCACCGGCTGTTCGAGGCGACGCTGCGGCTGGCGGGCACCCGTGGCCTGGTCGGGCTCACCGTCGACGACATCGCCGCCGAGGCCGGGGTCGCCAAGGGCACGGTGTACTACAACTTCGGCAGCAAGGACGGCCTGATCGACGCGCTGCTGCGGTACGGGGTCGGGCAGCTCGCCGACGGGCTGCGCGGGCACGCGGACGAGCCGGACCCGGTACTGGCGCTGGAGTCCATGGTGGACACCGCGCTGACGTTCGTCGCGGAGTACCGGGGTTTTTCCCAGATCCTCGTGAGCGAGCTGTGGCGGACTCCCGGGCAGTGGCACGAAACGCTGACACTGCTGCGGGAGGAGGTCATCTCCATCGTGAAACAGCAGCTTCAGCGCATCGACGACGCCGGACGGCTGCCGGAGGGCGTGCAGATCCCCACCGCGGCCGCCGGGCTGTTCGGCACCCTGCTCGTGGTGGCGCTGGACTGGCAGGTCTTCCAGCCGCAGCGCGCACGCTCCGACATCCGGGATTCGGTGATGTACCTGGTCCGCGGCGTCGCCGGGCGCCCCGGCTGAGGCGGCGCCGCTCAGCGGACCAGAGGACGGGTCTGCCCGATCCGGTGCAGCGAGGGGGGCCGCCCGTCGACGGCGCGGCGGACGGCCCCCAGCACGCCGCCGGCGATCTCGCTGTGGGACAGCGGCCGGTCCCCGCCGAGTTCCGAGACCGACCCGATCAGCACCAGCTGGGTCGGGTGCTGATCCAGCGCGGGACGCGGGTCGCTCAGTTCGGCGGGCACCGCGGCCGCGCCGGTCGTGCCGCGCACCTCCACCACCGGGCATCCCGGCGCCAGCAGCCGCGCCACCTGGGCGAGCACCGGCCCCCGGAACTCCTCGTGCACCCAGGCGACCAGGAGATCCGCCGGGCCGCCGAGCACCGAACCGGCCTTCTCCGCCAGCTCACGGGGCTGGTCCCAGTGCGCCTCGACCCAGATCGCCCGGCCGCCGGAACCGTCGCCGGTGGTCCGGTGACCCGGCGGGCGAAGCGCGGCACGTGCCGCCAGCCCCTGTCTCGGTTCGGGGACCGCGATCGGATGGTAGCGCCGGCAGGGCAGCACCACCGTCCACCCGTCCCGTACCAGGGCTTCCGCCACTGAAGCCAGCATTCCGGTGCCCGCGAGGATCAGCGCTTTCCTGCCGGTCATGCCCCAACGCTACCTCGCCGCCGGGTCGTTGGCAGGAGGCCAGCCGGGGCGTTTCGTCCCCGAAACCCCCCGTTCACACCGTTGGGCCCCAGGGCTTGGCCAGGTCCAGTTCGTGCCGTTCGGTGAGGCTGAACCAGTTCCCGGAATCGTCCCGGAACATCGCCTCGACCCCGTAGGGACGTTCGGCGGGCTCCTGCAGGAAGGTCACCCCGCGGGACCGCAGTTCCTCATAGGTCGCCCGGCAGTCCGCGGTCGCCCACACCACGGAGGTCAACGCCCCCTTGGCGATGAGGGCGCGGATCTGCTTCTCGGTCTCCGGATCGTGCTGGGGCGACCCCGGCTCCATGAGGATCAGCGTGACCTCCGGCTGCCCCTCCGGGCCCACCGTCAGCCACCGGAAGTCCCCGATGCGCAGGTCTTCGCGCACCTGGAAACCGAGTCTCCCGGTGTAGAACTCCTTCGCCGCATCCTGGTCGAGCACGTACACGGTGGTGTGCGAAAGTGCGGTGATACCTGCCCTGCTCATGGCGTTCTCCCTCGTCACAGTGGGTACGCCGAAAAATCTAGGCGGCAGGCGGCCCGGACCGCTTATCCGAATGTGCTGGGCCGGGTCCACATCATGAGGAAACATCCGGGCACGGCGGGGGCGCCCTGCGCCCGCATCCGGGCCCGGTAGTCCGAAGGCGACTCGCCCACCAGCTCGGTGAACCGGCGGCTGAACGTGCCGAGGCTGGTGAACCCGACCGCGAGGCAGATCTCGGTCACCGTGAGGTTGGCCGAACGCAGCAGGTCCTGCGCCCGCTCGAGGCGACGGCGCGTCAGGTAGGCCTTGGGCGACTCGCCGTAGAGCGCGGCGAAGGACCGGCCGAAGTGGAACCTCGACCAGCCCGCCACCGCGGCGAGCCGGTCGAGGTCGAGCGGTTCGGCGAAACGCGCGTCCATGTGGTCCTTGGCGCGGCGCAGATGCGGGATGGCGGCGGCAGGCACCGCGGGCATCCGCACGGCGCTCACGCGTCCTCCTCAGGATCTCGTGGGACACCCGCACCCGGTCGGACGCGCCAGCGAGGAAAAACGATTGTCGCTCGCGCGTCCTCAGAATCCCGCGGGACACCCGCACCCGGTCCGACGCACAAGCGAGGAAAAACGATTGTCGCTCGCGCGTCCTCCTTAGTGCGCCGCATCGTTCCACGAGCGGCCGGAGCCTACCGAGACCTCCAGCGGCACCGCCAGCGAACAGGCCGCGCCCATCTCCTTGCGCACCAGCGCTTCCACCGCCTCGTGCTCCCCCTCGGCCACCTCGAGCACCAGTTCGTCGTGGACCTGCAGCAGCAGCCTGGTGGCCAGGCCCTCCTGCCGCAGTGCCCGGTGCACGTTGAGCATCGCCACCTTGATGATGTCGGCGGCGCTGCCCTGGATCGGGGCGTTGAGCGCCATCCGCTCGGCCATCTCGCGGCGCTGCCGGTTGTCGCTGTTGAGATCGGGCAGGTAGCGGCGGCGGCCGAAGATGGTTTCGGTGTAGCCGACCTTCCCGGCCTCCACCACCACGCTCTGCAGGTAGTCGCGGACCCCGCCGAACCGGGCGAAGTAGTCGTCCATCAGCGCCTTGGCCTCCTCGGTGGAGATCCGCAGCTGCCCGGACAGCCCGTAGGCGGACAGGCCGTAGGCCAGCCCGTAGTTCATCGCCTTGATCTTCGCCCGCTGCGCGCCGGTGACCTCGCCGGGCTCGACCGCGAACACCTTCGCCGCGGTGGCCGCGTGGAAGTCGAACCCGGACTGGAAGGCCTCGATCAGGGCCTCGTCGCCGGACAGGTGCGCCATGATCCGCATCTCGATCTGGCTGTAGTCCGCCGTCATCAGCTCGGCGTAACCGGTGCCCACCACGAAGGCGTCCCGGATCCGGCGGCCCTCCTCGGTGCGGATCGGGATGTTCTGCAGGTTCGGGTCCACCGAGGACAACCGGCCGGTGGCGGCGATGGTCTGGTGCAGGGTGGTGTGGATCCGGCCGTCGTCGGCGATCGCCTTGATCAGGCCCTCCACAGTGGAGCGCAGACGGCTGGCGTCGCGGTGCTCCAGCAGATGCTGCAGGAACGGGTGCTCGGTCTTCTCGAACAGCGTCTGCAGTGCGTCGGCGTCGGTGGTGTAGCCGGTCTTGGTGCGCTTGGTCTTCGGCATGGCGAGCTCGTCGAACAGCACCACCTGCAGCTGCTTCGGCGAGCCGAGGTTGATCTGCTTGCCGATGACCTGGAAAGCGTTCTCTTCGGCCTGCCGCACGCGGGCCGCGTAGTGCGACTCCAGTTCGGTGAGCTGCTCGACGTCGACGGCCACCCCGGCGGCCTCGAGCTCGGTGATCACCTCGAGCAGCGGCAGCTCGATCTCCTCCAGCAGGCGGGTGCCACCGATCTTGCCGAGCTCGGCGGTGAGCGCGCCGGCGAGCTCGGCCACCGCACGGGCCCGCACGAGCTCGGACTGCACGAGCTTCTGGTCCCCGTCCTCGGCGTCGAGCAGCGACAGCTGACCGTCGCCCTCGGCACCGTCGGAACGCAGCTCACGCTGCAGGTAGCGCAGTACGAGGTCGTCCAGTTCGAACGACCGCTGGCCGGGGCGCACCAGGTAGGCCGCCAGCGCGGTGTCCATGGCCAGCCCCGCGAAGGACCAGCCGCGGAGGAGCACCGCGTGCAGCGCGGGCTTCAGCGCGTGCCCGGCCTTGGCCACCTGCGGGTCGGCCAGCCAGGCCGCGAGCGCCTTCTCGTCCGATTCGTCCATCGTGGACGGATCGAGGTAGGCGCCCTGTCCGTCCGGGGCGGCCAGCGCGATCGAGCGCACGTCCGCGGTGACCGACGAGCCCATGGTGCGGAAGGACAGGCCGAACGGCCTGCCGCTTTCGCTGTGCTCGGCCAGCCACGCGGTCAGCCCGCCGGCGGGCACCGCGGCACCGGAGACCTCGAAGCCCTCCTCTGCCTCGGGCTCGGCGCTCTGCAGCGTCGCGAACAGGCGATCCCGCAGGACGCGGAACTCCAGCTCGTCGAACAGCCGGTGCACCGCGTCCCGGTCCCACGGGCGCAGCGCCAGATCTTCCGGCACGGCCTCCAGCGGCACGTCGCGCACCAGTTCGGTCAGGTGCCGGTTGAGCAGCACCGCGTCCACATGGGCCCGCAGCGCGTCACCGACCTTGCCCTTGACCTCGTCGACCCGGTCGATGAGGGTGGCCAGCGAGCCGAACTGCTGGATCCACTTCGTCGCGGTCTTCTCCCCCACCCCGGGAATGCCGGGCAGGTTGTCCGAGGGGTCGCCGCGCAGGGCCGCGAAATCCGGGTACTGCTCGGGGCTCAGGCCGTACTTCTCCGCCACCGCGGCCGGGTCGTAGCGGACCAGGTCGGACACGCCCTTGCGCGGGTACAGCACGGTGACCGAATCGTTGACCAGCTGCAGGGCGTCCCGGTCGCCGGTGCAGATGAGGACCCGGTAGTCCTCGGCCACCGCCTGCGTGGCGAGCGTGGCGATGATGTCGTCGGCCTCGTAGCCCTCCTTGACCAGCACCGGGATGCCGAGCACCCCCAGCACCTCCTTGACCAGGTCGACCTGGCCCTTGAAGTCGTCCGGGGTGGCCGAGCGGGTGGCCTTGTAGTCGGCGTAGGTCTCGGAGCGGAAGGTCTGCCGCGACACGTCGAAGGCCACCGCGAGATGGGTGGGCTGCTCGTCGCGCAGCAGGTTGATCAGCATCGAGGTGAACCCGAAGACCGCGTTGGTGACCTGCCCGGTCGAGGTACGGAACCGGTCCGCGGGGACGGCGAAGAAGGCGCGGTAGGCCATCGAATGGCCGTCGATCAGCAGCAGCCGCGCCTGCTCGGCGGTGGCCAAGGTCGCTGTGGCGTTCGCTACGGATTGGTTCTCGCTGGGGCTCACGACAGCGAGTCTAGGGTGAAGGTCTGACAGCTTTGCCTGTCGTATCGGATTAGGAGCCATGCGTGACCGAACACGTGTCAGAAGAGGTCCTCGCCCAGTTCGCGGGGATCGACCTGGCTGCCGCTGACCAGCAGCTCGACGCCAAGATCGGCCTCACTCTCGTCGAGGCGAGCGCCGAGCGGGTGGTCGCCACGATGCCGGTGGACGGCAACCGCCAGCCCTACGGTCTGCTGCACGGCGGCGCCAACGCGGTGCTGGCCGAATCGCTCGGCTCCATGCTGGCCGCGCTCAACGCGGGCCCCGACAAGATCACCCTGGGCTTCGAACTGTCCTGCACCCACCACCGCGGTGTGCGCGAGGGGATGGTCACCGGCACCGCCGTCCCGGTGCACGTCGGCCGCGGCACCATCACCGCCGAGATCGTCCTGACCGACGACGCGGGCCGCCGCACCTGCACCGCACGCCTGAGCTGCATCGTCCGCGACCGCCCGCGCGCCTGAACCGCACACCGGGGCCGTGAAGGGTCCCTTCACGGCCGATACGAC
>NZ_VJWX01000353.1 GCF_007713715.1 Amycolatopsis rhizosphaerae
GTGCTCTGCCAGGTGCTGCGGGCGGTACGCCGCGACCATCCGGCCCGTCCCCGCGGACGTGCTCGCCCGCAGCACCTGGCAGAGCACGTGCCCGGTGCCTGCGAGCGACCTGCGCTACCTGACCATGTCGTTCTGGGGTTTCGACGGTCGCGCGCACACCGGGGAGATGCTCGTCAACGCGTCGGTCGCGGAGGCGGTCACACGGGTGTTCGGCGAACTGTTCGGGGCACGGTTCCCGATCGAGGAGATGCACATCACCGGCCCGGCCGAACCGGGCGCGGCGCCGACCGGTGACGGGAACAACACCAGCGCCTTCGCCTGCCGTCCCGCGCGCGGCCAGACCCGCTGGTCGGCCCACGCCTACGGCCTGGCGATCGACCTCGACCCGTTCTGCAATCCCTACACCAAGGGCGATCTCGTGCTGCCCGAACTCGCCTCGGCCTACCTCGATCGCTCCTGGCTGCGCCCCGGCATGGTGCTCGCGGGCGATGCGACGGTACGGGCCTTCGCGGCGATCGGCTGGCGCTGGGGCGGGGCCTGGCACGAGCCGGTCGACCGCATGCACTTCACGGCGACGGGCGACTGAGGCGGGGAACAAGCACCGTCCCGGACCGGTTGGCAGGAACGGAACGCGATGACGGCAAAGGATGGGACAGTGCCCCACTACGACCTGGTGATCGTCGGTACCGGCTCCGGGAACTCGATTCTCGATCCGCGGTTCGCCGACTGGAAGACGGCGATCGTGGAGAAGGGGGTCTTCGGCGGCACCTGCCTCAACGTCGGCTGCATTCCGACGAAGATGTTCGTGCACACCGCCGACCTCGCGGCCACCCCGTCGGTCAGCGACCGCTTCGGAGTGGAAGAGGAACTGGTCGCGGTGCGCTGGCGCGAGGTGCGCGACCGGATCTTCGGCCGGATCGACCCGATCGCGGCAGGCGGCCGGGAGTACCGGATCGGCCACCCGGACAACGCGAACGTGACGGTGTACGAGGGCGAAGGCCGCTTCACCGGGCACAAGGAACTCACGGTGACGACTGCCGGGGGCACCGAGACCCTCAGCGCGGACCGGTTCGTGCTCGCCGCCGGCGGACGGCCGGTGATCCCGGACGTCGAAGGACTGGACGAGGTGGGTTACCTCACCTCGGACACCGTGATGCGGCTCGACGAACTGCCCCGGCACCTGCTGATCCTGGGCAGCGGTTTCATCGCGGCCGAATTCGCGCACGTGTTCGCCTCCTTCGGGGTGAAGGTCACCGTGATCGCCCGTTCGGGCGCGCTCCTGCGCTACGAAGACGAGGAGATCAGCCGGCGGTTCACCGAACTGGCGAGCCGGCGGTACGACGTCCGGCTGAACCGGCGGACCCTGCGGGCACGCCGTGACGGTTCCGGGGTGACTCTCGAACTGGAAGGCGGTGAAACGGTGACCGGCGATCAGTTGCTGGTCGCCGCCGGGCGCAGGCCCAACTCCGACCTGCTCGGCGTGGCCGCCACTGGTGTATCCACTCTGGACAGTGGCCACGTGGAGGTGGACACGCACCAGCAGACCTCCGTCGAGGGGATCTACGCGCTGGGCGACCTGTCCTCGCCCTTCGAGCTCAAGCACGTGGCCAACCACGAGGCCAGGGTCGTGCAGCACAACCTGCTTCACCCCGGCGAGCCGATCGAGGCCGATCACCGTTTCGTGCCGCACGCGGTGTTCTCGTCCCCGCAGGTCGCCTCGGTCGGCCTGACCGAGCAGCAGGCGCGGCAGCGCGGGCTGGAATACGTGACCGCCACTCAGGACTACGCCGGGATCGCCTTCGGCTGGGCGATGGAGGACACGAGTGGTTTCGCCAAACTGCTCGCCGATCCCGCCACCGGCCTCCTGCTCGGCGCGCACATCATCGGCCCGCACGCCGCGACGGTGATCCAGCCGCTGATTCAGGCGATGAGCTTCGGACTCGACGCGCACACCATGGCGCGGGGCCAGTACTGGATCCACCCCGCACTGCCCGAGCTGATCGAAAACGCACTGCTGAACCTGCCCGTGAAGGGTCAGAGGTAGCGGGGACGGCCGGCCAGCACACCGAACACCAGCTGTCCGGCCACCACGGTGAGCACCATCGCGAACGGCACCGTCCAGCCCCCGGTGAGGTCGTGCAGCAGGCCGAACAGGAACGGGCCCGCCGCGGCGAGCAGGTAACCGAGCCCCTGCGCCATCCCGGACAGGCGGGCGGTGTCGTGCGAGGTGCGGCTGCGCAGGGCGATCGTGGTCAGCGCGAGGGAGAACACGCTCATCCCGATGCCGATGAGGATGGACCACAGCACCGGCGCCGCACCGGGCGCGACCATCACCCCGGTCACCCCGGCGAAGCCGGACGCGCCGAGTCCGAGGATCCACCAGCTCTGGCTGCCCTGCCGGGCCGCCAGCGGCGGCACGACCAGGCTGACCGGGAGCCCGAGGACGGAGACCAGGCCGAGCAGCAGGCCCGCGTCACCGCGGCTCACTCCGGCGTCCATCAGCACCTGCGGCAGCCAGCCCATCACGATGTAGGCCAGGCAGGCCTGGAAGCCGAAGAACAGCGTCACGATCCATGCCAGGCCGTTGCGCAGCAGGGACCGGCCGGCCTCGCCGTGTGCTCCTTGGGGCACCGGCGGCGAGGGACGGCCACGAGCGGCGGCGAGCCACACCACGAGCGCGAGACCGGACAGCGCCGCCCAAGACGCCAGTGCCGGGCGCCAGTCGCCGAGCGCGGTGTCCAAGGGCGGTGTCACGGCGGAGCCGAGGGCGCCACCGGCCTGCAGCGCCCCGGTGTAGAGCCCCGTCATCAGCCCGACACGTGCTGCGAAGGACTCCTTCACCACCACGGGGATCAGCACGTTCGCCAACGCGATCCCGGCGGTGGCGACGAGGGTGCCGCCGAGCACCACCAGCGGGCCGTCCAGTACCCGCAGCACCAGTCCGGCGGTGAGCAGCGCCAGTGCCGTGGCGACCGCACCCCCGAGCCCGATCCGCCGGGCCACCCAGGGCGCGGTCGAACCGGCCGCCGCGAAACAGAGGCCGGGCACCGTGGTGAGGGCACCGGCCCAGGTCGAGGAGGCACCGAGCGTTTCCCGCATCTCGTCGAGCACCGAGCCGACCGAGGTGACCGCCGGACGCAGGTTCACCGCTGCGAGCACGACGGCGACCCCCAGGAGGACACCGCCGGAGAGCACCCGGCGCACGGAAGGCTGTTGCACGGTTATGTCGGCCACACTGGCTACTATGGCAGACATAGGATGATCGGGTGAAGGGATCAGGTGTGCCACTAGCCACCACCCGGCGGGCCGGGCTCGTGGACCAGGTGATCGAGCAACTGAAGGGCGCCATCGCCGGGGGCGAGTGGCCGGTGGGCCACCGCATCCCGACGGAGAGCGCCCTCGCCACCACCCTCGGCGTCGGCCGCAACACCGTGCGGGAAGCCGTCCGCGCGCTCGCACACGGCGGCCTCCTCGAAGTACGGCAGGGCAACGGCACCTACGTCCGGGCCACGAGCGAGGTGTCCGGCGCCCTCCGCCGCCTGTGCGGCACCGAACTGCGCGAGGTCCTGCAGGTGCGGCGCAGCCTCGAAATGGAGGGCGCACGCCTGGCCGCGACCGCGCACACCCCCGAGGAACTCGCCGAACTCGGCGCACTGCTGGACGAACGCGAGCGCGCGCAGCGCGAGAACTCCCTCGAGGACTTCGTCCGCGCGGATGCCGGCTTCCACCTCAAGGTCGTCCAATGTGGACACAACACGCTGCTCACCGAGCTCTACCGCGGCCTCACCGAGGTGGTGACGGCCAGCGTGGCCACCACCTCCCACGACCACCTCGACGAGCGGATCGAGATCGGCCACCACGGCCTGCTGGCCGCGATCGCCGACCGCGATCCGGAACGGGCCGCCGCCGAAGCCGGCGGCTTCCTCGACCAGTTACTGCTCAGGGAAGAGTCAGGATCTCCGCGCCCGTCTCGGTGACGACGATGGTGTGCTCGAACTGGGCCGTCCACTTCTTGTCCTTCGTGGTGACGGTCCAGTCGTCGTCCCAGACGTCGTAGTCGATCGTGCCGAGTGTGATCATCGGCTCGATCGTGAACGTCATGCCCTGCTCGATCACCGTCGTCACCGACGGTTCCTCGTAGTGCAGCACGGTCGGCGCGGTGTGGAAGGCGGGTCCGACACCGTGACCGGTGAAGTCCCGCACGACGCCGTAGCCGAACCGCTTGGCGTAGGACTCGATCACGCGGCCGATCACGTTCAGCTGCCGCCCCGGGCGCACCGCCTTGATCGCCCGCATGGTGGCCTCGTGCGTGCGCTCGACGAGCAGTCGCACCTCTTCCGACACGTCGCCTGCCAGGAAGGTGGCGTTCGTGTCACCGTGCACCCCACCGATGTAGGCGGTGACGTCGATGTTGCAGATGTCGCCGTCCTCGATCACCGTCGAGTCCGGGATACCGTGGCAGATGACCTCGTTCAGCGAGGTGCAGCAGGACTTGGGAAACCCCCGGTAGCCCAGGGTCGACGGGTAGGCGTGGTGGTCGAGCAGGAATTCGTGCACCACCTTGTCCACGTCTTCGGTGGTGTTGCCGGGTTTGACGGCCTTGCCACCCTCCTCCAGCGCCTGCGCCGCGATCCGGCCCGCGATCCGCATCGCCTCGATGACCTCGGAAGTGCGCACACCATTGCCGTTGTCGCGCTTCGGTGCCGGCTTGTCCACGTATTCGGGGCGCGGAATGCTGGCGGGGACGGGTCGACGGGGCGTCTGGACGCCGGGCTTCAGTGGGGCACGCTGGGACATACCTCCACCCTACGGCGTGCCCGGAACATCAGAACAGGACCGTGGCGTAGCGGCCGACCTGGCGGAAGCCGATCGCCCGGTAGGCGGCCAGCGCGGGACTGTTGAAGGAGTTGACGTACAGGCTGGCGGTCCGGCCCAATCCGTTGACCAGATGGCTCACCACCGCCGCGGTCCCGGACCTGCCCAGGCCGCGGCCTCGCCGGTCCGGACGCACCCAGACACCCTGGATCTGGCCCACGGTACGGGAAAGCGCGCCGATCTCGGCCTTGAACACGACTTCGCGGCCCTCGAACCGCGCGAACGCGCGCCCGCTCGCGATCAGCTCGGCCACGCGGGCACGGTAGCTCGCGCCGCCGTCTCCCGCGCACGGGTCCGCCCCCACCTCTTCGACGAACATGGCGATCGCGGCCGGCAGGTACTGCTCGATCTCACTCGGCCGCACCGGACGGACCAGCGGATCCACCGCCACCTCCGTCCGGCCGTCCATCGCCATCAGCGGCTGGTCCTCGCGAACCTCCCTGGCGGGGCCCCACTCCCCCGCCAACTGGTCCCACAGCCCGAGCACCTGCTCGGACGGACCGACGAGAGAGGAACAGAGGCGCTGGCGGCGCAGCGCACGGTCGGCGAAGGAACGCAGCGCGGAAGCGTTGCCACGCAGGGGGATCAGGTTGGGGCCGGAAAAGCACAGGCCGGGCAGCCGCCCGGAGCCCCAGCCGCGGTAGTCGGCCGCCCACAGCTCACCGCCGAGCCGCCACGGATCGAGACCGGCGACCTCGACGCGAGCGCTCACCATGCAACTCGCCACGGGGTCGGCCGCGAGAACGGCACGGACCGCCGCGAAGTCCCGATCACCGAGCAGCCGTGCACCGGCAAGCCGCAACACATCGTCCAGACTGCCAGATGACCCCCCGGCACGGGCAACCGGCCGCCCCGACACCATGGCGCCGTCCTAGAACCGCGTGGTGTCCAGTCGAAGGCCGAACGGCTCGCCGATTTCGATTTCACGGCCGAACGGCACCCGGATCGTCTTGCCGTACACGCCGTCCACCGGATCGGAGAACAGCGAAACGGCCGGACCGTCCTCATCGAACTGGTCGATGAGCAGGTACAGCGGGATCGGGCCGTGCGCGTAGGCCCACTTCTTCTTCGAGCGATCGTGCCGGGCATTGCCCCGCGAGGTGATCTCCACGGCCAGCAGGACGTGTTCCGCGGGCACCGGGTCCGAGTTCTCCGGGATCACGTCACGCGGCACCACACACAGATCGGGCACGTAGATCCCGCCGATCCGCTCGATCCCCACCCCCAGGGTCTGAAAGACCTCACACCCTTCCGGTACCGCGGGCAACAATCCCCGGTGTACCCAGCCTGCGATGAGGTTGTGCGGTCCCCCCGGTGGCGGCGTCATCCGGATCCCCTCGACGGTGAGTTCGGGCCGCCATCCCCCCGGCACCTCGAGTTCGCGCCAGGTATCCAGCAGGTAGTTCCAGCTCAGCGCGGAATCCGTGAAAGCAACGCTCACGACCCCACCCCGTTTCTGCGCTCGACGACTGCCCTCAAGGATAGCGGCAAGGGCGCCCGAGAAGCGCCCACCGAGCTCGGAGCCTAACTCACCGTGACGACGGGCTGACCGCTTCCTTCCGCGTCGCCGTGCTCCTCCGCGATGCGCATGGCCTCTTCGATCAGGGTCTCCACGATCTGGTGCTCGGGCACGGTCTTGATCACTTCGCCCCGCACGAAGATCTGCCCCTTGCCGTTGCCGCTGGCCACCCCGAGGTCGGCCTCGCGGGCCTCACCGGGGCCGTTCACCACACAGCCCATCACGGCCACCCGCAGCGGCACTTCCAGGCCCTCCAGGCCCGCCGTCACCTCGTCGGCCAGCTTGTACACGTCCACCTGAGCACGGCCACACGACGGGCAGGACACGATCTCCAGCTTGCGGGGGCGCAGGTTCAGCGACTGCAGGATCTGCGCGCCGACCTTGACCTCCTCCACCGGAGGCGCGGACAGCGAGACGCGGATCGTGTCGCCGATGCCCTGCCGCAGCAGGGCACCGAAGGCCACCGCCGACTTGATGGTGCCCTGGAACGCCGGGCCCGCCTCGGTGACGCCGAGGTGCAGCGGGTAGTCGCACTGCTCGGCGAGCAGCTCGTACGCCCGCACCATGACCACCGGGTCGTTGTGCTTGACCGAGATCTTGATGTCGTGGAAGTCGTGCTCGGCGAACAGGGACGCCTCCCACAGCGCCGACTCCGCCAACGCCTCCGGCGTCGCCTTGCCGTACTTCTTCAGCAGGCGGGGGTCCAGCGAACCCGCGTTGACCCCGATCCGGATCGGCGTGCCGTGGTCCTTGGCGGCCTGCGCGATTTCCTTGACCTTGTCGTCGAACTTCTTGATATTGCCCGGGTTCACCCGGACGGCCGCGCAACCGGCCTCGATCGCGGCGAAGACGTACTTCGGCTGGAAGTGGATGTCGGCGATCACCGGGATCTTCGACTTCTTCGCGATCGCGGGCAGCGCCTCCGCGTCGTCCGCCGAAGGGCAGGCGACGCGCACGATGTCACAGCCCGCCGCGGTCAGCTCGGCGATCTCCTGCAGCGTGGCGTTGACGTCCGCGGTCAGCGTGGTGGTCATCGACTGCACGGAGATCGGGTGTTCGCTGCCCACACCCACCGAACCCACCATCAACTGGCGGGTCGGGCGCCGCGGCGCGAGTACGGGAG